>NZ_CP017181.1:2745144-3050160 GCF_001729765.1 Enterobacter kobei
CGAATAGCTGTTGTGGTTTGCGCCGTCGGTCTGCTCTTCAAAATCAAAGCTGTCGACCGGGTTAGTGCGGATGCCATACGGCAGGCGCGACAGGAAGCGCGGCATCACCAGCCCCAGGTAACGGGCATCTTCAGATTCACGCAGTGAACGCCAGGCCGCGTATTCGGTATTCTGGAAGATTTTGGTCAGGTCGCGCGGGTTAGCCAGCTCCTGCCAGGACTCCATCTGCATCACGCCCGGTGCGGTACCGGTGATGAACGGACAGTGTGCCGCAGAGCCGATGCGCGCCATTTCGCCCAGCAGCTCAACGTCCTGCGGGCTGTGGTCGAAGTAGTAGTCGCCCACGATGCAGCCAAACGGCTCGCCGCCAAACTGACCGTACTCCTGCTCGTAGATTTTCTTGAAGATCGGGCTCTGGTCCCAGCCCACGCCCTTGAAGCGCTTCAGGGTACGGCCCAGCTCCTGCTTGGAGATGCTCATAAAGCGGATCTTCAGCATCTCGTCAGTTTCGGTGTTGTTCACCAGGTAGCTCAGACCGCGCCAGGCGCTCTCCAGCTTCTGAAACTCTTCGTGGTGAATGATCTGGTTCACCTGCTGAGAGAGTTGTTCGTCGATACCGGCAATCAGGTTCTGAATGGTGCGATAGGTATCGTTAGAGAAGGTAACGGTATTCTCCAGCGCCTGCTGTGCCAGGGTCTTGACCGCGCTTTCCACGGCAGAACGCGCCTGATCGGTTTTCGGGCGGAACTCTTTGTTCAGCAGCGCGCTGAATTCATCCTGGCTGAAGGCCTGACCCGCCTGCTGCTCATGTTGTTGAGTCTGGTTGCTCATCGATTATTCCTCGCTACCTTTCGCACTGTCGTCATTTTTCGGCAACTGGCTCAGAGATTTGAGCAGCGTCGGATCCTGCAGAATTTTTGCGATCAGCTCTTCCGCGCCGTTTTTGCCGTCCATGTAGGTCAGCAGGTTGGAGAGCTGAGTACGTGCTTCCAGCAGCTTGTTCAGCGGCTCCACCTTGCGGGCCACCGCGTCCGGCAGGAAGTCGTCCATGCTGTCGAAGGTCAGATCGACGTTGAGCTTACCTTCGCCGGTCAGGGTATTATCCACCTGGAACGCCACGCGCGGCTTCAGCGCCTTCATGCGTTCGTCAAAGTTGTCGATGTCGATTTCAAGGAATTTGCGATCGTCGACCGCCGGCAGGTTTTCCACCGGTTTACCGACCAGATCGGCCATGACGCCCATCACAAACGGCAGCTGAATCTTACGTTCTGCACCGTAGATCTCTACGTCGTACTCGATCTGCACGCGGGGGGCACGGTTACGTGCGATGAATTTCTGCCCACTGTTACTCATTGCCATGATGTTCTCCATCAAAGATGCGCGGTGAAGGTGAAACGGCAGGCTCCATGCCTGTCGTCATAATGCCTGGACGCGTTATTCGCGGCGTCCAAAGATGTTTTCCAGTTGGTTAACGCCGTCTGGCGCCAGGTCGCGAATAATGTCCATAAAGTTAAGTTCTGACAGCCGCTGCACCCGTTCAATCATCAGCGGTGCGGGGTGGCTCGGTTCGTACTGCGCAAAATACTGTTTTGCTTTTTCCAGCATCAGCTGCGCATCGGCACGGCTGGTGACCTGCACGCTGCGCCAGTCGGTAACCGGCTGAACGGGTTGTGTTGCCGCAGGTTGATGATCGGCTTGCGGTTCAGCCTGCGCCTCGCGGCCCGGCAACAGCTTGCTGATGTCGGTCACCTGACAGGCACTGGCGACCAGTCCTGTGGTCTTCAGCAGTTGTTCCATCTCGGGTACACCGCTTTCACCGAGATATCCGGTAAGCAGCGCGCGGATGGCCAGCAACCGCTCGTTAATCACGATTACCGCGGCAGTCCCTGGCTGGTCGCCGCGGGCCAGTTCGTCAATCAATCTTGGACGGCCCCCCGGATAGTCCGGGCATTCAGTTTTACTGCCGTCCAGCAGTGCCTGGGCGTCCCGCAGCGAAATTTCATCGCCGTTTGAACGCAGCAGCGAGGCGTTACGTACCGCAATGGTGAGTTCAGATTTATCGCTCAGCCCCGCCAGGGCATTAATCCGATAGAACGGGTCGGTTTCGCCATACTCCTCCAGAAGCGGATAAAGCGGCTCCCAGTAGCGCGCGAGCGCCTCCTGCACCAGCAGCAGCCCGTCTGCGTAGCCTGCCAGCCCGCGGCGGCGTGTCCACGCATGGGTTAGCGCCAGCATCACGCGCAAATCTTTCGTGCGCGCCAGCAGGCTGGTGGCGTATTTTTCTACCGTGTTCCAGTCAGCAGGCTCTGCCGGGATAATGGTGTCGCCAAACTGCTGTTCCGCTTTCCCCTGGCTTGCCTGGTTCATCACCTGGAAGTCAGCGTCGTATTCCAGATTGTCGCCACAGGGTTTATCCGGGCTTATGGGCGCGAGAAATTCTTCGATATTCATGAGATCCCTGCTTATTCAAACATGGGCGGATAAAGACCGTGACGTCCCGGGCGGGCGCCCCCTGCCGGGTCGAACAGCAGGGTGAAAAGCTGCCCGGTAAAGTTGCCGCTGTGGACATGGGTGTACAGCGGGTAACCGTCGCAGCGGTTGGTCCACCAGTAGCTGGTCTGACGCAGCGGGTCAAAACACTCTGCCGCCTGCGGCCAGCCAAGCGTGCTCTGACCGTCCTCGTCATAGCCAATCACGTCAAGGATGTCGGAACGCTTTTGCGGCTCGACGGGCTGCGGAGCCGGAATGGACATCAGCATTTCATCCAGCTGCGAGGCGGAAAAACTGTTGCGCACCGCGTGCAGTCCCAGACGACCTATCTGCTGATACCAGCTTTCCGCCTGGCTGAGCAGGCTGGTCGACCACTCTGACGGGGCGAAGCTCAGCTGGATGCACACCGGGTATTGTCGGCCAACGCTGTCCCGACCGGGCAGCAGGCAGCCCATCTGGATCATCTGGCTGCCCAGCATTGGGGGGACAACAAAATTCCACACCGGCGCTTTGGTGAACGGGCGTTCTCCGCTACGCTGCTCTTCCTGCTGCCAGGCAAGCAGGCCAACCTGAAACCAGTGCGACCACTGGCGCTGTAAGGTGTCAGGAAAGCGGCGCTGCAGGAAATCTCCGGCGCTGGGTAATTTGCCATACCAGCTGTAGCGGTTCATCGCAGGGGTATTCGTCATACGGCTGTCCTTGCGGTTATGGGCATGAGAAACGGGGTAGCTGGAACGGATTGCGAATGCTGTTTGGCGCAAACTCCAGCGTGACCTGATGTCCGTCGACGTTGAAGGTGGCCTGACGGCTCAGGCTACCTGCGCCCGGGCTGGTGCTCGCTTTGTCGAAAAAGCGGTTGAGTGCCCAGGCGCCGTTGGTCACCAGCGTCGCTGTGCTGCCGTTAGCCAGCCCCAGCTGCATGCGGACCTGGTTGGTGCCACCCGGCCCCGGCCAGTTCATGATTTGAACGGCTTGCGGACCGTGGCTGTAGCGCAGCAGCTGGCCGTCAACGTCCAGCGTCAGGTTCAGGATGGTGTTATCCATTCGCACGGTGCGTACCGTGACCTTGAAAGACGGCGTGGTGGCACCATTCGCAAAGAAAGCGTCGCGAATCGACTGGGCCTGCTGGAACGGTCTCAGCAGCCCTTCACTTCCCGGCAGCGTTTTACCGTCGATGCCCGGCATAAAGCGCCAGTTTGCCTGGGTGGTATCGACTTTATTGGTCAGGTTGTCGCGAAAGAAGGTGTCCATCAGCCCGGTACCAGGCGCAAACATGCGGGCGAGGTCGTCTGGGGTGACTTCCGTGCTGGCGCTACGCACCAGCGGATAACGCCCGGCAATGGCCTGGCGGCAGAACCCGCCCACTTCGACGTTAATCCGCTTACGCACATTCTCCAGATCGCGGCGCTGGGTATCGCTGCTGGCACCCACCGCCATATTGCTGAACATGGTTTGCAGCCCACCCGGCAGACGACCGGCGCTGGCCTGCAGACGGCTGATCGCCTCGCCGCCCGGCGCTGGCATGCCGCTGTTGGCGGCATCCTGTACGGCGGTCAGGTAACGATAAAGCTCATCCACCTGCTTAAGAAAATCATCAAAGACGATGGTCTTGCCCCCCTTCTCCAGCGGCTGAGCCAGCTCAATCATCGGGGCGTAGTGGTCCGTCACCAGCTGTTCCGGGGCCTGGGTAACGGCAGCGGCCTGCGTCGGGGCAGTGTCATTATTGCTGAACAGCGCTTCCAGCGTGCGGGTGGCACGGTTGCTCTGCGCCTGCGCTTTACCGGCGTCTTCCGGGGCTGGCGTATCGCGCGACAGCGTCAGCACCTGGCTCAGGTTCTGCACCAGACGGCGCAGGGGTGAGTTTGCGCCTGAGAGCAGACGCGCTGTGTTGATGCGCTGGGAAAGATCGGCGCTGTTGTTAAGCTGAATGTCGGCGAGAAAGCGATCCCAGGTAGCGATAAAGTCGCGCATGTAGAGCTGACGCACGGCGTTGTCGATCTGCTGTTTATCCTCCTGCGCCGTCGCGGCGCCCAACACCCAGGCGTCGTCTTCATGCAGTGCGGTGGTCACGCTGTCGATCTGGCTGTTAAAGCTTTTCCAGTAACCGTCTGGCGTATAAAGACCCGGCACGCCGTCGCTTACCGACTTGCCGCTTTTGCGTGAAAACACCAGCTCGCTCTGCGGTCCGCCCAGGTCGGAAAGGGAGACCGGCTTAAGGTTTTCATCATGCTCCAGCAGACGCTTAAGACGACCATACACGCGAGTGGATAACGGCTGCTGATTGATCAGCGCGCGTTCACGCGCCACCAAGGACGCGTCCTGCGCGTACGGCGAAGCCTGAATTTTCGGCTCCAGCAACTGCGTCAGGTGCCATTCAAGCTGTTGCAGCTGCGCTTTCGTCACGTTCTGCGGCAGGTTACGCTGCAGATTGAGCATCACCCATGAATGCAGGAATTTGCCGTCGTAGTGCTTCGGCTGGTAAAGCATCTGATAGGCTTTCAGCGCTTCATAGCTGTACTCCACGTCGCTGCCATTATCGTTGCGAAGCCAGGTGGTGATGTGCATGGCGACCGCTGGCAAGAGCAGCTGATCCAGCGCTTTCTGGTACAGAGACTGAGAGGCATCGCTGACGTCATCTCCGCGGTAGAGCCCCATGCGACGGGAAACCGGCGGATCGTTTACATCAAACGCATCGCTTTTTGGCAGATCAACCAGACCATTCATCAGCGGCAGCAGATCGAACAGATCGCGCTGCGGCTGGTTCTGCAAGGCTTTGCTCTGCTGATCCAGCAGCGGCACCTTCGCATCCACCTCTTCCAGATAGGCCTTATTTTTGGCATAGCTGGTCAGCCACAGTCCGCCGAGTATCACCAGCAGGGCCAGCAGCGCCGCATAGCCGGACCAGATCACCGCCCGGTTACGCAGTTCCCACCAGCGGTTTTCTCCGGCAATGCCGGCTTCCTGGAAAATGACGTTTTGCAGCAGGTTTTTAATAAAGAAGCTTTGGCCTTTCGCCCCAGGGATCGGCGCGTCTTTACTTACCGAATCCCAGTTATCACTCTCTCCCCCTTCCGGCAGAGAGAGCGCACGGTTCAGTTCGCCCATTACGCGGTCAAACGGCATCCCTTCCTGGGTGCCGCTGGCAAAGTAGATCCCACGTGGAGAGAACTCGGTTTCAAAGTTGGAGCGGGCGAAGACCGTGCTCAGGTAATCCGCCAGCAGGGGACGCAATGCGGCGAACTCCTGCGGGAAGAGATACGCTTCAGCACGGGTTTTCGCGTCATGCTCTTTCAGCATGGTTTCCGGCAGCCCGGCATCGAGGCGCTGCTGCAAGAGCGAGAACTCTTGCTGGAAGTTGCCCATCAGGTCGTAATCGGCGTGTTTAGTCTGCTCCCACGGCAGCGTAAAGCCCCAAATCTGGTCCCGCTGCGCTTTGTCGTAGTCGGCAAACCACGCACGGAAGCCTTTGAGCAGGTCAGCTTTGGTGACCATCACGTAAACCGGGAAGCGGATACCCAGCTGCTCATGCAGTTCAGAAAGACGCTGGCGCAGATTCACCGCCTGCTGGCGTGACGCCTCCGCAGACTGGGTGAGCAGATCAGAGATGCTGATGGTGACAATGACGCCGTTGATCGGCTGACGACGACGGTACTTACGCAGTAACCCCATGAACTGCAGCCATTCACCGGCGTCCTGCACCTGCTCGCTTTCTTGCGTGGTATAGCGGCCCGCCGTGTCGAGCAGAACAGCCTCGTTGGTGAACCACCAGTCGCAGTTGCGCGTACCGCCGATACCCCGCAGTGCGGTCTTACCGAAACGGTCAGCCAGCGGGAATTGCAGTCCGGAGTTAACCAGCGCCGTGGTTTTACCGGAGCCCGGTGCGCCAATAATGACGTACCACGGCAGTTGATACAGGTATTGCGTGCTGAAGCGTTGCGTCCACTGGGCGCCCTGTCCTGCTTTGCTGAAGTGCGCTTTTTTGAGCATCTGCGCGGCTTCATCGAAACGGCTGGCAAGGATTTGCTCCTCGCTGTTCAGGCGTTTCTGCGGATCCGCCGCTTCCGGGCTGGTGGTGTTCTCGTTGAGCTTGTCCATCAGCTTGCGGTTCAGCCAGGCGTTATAAAGACGCGGCAGAATGTGTCCCTGCGCCCAGAGCAGATAGACCACAGCAATACTGATAATGCGGTTCTGTTCAGATTCCAGGGGTCGGGTATCCACAATGGACAACAGCGGACCAATCATCCAGATCACCGCCGCAAGCGCGGTTACGCCCAGGAAGCTCCACAGAATGCGGTTGGTCAGAATGGAAAGAAGTGTAGTCAGCATCCTTAGTTTCCTTGCGGCAATCCGTTCAGCTCAGCCTGAGTGTTTTCAGGCGACACCAGCAGAGTAATTTCCACACGGCGGTTACGGGCGCGGTTTTCCGGCGTCGTGTTCGGTGCTACCGGGTTAATCTCACCCCGCCCTTCCGCTTTCACGCGGTCTGGCTGAGAGAGGCTTCCTTGCAGCATTTTCTGTACCGAGCGGGCGCGTTCCAGAGAAAGCTCGTAGTTGGAAGCGAAGCGCGCGCTGCGGATTGGAACGTTGTCGCTGTATCCCACCACCAGAATTTTGCCGCTGACGTTGTTCATCGCCTGCGCAATGCGGTTAACAACCGGTTCATAACGGTCACGCACCACCGTCGAGGCGGAGGCAAACAGCCCGTCTCCTTTCAGGATAACGACGCTGCGATCCGCTTCATCTTTTACCGCGACCAGACCTGCCTCGATTTCAGGCTTCAGGAAGCCGCGCAGGTTTAGCACAGCGGGTAACTGACGGGCCGGTTGCTGAATGGTGGTTTCCGGCAGCTGGGACTGATAAATCTTCGCCAGGACCGGACTGGTGTTATCGCCAAGACGCCAGTTAAGGACGATATAAAACAGGCAGGCGATAAACCCGGCCAGCGCCACGCAGGCCCACAGGGGAACCATCGGCCGCCACAGCTTACGCAGCACCGGGCGATCTTCCGGGTGGGGAGACAGCGGTGGCGGATAGCTGCCCCGCACGCCGCGAATCATCTGCCACAGCCGCTGCTTGATGGTCTCAAGCTGGGTGCGACCATTGTCCAGCACACGGTAACGCCCTTCGAAACCGAGCAGCAGGCAGTAGTTGATCATCTCCAGCAGCAGGATATGTTCGCGCGGGTTCTGCGACAGACGCGCCAGCAGCTGGAAAAACTTCTCGCCGCCCCAGGTTTCGTTATGGAACGTCACCAGCAGGCCATTGCTTGACCAGACGCCGCTGCTGCCCCAGGGGGTAAGCGCAGCGGCCTCATCCAGCGCCGTGCAAAGGCAGTAACGCGCCCCGACGATCACTTCGTAGGGTAGCCCCGCCTGCTGACAGCGGACTTCAAAACGGCGAATCTCATCGATCAGGCGCTGGCGTAACGCCACCTGATCGTCATGTGAAACCGAATGACGGATCTGCGGAATCGCATTGAGCAGCGGATTAGCGGCCGCCACCAGCTGATTGTTGCTACTGGCTCCGGTAAACGCGGCATCACTGCCGGTATCCTGTCGTTCCTGCATATTAAGCGCTCGCTTTATTATTCTGTCGGGCTACGGATGGCCCAAAACTCCATATCCAGCCCCGGGAACTCCCCTGCCAGGTGCAGGGCGAAGGCGCCGGACTTATCCATCTCGTGCCACAGCTCGCTGCCCTTCTCCAGCTCGAAATAGCTGTAGCCTGCATGCCACGGGATCTGCGGCGGCGCGACCGGCATGGCGCGCAGCATAATGCCCGGCAGCTGAAGCTGGACCAGATCGCGGATTTTCGACACCGGCGCGATTTTCATCTGCGCAGGGAAATGGGTTTGCAGGTGTTCGCCAGGCACATTCGCTTTGACGGCCAGCACGAAGCCAAACTCGCGTACCATGCTGGTTTCAGGAACGGTGGCAATGTTAAGACCATGCGAGCGCTCGTTAAGCGGCAGCTGAATAGCGTGGTCTTCCATCACCAGCGACAGCCCCTGACGCAGCATCAGCATCAGCTTACTGAAGCAGTTCGCCAGATCGTCGTGATCGTAGACCGGCAGCACGCTCTCCGTGGTCCGTTGTGGGGTCCAGGTGGCAAGCTCGGACGCAAACGGCAGCCAGCTGCGCCAGAGGGTTTCCGGGTGCAGCAGCGGCAGCGTTTTTAAATGCGAAACCTCGCCAAGATGACGGTTCACCAGCGACAGTAACGTAAATTCAATCAGTTCCGAGGTGTTAAAACGGCCAGGCTGGCGCAGACGGCCGCCGATCTGCTGGCTGCGCTGCACCAGTAAGCCGTGCAGATCGTTAATCATGCTGTAGATCTGCGGACTGTTATTGGCGTTCAGCATCGGCGGGATGTAGCTGTTATCGAGCCGGACGTGGTTGTCGTGGCGTTTTTCAGTGACAAACGCCACGCCGATGGCGGTCCATTCTGCCGTGAGATCTTTTTCCAGCATCAGCGTCAGGCGCAGGCGGCCAAACTGTACGGTGGCATCCCCCACCGACATGGCGTTGTCGTCTTCGACCTCTTGCTCGAACGCGATGAAGCGCGCCAGCGAGGCCGGTTCTTCGCTGAAGATCACCTCTTCCCGCTCGCCACGACGTACCGGCAGTGCGAGCACCACCTTTTCGTTGGTGAGATTGTCAGGGATTTTAAGCGGCACAGGACCATTGCGTCCGTTGCGTACCTGGAAGAAAGTCCCGTCTGGCAGAAGCCCACTGCAGTAGCTCAGGGCAATGCATCCCTGACGAAGCATCGCTTCGTCGAGTTCAACATCAAGAAAGCCCCAAAGATAGGAACGCTGCAACGCACCCCATTCACGAACGTGGTTGAGCAGATAACTTTCAGTCCGCTGAAAATGGTGTGGACGCAGGAACATGCCTTCGGTCCAGACGACCTTTTCTGCTTTCGTCATGATGATGTGTTTCCTGTTGTGAAGCGCGTTACTGGCTGATGACCCGAATGCCATTTACGTCGAGAAAAACGTTGGCCTGGAGTTCATCCGCGGACCATTTCCAGAACTGGTAGATATGATTTTCGCCTGGCACAGGCAGAGGGAGACACACGCGCCATTTTTTACCATCCAGCTTCTGATATTCCGCCATCACGCCGATGTAGCGAGCCTCGGGATCGCTCTGACCGCTGAGGGTTTTCGACAGCTGTCCCGGCATCAGGAAGAACACATCGCTGTTCAGCAGATTCGCGCCAAGGGTTGCTGACGCGTTGTTCTGCAGGGAATAGAAGTCGCTGGACATGAAATCCGCATCGGATTTCAACAACAGCACACGGACTTTAAGCGGCGCAGAATCATTGATTTGTGGATGAGCCTGAAACTGCAGATTGTAGCGGGAGGGGTCGCTGTGTGAAGACGACGTACAACCACTCACAAGGGCGAAAACCGCCGCGTAAAAGACCAACCACAGCTTATGAAAATTTTTATTATTCATAAAAATACGCCCACGAAAGCCGTTTAGTTCAGGATCCAGGTACCGTTAGCGCTGTCTTTGCAGGCTTTGCTGTTGCCATCGACATCAACGCAGGTCGCTTTTTTACGCGCCTTAGGACGAATGGCCTGTTTACGGACGGTCGCTTCATACTGGTCGGCTTTGATAACTGCACGCATCGGGACGTAACCAATCAGCTGGTCATTACCCTCATCGGCAAGCGCCATCCAGTAGTGTTCAACCTGACCCAGCACCACGTAGGTTTTTCCAGTTTCCAGCGTACGGATAACCTTTCCGCCAAAGTCAGGACGGCTCATCAGGGAAGCCGGATACATGGCACGATAAGGCTCGTTGAGCGGAGTGAATTCCGTCGGCGGCAACACGGCGTGACGGTGCGTTAAGGTGACACCGTTGACCTGACTGGTCACGATCGTGTCGTCGTTGATTGCAGGTTTCTGTGGCGCTTTACAGCCCGCCACCGCCATGACAAACAGAAGTGAAAACAGTACGCGCATTTTCATATGCTTTTCCGTAGCGATATTTCGATAATGGAGATAAGGGGATGAAATTTGACTTAGGTGCTATTGTTAAAATAGTCAGGATAATTTCGGGGTGTTACTATTTTGAGGGCATAGCTACCGCACGAACCTTTCAGAATAAGGCCCAGCGTCTTCCTGACATATTTTGACAAACGGTAAACAAGTTTACATGAGCTTCGCATCAATTCAATATTTACCGCTACGTAAGTGGCGGTTAATGAAGCAGTCGAAACATTATAGGATTTATCTGATAAAAAAACCCGACATGGCCTACTTTCACTTATTTTCACTCCACACACAGACGTAAGTTATTGTTGTAAAAATAAAAAACACAAAAGAGAACGACTTTCATTAACGCAATAAAGCTATTATCGCCACTACCATAATTAGTAGAATTCTCCTATTGGTGATGTCAAAACAATATATCGCCGATGAATTATTTGTTGCACTAACAGGGTATCTTTAATATTAACCGTACTGCCCGCTCGCAGGACGCCTATTTCACTTATGACGCGGGCGTTAATTTTACTGCTCAAAATAACTATATATTTCACGCTGTAATAATTACCGCATAAGACTTCAAAACAGCCATTAATCATTAAGCCAGAATAAACATTCAGGTCCCTATTTTAATCCTGAAGGTGCTATACCCCCTGCCAGCCGTGGCATTTCTGTTTCTCATCGACCTGAGCCTTCATTCGAAATTTTATCAGTGCTACATCCTTCCTCGCCCACCGCTATCTATCCCACCTACTGGATGATAGATATAATTTATTATTAAAATGATAAAAAAACGTTATAATTTCTTTAAATATTTAAGCCGCCCGTAAGTAACCCGCTGTAATAAATAGTATTTAAGATAAGCAATTATGTTGCGTCGCGAGCACTTCCCCACCCGGCCCTCATTGCTTTAACTTATTGCCCTTTTCAGTGGATTGGCGGGCGCATGCGCGGTATGACCGAACAAGTCAGGAGTAGGTATGAACAAGAAAAGACGCTCAGTTCCCGGTATCAGACACTATGATGGCCCTGCCGGCGGCTGGGGTGCGCTAAAAGCGACAGCCATTGCGGTACGAACCCAGATGGATACCTTTGATGCCCCCGCCACGCTGCTGCGCACCAACCAGCCTGATGGTTTTGACTGCCCGGGCTGCGCGTGGCCCGATAAAGAACACAAATCGACCTTCCAGTTTTGTGAGAACGGCGCCAAAGCGGTAACCTGGGAAGCCACCAGCAAACGCGTTACCCCCGCGTTCCTGGCGGAAAACACCGTCTCTTCTCTGCTGGCTAAATCTGACTTTGAGCTGGAAGGGTATGGTCGTCTGACGCATCCTCTGCGCTATGACCGGGCAAGCGACACGTTCAAACCGGTTGAGTGGGACGAGGCTTTTCAACGTATCGGCGAGGTGTTGCGCGAGCTTGAACCGGACCAGGTCGAGTTCTATACCTCCGGGCGAGCCTCTAATGAAGCGGCGTATCTGTTCCAGCTGTTTGCACGCGAATACGGCACCAATAACTTCCCCGACTGCTCGAATATGTGTCACGAGGCCACCAGCGTCGGTCTACCCCGCTCCATCGGGATCGGGAAAGGCACCGTCTCACTGGACGACTTCGATAACACCGAGCTGGTGATCTCCATCGGCCATAACCCCGGCACGAACCATCCGCGGATGATGGGTACGCTTCATGAGCTGGCGCGACGCAACGTGCCGATTATCGTCTTTAACCCGTTACGCGAGCGCGCCCTGGAACGTTTTGCTGACCCGCAAAGCGTCATTGAAATGGCAACCTATAGCTCAACGGACATCGCCTCGACCTACTTCCAGGTGAAGGCCGGAGGCGATGCCGCCGCGCTGAAAGGTATGGCCAAACACCTGCTGGAAATGGAGGCCGAACGCGGTAACGTGCTCGACCACACGTTTATCGCAGAACACACCCAGGGCTTTGATGACTTTGCCGCCGACATCGCGCAGACGCGCTGGGATGACATTGAGCGCGAGTCCGGGCTCAGCCAGGCTGCGCTCAAAAAGGTGGCCGAGGCCTATGCGAAATCCAACGCCACCATCATTACCTACGGGATGGGGATTACCCAGCATAATAAAGGCACGGCAAACGTCCGGCTGATCGCTGATGTGTTGCTTCTGCGCGGAAATATCGGCAAGCCCGGTGCGGGAATATGCCCTCTTCGCGGCCACTCTAACGTTCAGGGGAACCGTACCGTCGGGATTAGCGAGAAGCCCACCCCGGCCTTCCTGAACCGTCTGAAAGAGGTGTTTGGCTTTGAGCCCCCTTCTCACCATGGGCATGATGCGGTGCAGGCGACCCAGGCCATGATCGACGGTCGGGCGAAAGCGCTTATCTGCCTCGGCGGTAACTTTGCCGTCGCGATGCCCGACCACGAGAACGGCTTCCCGACAATGGGTAACCTTGATTTGAGTGTTCACGTTGGTACTAAGCTGAACCGTACCCATCTGCTGGTGGGTAAAGAGACGTTTATTTTCCCGTGCCTTGGCCGTACCGAGCTGGATGTTCAGGCCACCGGTCGTCAGTCCATCACCGTCGAAGACTCCATGTCGATGGTGCACGCCTCGTCCGGCAAGCTCAAACCCGCCTCACCGTTACTCCGTTCAGAACCCGCCATCGTCGCCGGCATGGCGAAAGCCACCCTGCAGGAGACCCGCGTGGACTGGATGACGCTGGTTGAAGATTACGACCGTATCCGCGATCTGATCGAGCAGACCATCCCGGGCTTTGAGGACTACAATGCGCGGATCCGTATTCCGGGCGGCTTCCGTATGCCGCTTCCCCCAACGAAACGCGTCTGGCCAACGGCGACGGGAAAAGCGATGTTCTCCGTATTCGACGGAGTACACGAGAACGCCAGCGGTGAAGGCGAGCATGTTCTGCGTCTGATTACGCTGCGCAGCCACGATCAGTACAACACCACCATTTATGCTCTGGACGACCGCTACCGTGGCGTGTTTGGCCGCCGCGACGTGCTGTTTATGAACGAAGAGGATATGGCCCTGTCAGGGCTGGAACACGGCGACCGCGTGGATATCGAAACCGCCCTGCCCGGCAGCGTTCAGCGTCTGGAAGACATTACCGTAGTGGCATACCACATCGCGCGGGGTTCAGTCGGGGCTTATTACCCGGAGGCCAACGTGCTGGTGCCGCTCGATTATCTGGATAAGGACAGCGGTACACCGTCTTACAAATCCGTTCCGGTTCGCATCATCCTGCGCTCGAAAGAGATCCGCATGCTGTAAGGCTGTTCGCGAAGAGTCATCCATGGATATTAAACAGTTAAAATACTTAATTGCGCTCGACGAGACCCGCCATTTTGGTAAAGCGGCCTCGCAGTGCAACATCACCCAGCCGACCCTCTCCATGCGCATCCGCAACCTGGAAGAGGAGCTCGGTCTGGTGCTGATTGCGCGCGGGCAGCGCTTTGAGGGTTTTACGCCAGAGGGCGAACGGATCCTGGCGTGGGCGCGTGCTCTGCTTGCCGCTCACGACGGACTACAGGCGGAAGCCGCGCTGTGCAAAGGCCAGGTGGTGGGTGAATTACGCCTGGGGATGGTTCCGCTGGCGAGCGTCGATCCGATGATCTTTATCCGCCAGCTGACGCAAAAATACCCGGAGCTGACCTACAGCCTCTATTCCATGTCCTCTGCACACATTGCCGATGGCGTCAGCCGCAACCAGCTGGAGCTGGGTATTTGCTATCTCAACAGCATCGATACCAGCCTGTTTGACATTATTCAGTTGCCTGAGACGAAGATGGGCCTGCTGCATGATATTCGTCATTTCCAGCTGGACCCGACGCCGCTGACCTGGCAGGACCTGACGGATTTTCCGCTGGGGTTCCTGACAAAAGGGATGCATTACCGGGCGCATATGGAGGCCAGCTTTGCCGCCGCCGGAATCGAACCCAGATCCGTTTTCGAGAGCGACTCTACGTTCCAGATCATTCAGGCGGTTCAGAGCGGCGTTTGCTGCGCCGTGATGCCGCTGAACAACGGGCTTGAGGCGCTAAACAACCATTTCAGGATTGTCCCCATCGCCGACGCGAACATTGAGGCGCCCATCGGCCTGATAATGCGCAGGCAAAAACCCCTCTCCTCCCTGGCGCTGCGCTGTTTTACCGACGCGCAGGAGATTTATCATGCGGACAATAACGCATAAGCCTGGCGCGTGACCACGCTAAACCCGCCGATCAGCACCGCATCACAGACCGCCCGGTGCTCCGGGACGGTTACCAGCGCGTGAAGCGCATCGCGGATGGCGTTAAGCGTGTCAGGAGGTGTATGAGGCGACGTGATTAAGGGCAGGCCCGGCGTTAGCGGAGTTTGGTCAATCACCGTCAGACCCGCCAACGCTTCCGGCTCATGACGCTGCAGGAGTGCCCAGGTGACACAGTCGATAGCGGCGATATCACCCTTCCCACGTTTGACGTCAATCAGCGACTGACGGTGGCTGCCGCTGAATGATGTTTGCGAAAAGAAAGGGGCGCGGGTCACCCACGGTGCCACTTTTTTTCGCAGCGCGTGATAGCCGGACTGCGAGTCAGGAGAATTACAGACCGCCCGGCGTCCGCGAAAATCCGCCAGCGAAAGAGGCCGATCCTCCGAGCGCGTCACCAGAACGCTGCGGTAGTGGCTCCCTTCGCATCCCGCTGCCGTGTAGTGAAAACAGCCCACCACCTGCACCTCCGGGAGCTGCGTGACCAGCGGGTAGCCGCAGGTCTGGCTGAGAATCAGCGCCGGCTGCTGCCAGTGGTTCAGCAGGTCCGATTCGGGCCAGCGGGGGACACGCTCAACGTACACGCCCCGGTCGGCCAGACGTTGTTGTACCGCCAGCCAGAGCGCGCGAGTGTCGGCGCGATCCACGGCATACATGGGAAACGCCAGCAGGTTACTCATATCTTTCCTCTTGTTTTCCGGGGTGAACGGTGACCGCCACTGGCCGGGTCGAGAACTGGCGTAGCCATTCGCCATAGCCCCTGACTACAAAACCGTGGTTACGCTGCCGGTACGCCTCGCGGTTTTGGTGGTAGATCGTCTGTAACCCATACCAGGGAACGCCCGGTAAATCGTGGTGAATGGAATGGTAGTTGAGATTTAAAAACAGTACCCGCCAGAATAGCCCAGCCTCGTTAATGACGGAACGCGCCAGCGGATCGTCCGCCGCGCGATGTTCGTAAAAGGAACGGACCTTGGTCAGCGCCAGCGCCGGATAGCTTACCGCCAGCACAAACCAGACGGGTGAAAAGCCGTTATGCGTCATCCAGGTGAAAAGCGCCGCCAGAAGCACAGCGTGAACCAGCCACATCGCCATCGCCCGCCGTTGACGCTGACGAAAGGCCGCCACGGCGATCCCCAGCGTCTGCAAAATATCCAGCAGCGGTGCCAGCACTATCCGCCCGCAGAAGGTATTGCGGGCCTGGATCATGCGCTTCTGCCAGGGGGAAAAGCGCGCCCAGCTCGCCTCTGTAAAATAGTACGACTCCGGGTCATCCACCGGGATGGTCAGACTGTCGTGACGATGATGCGCCAGATGGGAATCCCGGTACAGGCCATAGGGATACCAGACCGCCAGCGGGAGCGTGCCAAACAGCTGGTTAAGCCAGGCAAAACGCGTGGGATGCCCGTGGATCAACTCATGCTGCAGGGACATGTACCAGGCGGTAAACCAGATAAGCAGCAGCGTGGCGGGCAGCAGGCCGAGCGTTTGCCAGAACGTCAGCGTGGTAAACCAGCCAGCGTAAATCGTCAGGATCAGCAGCCATGTGGGCAATTCGCTTCGCCACAGAAATCCTGATGCAAGATGGTGGATGCGATCGCGCTGTTGCGGATGCAAATAGAGAGATCTTCGTTTACCCATTCCTTCAGACGCCGTTTCGCCAGAGACACTACCCTGACGATCGGGGATAACGTCTGAAATGACAAAGAACTTAAATCGCTTTGCTTTGCCAGAAACAGAGGCCCACGCGCGGCTTGACTTATTCTGTCATAAAGGTACTTTTCAGGACATGAAGAAGATCTTAATTATCGTCCCTGACGGCGGCATGCTGTTTGAAGCCGCCGGCATCGCCGACATTCTGATGCAGGCTAACCGGCTGCACCCGGAAGGGCTTGCGCACCCCCGCTACCGCATTATTATCGCCACCACGCAGCCGCACCAGGTGATCCACGGTCAGTCCGGCCTGAATCTGCTGGCGGATTATCGTCTGCCTGAACTTGATCCGCGTGAACCGCTGGACACCATTATCATCACCGGACGCGGGATGAACGAGCAGGAGAGCACGGCGGTGGTGGACTGGCTGCACCTTGCTGCGCCGCATGCCCGGCGGATAGCCTCCATTTGCGGCGGCGCGATGCTGCTGGCCCAGAGCGGCCTGCTGGATGGTCGTCGCGCAACCACCCACTGGCGGTTGCTGGTGACCATGCAAACCCAGTATCCGGCTATCCGCGTCGAAGGCGGTCCACTGTATATTCAGGATGGTCCCGTCTGGACCTCCGGCGGCGTGAGCTCGGGGTTTGATCTCACTCTGGCGCTGGTGGAGGATGACTATGGTTTCACCCTCGCCCGCGACGTGGCGCAGGATATGGTGATGTACCTGCGCCGGCCCGGCGGTCAGCTGCAGTTTAGCCGCTATAGCCTGCAGCCGTCCGGCGCGTCTGGGCCAATAAGCGACCTGCAGGCCTGGATACTACAGAACCTCACTGCCGACCTGTGCGTAGAAAATCTGGCCGAGAAAGCGGCGATGAGCCCGCGCAATTTCACCCGGGTCTTTACCCGGGACGCAGGCGTTCCACCTGCCCGCTACGTGACCGAAGCGCGCCTGGCCGCCGCCAGACAGCTGCTTGAGCAAACCCGTGATTCCCTTGAGCGCATTGCTGAGCAAAGCGGGTTTGGCACCAGCATTAACCTGCGCCGCGTGTTTGAGAAACAGCTCCACCTTACCCCGGGCGAGTACCGCCAGCGCTTCCACTGTCGCAAGATGGCCTAATCTGATCCTTTTTTGTCGTTTACGCCAATCGGCCTGACGCCTACAGTGACTCCAGACAACAGAGATAAGGAGTGCACCATGGTTAAGGTCGGTATTAACGGTTTCGGCCGTATCGGACGTAATTTCCTGCGCGCAGCACTGGGTAACCCGGATCTTCAGATTGTGGCCATTAACGATCTGACGGACAGCAAAACCCTCGCCCACCTGCTGAAACACGATTCCCTTCTGGGTAAATTGCCCGCACCGGTTGAAGCGGCTGACGGCGCATTGCAGGTTGATGGCCAGCGGATCGTGGTGTTTAGCGAACGCGATCCGGCAAATATTCCGTGGCGTGAAGCTGGCGTGGATGTGGTAATTGAAGCCACCGGCTTCTTTACCGAGCGGGAAAAAGCTGCGGTGCACGTCACGCACGGTGGTGCAAAGCGCGTCATCATCTCCGCGCCCGGCAAGAACGACGATCTGACCGTCGTCATGGGCGTGAACCACGATCGCTATGACCCGGCTCAGCACGTTGTCGTGAGTAACGGGAGTTGTACCACGAACGGTCTGGCTCCGGCCGCGCAGGTATTGCATCAGCAGTTCGGGATTGAGCATGGCCTGATGAATACCACGCATGCCTATACCAACAGCCAGGCACTGCACGATCAGCCGGAAAAAGATCTGCGCGGTGCACGCGCGGCGGCGCTGTCGATTGTGCCCTACTCCAGCGGCGCTGCAAAAGCGCTCGGCAAAGTCATCCCCTCTCTGGATGGTAAGCTGACCGGTTATTCCCTGCGCGTGCCGGTTCCGGTGGTATCGATTGTCGATTTGACGGTCACCCTGAGCCGTAACGTGACTGCCGAAGAGGTGAATGACGCATTCCGCAGTGCGGCAGCCAGTGGGCCACTGAAAGACATTCTGGGGTATAGCGATGAACCGCTGGTTTCCAGCGATTATCAGGGCGATCCGCGCTCCTCCATTATCGACGGGCTTTCCACGCTGGTGATTGGCGGGAACATGGTGAAGATCCTGGCGTGGTATGACAACGAGTGGGGATTCTCCAACCGCCTGGTGGACCTGGCGGTGCTGATGGATAAAAAAGGGCTGTAAGCCTCAAGCCGGGTGGGATAAGCACCCACCCGGCATAAAATCACGCCGCTTTGACCTTCACGCCCATAAATACAATGACCATCGCCGTCACCAGCAGGAAACCACTTCCGGCAAACACGCCGCTGGCCCCGTTGAGGTCAAACACCACCCCGCCCCCGGCCGCGCCAGCGCTAATCGCCAGCTGAATGGACGCCACCAGCAGCCCTCCGGCACTTTCGGCTTCATCCGGAACGGTGGTGGCAAGCCAGGTTGACCAGCCTACCGGCACCAGACCGAACGCAAAGCCCCACAGCGCCACCAGTAATCCGTCCAGCATCGCCAGATGACCAAACGCCACCATCATCAGCGCGAGTATGCCCATGCCGAATGGCACGAGGGCCAGCGTCAGGCGCAGATTACGGGCCAGCAGATGCCCGGCAATGGAGGTGCCGACAAAGTTGGCAAGCCCGAAGCCCAGCAGGATCAGCGAAATGGTTTCAACATTTGCCTGTCCGACGGTTTCAAGGAACGGGCGCAGGTAGGTAAAGAAGGCGAAATGGCCGCTAAAGATCAGAATGGTCGCCAGCATGCCGCCAATCATGCCAGGACGGCGCAGCACGCGGAACAATGTGCCAAGGCTACCGCTACTCTCTGGCTTCATGGACGGCAGCACCCAGATCTGCCACAGCAGCGCCAGCATGCTCGGCAGAATGCAGAGAATAAAGACGTTGCGCCAGCCGATCAGGCTTCCCAGATAGCTCCCCAGCGGGGCCGCGACCACGGTGGCGATCGACACGCTGGAGAAGATCACCGCCAGCGCTTTCGGCACTTTGTCCGCCGGAACCAGACGCATTGTTGTGGCCGTCGACATCGCCCAGAACCCACCGATGGCAACCCCTAACAGCAGACGCCCCATCAGCAGAACGTGCAGAGTGGGCGCAAAGGCTACCAGCAGGCTGGAGATAATTTGCAGCACGGAGAAAAACATCAATACCCAGCGACGATCGATTTTCCGGGTCGCCGGGGTGATCAGCAGTCCGGTGACTAACGCCACCAGCGCAGTGGCGGTCACGGCCTGCCCGGCCATCCCCTCACTGACGCCCAGGCTCGCGGCCATCGGCGTCAGCAAACTGGCGGGCAGGAACTCCGCCGTTATCAAACCAAAAACCCCCAGCCCCAGTGAATAGACGGCTCGCCAGGCGGGTTTGGCAGGCGCGACGGCCTCTCTCGCCTCGACACATGCATTCATCTGTTGATCTCCCGTTATAAAAGTGTGACAACTGTCGCAAAAGCATAGAGGGTTCACCCTGGACGATCTGTGACATATAATCTCCACTTATTGATTATTCGTCCGGAGTTACGCCATGACCGCACAGTCACCCGATTTGATCAGCGAACTTTTACGCGGCATGCGTCTGTCGGGGGTGAAATACCGCCGGATTGAAGCCAGTGCACCGTTTGGCGTCGCGTTCCATCAGGCACCGGGCAAGGCGCAGTTCCATTTTGTGAGCCACGGCAACGCCCTGCTGCGAATGGACAGCGGTGCAACCTTCGAACTGAGCAGCGGCGATGCGCTGTTTATTCCTGGCGGTAATGCCCATGCCCTGCTCTCTGACGAAAAGGCAACCATCACTCCAGTCAACGCTTTCCCCAGCGAGCCCATCTGTAGCTCGGTCTGTGCCATTACCTGTGAGCCCTGCCCGGAGAGCGAAAACACCATCATCTTTAGCGGGTGTATGGATTTTGAGCTGGGCGGCATGCAGCCGCTGATCAAAGCGATGCCGGAAGTGATGATGGTCAGCCGGTTGATGTCCACCTGGCCGGAAATTCATCCGCTACTGGCCGCGATGGAGCGCGAGTCCATGACGCGTCAGGTCGGGTTTGCCGGGATCCTCGCCCGTCTGGCTGACGTGGTGGCGGCATTGATTGTTCGGGGCTGGGTTGAAGCAGGCTGTGGTAAAGCGACGGGCTGGGTGCAGGTCTTACGCGATCCGCGTCTGAGCCGGGCCATCTACGCCATGCACCAGCAGCCGGGCCTGAACTGGAGCGTGGCGGATCTGGCGAAAGAAGCGGGCACCTCCCGCTCCGTGTTCGCTGAACGGTTTCTGGCGGCGACGGGGACGACGCCGGCAAAATATCTCAGCGAGCTCAGAATGCGACTGGCTATTCAGTATATTCGCCATGAAAATCAACCGATTGAAACCGTCGCGCTGCGGCTCGGTTACGGGTCTCTGGCGGCGTTTAGCCGGGCATTTAAGCGCATCATCGGCCATGCGCCGGGCACGCTTCGGGAAGTCAGCCAGACCCCGGAAGAGGTCTGACCGACTGACAGGACATCAGAAATAGTATTTAAAGCGCACGCGACCACCGTAGCGCTCGTCATTTTTATTGTCACCCTCTTTCGGGGATGCATTGACCCATGACGCATACGCGCCCAGATAGATGTTGAAGTTTTTCATCTTCATGACGTTCGGGATCAGGTACGAGGTATGAATAGTATGGATGTCATACTCGCCCGGGTCGGTTATCCAGCAGTCGTTTTCACACTCTGCGTCAAACGTTGAGGTATTAAACTCGTCGATTTCGTTATGGGCATAGATGTAACCCAACTCAAAATTACGCCAGAGGGCATTAATAGCTGAGGTAAAGTCGGTTTCGCCCGTCGCGTCCAGATAAGCCGTGTTGAGATTCATGACCACTCCGTTTTCCGGATCGGTTTTGAGCCCGTCCCAGGTCATCGTGAACCCGTAGCCCGTTCGCTCTGACTGATCTATCCAGCGTCCGGCGTCATCGCGATAGCCATAAGCGTTGTTGACCAGGTTGGTCTCCATAGCAACCGCGCTGGAAAACGGTCCATTCTGCCAAGAGATGACCGGGCGCACGTAGGCCACATTTTTGTCGTTCTCAAGTTCTGCACCGTGATAACGCTGGTCGACATACAAATCGCTGCCGTCTTTGAACAGGGTATTCAGCTCAAAATACCAGTTATCCAGCGTCTTGTTCATCAGGAAGTTGCCCCCGCTGTCGGTTCGCCCACGCCCCTCCTTCAGCATATAGATATAGCCGTAGCCGTCGCTGTAGAGATCGTCTGCGGTATTCCCGGAGTATTCCACAAACGTATCCTGGTTGAGCGGGAACATGTCATAGGCCTCAAAGCGTCCGACTTTTATTTCCCAGTCATTCTCAGTGCCAAAGAAGAATACCGCATCATCCAGGTACATTTGCCCGGCGAGGTCGCCGAGCGGCTGGACGGAGAATCCGGCAAAATTGCCGTTATCCATTTTACGATAACCATCAAAGCCTAATAAAATACGTCCGTTAATATCCCAGCGTTCTTTATCGCCCGGCGCCCAGTCACTATTAGCACTTTGCTTAACAGACGTGAGGCTACCCGTTTTACTGGCGGCATCCATATTAAATTCCACATCACCGTAAAATTTAATATCACCAAACCCTGAGAGCGTCAGTTTTGGCGGAGCGGTTTTGCTCACCGGCTCTTCCGACTGCACCACAACGGCTGGCGCAGCCTGCGTCGAGGCGGCCTGCTGCTGTTTAAGCTCCTGAATTTGCGCTTCCAGTTGCGCCAGCTTTTCTTCCACGTTCATTGAGGGTTGTGCCGCCAAAAGTGCGCCGGAATAGAATGCGCTTATCAGAATTACCGTTTTCTTTAATTGCATAGAATCCATCCTGATTATAAAAGTGAATACCCAAATATCGAGCACAGCCATTTCCACCAAATACCCTCAACGGTGCTATTATGTTTTTTCACAACGCAATTATGTTTTTTAACTTGTGTGATCGCCGCAGAGAAAACTTGCGGTAATGAAGAGAAGAAAGACCACCCGCTTCACACTCTTATTTCATTAGGTTTATGTATATTTTAACGTGCAATATATATGATTATTTAAAGGCATAATTCTTTTAATTTCATTTGCACAACAAATTTCTCCCGGCCGGACCGGACGGGCGAAGCGGTAAATTGTCTGGTTCTGCGCAAAATGGGATATTGAACACGCGAAGCGGGCGATATTCGTCTAAGGTTTTCAGGTGATTGATAACAGCGGTCACGCTGCTGAGCGAATACAGGAGACGAACAGATGATAAGACCTCGTACTTTACGCCCTGCTCTTTTGCACCTCGCGCTGGGAGGCGCGCTGCTCGGTGCGACGACATTGAGTTATGCTGATGAACAGCCTGCGTTCCAGAAAAACTCCCCCGATATTTTACTTGGCCCTCTCTTTAATGATGTGCAAAGTGCCAAACTGTTTCCCGATCAGAAAACCTTCGCTGATGCCGTCCCCAAAAGCGATCCGCTGATGATCCTGGCGGATTACCGGATGCAGCACACCCAGTCCAGCTTTGATCTGCGCCACTTTGTAGAGATGAACTTCACGCTGCCTGCGGAAGGCGAAAAGTATGTTCCGCCCGCAGGACAAAGTTTACGCGAGCATATTGACGATCTCTGGCCCGTACTGACGCGTACCACCGATAAAGCCAGTAATAAATGGGATTCCCTGCTGCCGTTACCGAAGCCTTACGTTGTGCCCGGCGGACGCTTCCGCGAGGTCTACTACTGGGACAGCTATTTCACCATGCTGGGTCTCGCGGAAAGCGGCCACTGGGACAAAATCAGCGATATGGTGGATAACTTCGCCTGGGAGATTGATACCTTTGGACATATCCCCAACGGCAACCGCAGCTACTACCTGAGCCGCTCCCAGCCGCCGTTCTTCTCCATGATGGTGGAACTGCTGGCGACGCACGACAGCGATGCGCTAAAGAAATATCGCCCGCAGATGGAAAAAGAGTATGCCTACTGGATGGAGGGGGTGGATTCTCTTCAGCCAGGGCAAGCTAACCAGCGTGTCGTGAAGCTGGATGACGGTTCGGTGCTCAACCGCTACTGGGATGACCGCGATACTCCGCGCCCCGAGTCCTGGCTTGACGACGTCAATACCGCCAAAAACAATCCTAACCGACCCGCGACTGAGATCTACCGTGATTTGCGCTCCGCAGCGGCTTCGGGCTGGGACTTTAGCTCCCGCTGGATGGACGATCCGCAAAAACTCGGCACGATCCGCACCACCAGCATCGTGCCCGTCGATCTGAACGCGCTGATGTTTAAAATGGAAAAACTGCTCGCGCGGGCAAGCCAGGAGGCAGGCGACAGCGCCGCGGCGAGTAAATACGAGGCGCTGGCGACCGCGCGTCAGAAAGCCATTGAGAACCACCTGTGGAATGATAAAGAGGGCTGGTATGCCGATTACGACCTCAAGAGTAAGAAGGTGCGTAATCAGCTTACCGCGGCCGCTCTCTTCCCGCTCTACGTGAAGGCGGCGTCGCAGGAGCGTGCCGATAAAGTTGCCGCGGCGACCTCCGCGCGCCTGTTGAAACCGGGCGGCATTACCACCACCACGATCAACAGCGGACAGCAGTGGGATGCCCCAAACGGCTGGGCTCCGCTGCAGTGGGTGGCGACGGAAGGGTTGCAGAATTACGGGCAGAATAAGGTGGCGATGGATGTCACCTGGCGCTTCCTGAAGAACGTGCAGCACACTTACGACCGCGAGAAGAAACTGGTGGAGAAATATGACGTATCAACAACCGGTACGGGCGGCGGCGGTGGCGAGTACCCGCTGCAGGATGGGTTCGGCTGGAGTAATGGCGTGACGCTGAAAATGCTGGATCTGGTCTGTCCAAAAGAAAAACCGTGTGACAGCGTGCCAGAAAATCAGCCTGCGGCGAATGACGAGGCGGCGCCGGTGAAAGCCTCGGCGCAGTAAGTGGGTATTGCCGGGTGGCGGCTACGCCTTACCCGGCCTGCGTTGGGTTTGCAGGCCCGGTAAGCGCAGCGCCACCGGGCAGTCAGAAGCTGTAGCTCGCCCCTAGCTGATACGTCCTGTCACGCCCAATCCAGCAGTTGGTTGCGTCGTAGCAGGTCAGCGTCTCTTTATTGGTGATGTTCTGCATACTCGCCTTAAGCGTCAGTCCCGCCAGCGAAGGCATGATTTCGCCCATCCGGTACGAGGCCGCCAGATCGTACTGCGTGGTGCCGCCCAGTTTACCCGCATCGTTAGCCGGTGAAATTTCCATCGGACCGGTGTAGCGTGCCCCAGCCCCCAGCATCAGCCCTTTCAGCGGCGTACTCTCGAAAGTGTAGTCCCCCCACAGATTGAAAGCGTTCTCCGGCACCTGAGTTGGACGTTTACCCTGGTATTTATCATCTTCGGTATTGATCGCATGGGTGTAGGCATAGTTGGCAATCAGCGTCAGGTTGTCCGTCGGACGGCTGATGGCGGAGAGCTCTGCCCCTTTGGATTTCACTTCCCCGGTCTGACGATAATTCAGGAAGCCCGGATCGGAGGTGACAACGTTTTTCTGCCGGATGTTAAACACTGAGGCGGTAAAGGTGGTGGCGTATTCAGCCAGCAGATATTTTACCCCGCCTTCCACCTGCTTGCTGGTGGTCGGTTTGACGTCTTTTGCCGTGAGCGTTCCCTGCGGTGACACCGGCGCAAAACCTTCGGAATAACTGATAAACGGTGAAACACCGTTATCGAAGGCGTAAAGCGCGCCCAGACGTTTGGTGACGCGGTCCTGCGACACCCAGGCTTTATCCCCGTTTTTCAGGTAATCGGTGGTGACGGAGCGGTAATCGTCGTAGCGCAGGCTACCCAACAGATTTAAGCCACCGAATTCCACCTGATCCTGCAGGTAGTAACCGTTCTGCTGATAGCTGAGGCGATTCTTCTGGGCGGTGTAGAGCCCCAGTGCGCCTTCGCTGATTTGCGCATAGTCAGGATCGCGCATGTCCATGCCTGGCGTGGCCGACGCGTAACGATAGTGGAAATGAGAGTTCATCTTCTGATAGTCAAACCCGGCCAGCAGATGGTGCTGCCATTCACCCAGCGCAACGGTTTTCGTCACCTGGTTGTCGATGTTGAAGCTCTTAAGATCTTCATCGGTGGTGTAAGCAAAGCGGTTGAGCTGATAAACCTCACTCCCCGTTCCTGTCGCATAGACGCTGCGCTGGTGGGTATCGACGTCAAAATAGCGCGCTTTCTGGTTAAAGCCCCAGCCGCTGTCAAACTCGTGTTCAAAGCTATAGCCCAGCATCCACTGGCGCTGCTTAAACCCACTCCATTCATCTCCGGCGTAATCACGGCGATCGGCATATTTCGAGCGCAGATAAGACAGCGGGAGCGGATTTGACGGCGTCAGGCTCGGGGAGTTTTGCGCCAGCGCATCCAGCGTGAGACGGGTTTTGCTGTCGGGCTGCCAGGTGACGGACGGGGCGACCAGGTAATTTTCATACCGGGTGGTGTGCGGCTGATCGTCATTCTCCGTCGCCTTGCCCAGCAGACGGTAATTCCAGTCGCTGTCGGCTATCTGCCCGGTTGAGTCGAGATAGCCCTCTTTCAGGTTGCGGTTACCGGTATTTAAACCGACCTCCGTTCGCGCTTCCCGCTGCGGTTTTTTACTTTGAATATTCACCAGCCCGCCCGGCGAACCACCGCCGTAAAGCACCGATGAAGGCCCTTTCAGGATATCGACGCTGTCAATCAACAGCGGATCGATACGAGCCTTGGTATTGCCGGTGACGTTATAGGGCAACTGCAATCCGTTATAGAACTCCTGATCGACGGTAAAGCCACGAATTTTGTATTCGCTCATGTAGGAGGTATTACCGCGCACTTCGGTTGAGACGCCCGGGGCATAGCGCAGGATTTCATTCACGGAGTTCGCATGACGCTTTTCAATTTCCTGGGCAGAAAGCGTATTGATGACCTGGGGCGTTTTACTTTCGGCAACGGCCGATTTCGTAGCGCTGTTCGTCCAGGCCGGCAGCGCGCTGCCCTGCTCTGAGCCCGTGACGACGATGGTAGATTCTTCGGCGAAAGCCTGGACCTGCAATGCCAGCGTGACGGCACCGGCCAGAGCGCATAACGTAAAACGTGAGGAGTTCATAATGTCGTCTTGTTGTTAGATGCAATACGGAACGACAATTATTATCATTTCGATTAACAAATCAAGATTCAGGCAAAAAAAACGGCCCTCCGCAGAGAGCCGCTATGTCATTTTAGGCTCGTCGCAGTAACCTGAATATGCCCAGCACAACAATGGCGCCGACGACAGCAACGAGGAAACTGTGCATGTCAAAACCACTGATGTTGCCTCCAAAGCCAAACATCGTCGCCAGCCAGCCGCCCACAACCGCACCAACAACCCCGAGAACACAGGTCAAAATGAAGCCGCCGCCATCGTTTCCCGGCATGATGAGTTTAGCGATAGCGCCAGCGATAAGACCAAAGATAATCCAGGCGATGATACCCATAGCGATGCCCTCTTTCAGGTTTAACGCATGTGCAGAAAACCTTCTGCGCAGCTAAGGTAAGTATAGGTCATCAGCATAAAATCATTTTCCTCTCACCGACTTATCTTGCGTGCAGCAATAAAAAAAACTCACCGGTTTGTATTAAGTTTGAGTGTGGATTGCCGATAACGCTCAGACAGTCTGTCATTAATCAAGGAGCCATCCGGCGTGAGTCATTACAGTGAGCAGTTCCTCAAGCAAAATCCGCTGGCTGTATTAGGGGTATTACGCGACCTGCAAAAAGGCGAAGTGCCGTTGCGCATCAGCTGGTCAAATAATCAGTTTATCAGCAAGATCCTTGACGTTTCGCAGGAGCGACTGATTGTTGACCTGGGCAGCCAGGAGTATGAAAACCGCGCTGCGCTAAGAGCGGAACATATTGCGGTGATGGCCGAAACCCATGGAGCTAAAGTGGAGTTTGTCCTGCCGCGACTGGAACTGAGCGAATATCAGGGACTTCCCGCTTTTGTGACCCCTCTTCCGGGCAACCTCTGGTTTGTCCAGCGTCGTGAATACTTCCGCATCAGCGCCCCGCTTCATCCTGCCTATTTTTGTAAGGCCAAAATGCCGGACAAAAAAGAGCTTCGCTTCCGTCTCTTTGACCTGTCGCTGGGCGGAATGGGGGCGTTGCTGGATTCAGCGAAACCGGACGGACTGGTAGAAGGCATGCGTTTTACCCAAATTGAGCTCGATATGGGCGGCTGGGGTCGCTTTTATTTCGATGCACAGCTGATTGCCATCAGCGAGCGCACAGTGGTGGACAGCAAAAACGAAACGATTACCACGCCGCGTCTGAGCTTCCGTTTCCTGAACGTCGGGCCAGGCGCTGAGCGCGAGCTGCAGCGTATTATCTACTCGCTGGAGCGTGAAGCACGGGAACGTGCAAATAAAGTCCTGTGAAAAAATCGGGCAGCGCAACCGCCGCCCGTTTGCGGCATTACATGGCATCCATCGCTTTCTGTACTTTCCAGATATAACGAGGCGCCTGTGGTGCCGGATGATTCTTCGCGACATGCTCGACGAACTCATCTTTGTCCATGCCGTTGATCTCGTCTATCGCCTCTTTACGGTCAGAGGAGAAAGTTCTGAGCAGCGCCCCTGCACCGTTCACGTATGAGACCACCAGCGCGTATTGCATCACTTCCGGATCCTCGATGCCCTTCAGCACGCCATGTTCCAGAATGCTCAGATACGCGGTACCCATGGAAATGTTGCGTTCCGGGTTCTTCAGCTCGCTGGTCGACGGCTGTCCGCTCCAGCCCATGTAGCGGTAGACCTCTCTCCCCGCCGTTGAAGCCTTAAGCTGCATCAGTCCCACCGCGTTGGATTTGCTGACGAGCGTAGGATTACCGCCGGACTCCACCGCAATAATCGCGGTGATCAGACGCGGGCTCACGCCCCAGGCCTTCCCGGCTTGTTCACTGATTGGCATCCACTGCATAGCCCGTTTCACCGGCACTTCCGGGTTCCAGGGCGGGTTTTGATAATCATGTTTTGAACTACAGCCAGCCAGCAGCACAATCAAAAAAGCAAACCATCTCAATTTCACGTCATCTATCCTTATAGCCGGTCATCGCGGTGCGCCGCCCTTGAAGCAGGCAGCGTATACGCGGCATGATATAGACAATTAGTTTCTCATTCAGCAAGGAATTGCCATGTCTCAGTTTCATCTCATCGCGCCGTCGGGCTACTGCATTAACCAGGACGCGGCACAGCGGGGCGTTCAGCGCTTACTGGAATCTGGCCATCAGGTAGAAAATCAGACAATTATCCCCCGCCGCCAGCAGCGTTTTGCCGGAACGGAAGCGCAGAGGCTGAATGATATCAATAGCCTGGTGAGTCTGAAGGGTAAGGATCGCATCGTCCTTGCCGTGCGCGGCGGCTACGGGGCGAGCAGGCTGCTGGAGAGCATTGACTGGCAGGGTCTGGCGCAGCGCCAGCAGCAGGATCCGCTGCTGATTTGCGGCCACAGCGATTTCACCGTCATCCAGCTAGGTCTTCTGGCCCTGCATAATGTCATCACGTTTAGCGGCCCAATGCTGGCCGGTAACTTCGGCGCGCCAGAGCTGGATGCGTTTACCATGGAACACTTCTGGCGCGCGCTGCGTAATCCTGCCTACAGCGTGGAGTGGCAAGGCAACGGACCGCACTGGGAGTGTGAAGGCCAGCTCTGGGGCGGAAACCTGGCGATGCTGGTCTCGCTCATCGGCACGCCGTGGATGCCGGACATCGAGGACGGCATTCTGGTGCTGGAAGATATCAACGAACATCCGTTCCGCGTCGAGCGCATGCTATTGCAGCTTTATCATGCCGGTATTCTTGCGCGTCAGTCCGCGATTGTGCTGGGCAGCTTTAGCGGCGCTGCCCCCAATGACTATGACGCGGGCTACTCGCTGGAAACGATGGTCGATTTCATTCGCTCCCGGCTGGACATTCCCGTCATCACCGGGCTGGATTTCGGCCATGAGCAGCAAACCGTCACTCTTGCGCTGGGGGCGCACGCCGGGCTGAAGCATGATGATGGCGGAAGCCAGCTCACCATCAGCGGCCATCCGGTCATAAAGGGGTAAAAAATCCGTTAAACCGCCTTAATAAAACGCTGTTACCGACGTTAATATGTTAGGGTTTTAGTAACAGCGTTAACATTGAGGTGGGAGTAAGAGAACATTGGATGCCGCAGCGATAATCAGCCTTTTCATTTTGGGTTCTGTCCTTGTAACCAGCAGTATTTTATTAAGTTCATTTTCATCGCGTCTCGGCATACCTATTCTTGTTATTTTCCTTGCTATCGGCATGCTGGCTGGCATTGATGGCATCGGCGGTATCCCATTCGATAACTACCCTTTTGCCTACATGGTGAGTAACCTCGCCCTGGCGGTGATCCTGCTTGACGGCGGCATGCGTACGCAGGCGAGCTCCTTCCGCGTGGCCCTGGGGCCTGCGCTTTCACTTGCCACGGTCGGCGTGTTAATTACCTCTGGCCTCACCGGGATGATGGCTGCGTGGCTTTTCCATCTGAATATCATGGAGGGTTTGCTGATTGGCGCGATTGTCGGCTCAACCGACGCGGCAGCCGTATTTTCCCTGCTCGGTGGAAAAGGGCTTAACGAACGTGTCGGCTCAACGCTTGAGATTGAATCCGGCAGTAACGACCCGATGGCGGTGTTCCTGACCATCACGCTGATCGAGATGATCCAGCAGCACGAGACCGGGCTGAGCTGGATGTTCGCGTGGCATATCCTGCAGCAGTTCGGCCTGGGGATACTGATAGGTCTGGCGGGGGGATACCTGTTACAGCAGATGATTAACCGCATCTCGCTCCCCTCGGGGCTGTATCCACTGCTGGCGCTGAGCGGCGGGATCCTGATTTTTGCCGTCACCACCGCTCTGGACGGCAGCGGTATTCTCGCGGTCTACCTCTGCGGATTCCTGATGGGTAACCGCCCTATCCGCAACCGTCACGCTATTTTGCAAAACTTCGACGGTCTTGCCTGGCTGGCGCAGATCGGCATGTTCCTGGTACTGGGCCTGCTGGTCACGCCCTCGGATCTGCTGCCGATTGCCATTCCGGCGCTGCTGCTGTCTGCGTGGATGATCTTCTTCGCCCGTCCGCTGTCGGTGTTTGCCGGTCTGCTGCCGTTTCGCGGCTTCAACCTGCGCGAGCGTGTCTTTATCAGCTGGGTGGGCCTGCGTGGCGCGGTGCCGATTATCCTTGCCGTCTTCCCGATGATGGCCGGGCTGGATAACGCACGACTGTTCTTTAACGTGGCGTTCTTCGTGGTGCTGATTTCACTGCTGTTCCAGGGGACATCGCTCGGATGGGCGGCGAAAAAAGCCAAAGTGGTGGTCCCGCCCGTGGGCTGGCCGGTGTCCCGCGTGGGGCTCGATATTCATCCGGAGAACCCGTGGGAACAGTTCGTCTATCAACTGAGCGCCGACAAGTGGTGCGTAGGGGCATCGCTGCGCGATTTGCACATGCCGGCCGAAACGCGGATTGCCGCGCTGTTTCGCGATAATGTCCTGCAACACCCTACCGGCAGCACCCGGCTTCGCGAAGGGGATATTTTGTGCGTGATTGGCCGCGAGCGCGATCTGCCCGCGCTGGGCAAGTTGTTCAGCCAGTCGCCTCCGGTGGCGCTGGACCAGCGTTTCTTCGGCGATTTTATTCTGGAAGCCAGCGCCAAATTTGCGGATGTGGCGCTGATTTACGGTCTGGATGAAGGTGCTGAAGACGGTGATAACCAGCAAACGCTGGGCGAAATCATCCAGCAACGACTTGGCGCTGCGCCGGTCGTCGGCGATCAGGTGGAATTTGCCGGGATGATCTGGACCGTTGCCGAAAAAGAAGATAACGCGGTGCGGAAAGTCGGTTTGCGGCCGATGGAAGAGGACGCAGAGTAGCGGGTTTATGCCGGGTGGCGGCTGCGCCTTACCCGGCATAAGAACACGTTACACCGTCACAACTGGCACTCTCGGCGCCAGGGCGCACATCAATTCATACCCCACCGTTCCCGCCGCCGCGGCCACGTCATCAATTTTGACTTCATTGCCCCACAGCTCAACCGGTGAACCGATGCCCGCCTGCGGACACGGCGTGAGGTCAACCGCCAGCATATCCATTGACACGGTCCCCACCGTGCCCGTACGGACGCAGTCCACCCAGACAGGCGTACCGGTTGGCGCGATGCGCGGATAGCCGTCGGCATACCCGCCTGCCACAATACCAATTCGCTGTTCGCCCTGCGCCCGGTAGCGGCTGCCATAGCCCACCGTGTCGCCCGCCTTCAGCGTCTGCACGCCGATAATCTCACTGCGCAGGGACATCACCGGCTTCAGGCCGCTGTTGGCGATATCCTGCCATTGACCGGACGGGGATGCACCATACAGAACGATCCCCGGACGCACCCAGTTATAATGCGCTTCGGGATGCCAAAGCGTCGCCGCAGAGTTCGACAGCGAGCGCGGACAGTCCAGCCCTTCTGCCGCCTGCTCAATGCGGACCATGGCATCGGCAATGCCGTCCGGTTTTTCCGCATCGGCAAAGTGCGCCATCAGCGTCATTTCGCCCACATTTTTCAGGGCGCGCAGCTGTTGCCAGACCGTATGTACCCGCTCAGGCTGAAAGCCCAGACGGTTCATGCCGCTGTTTACCTTGAGATAGATATCCAGCGGCGCGTGGAGTTTTGCATCCTGAATCGCTTTAATCTGCCAGTTGCTGTGAATGCTGGTGGTCAGACGATACTTATCCAGCAACGGCAGATCCTCGGGGTGGAAGAACCCTTCCAGCAGCAAAATCGGCCCTTTCCAGCCGCGTTCGCGCAGCAGGATAGCCTCTTCCAGATTGAGCAACGCAAAACCGTCGGTGGCGCTGAGCGCGCTCCAGATACGGTCAATACCGTGGCCGTAGGCATTCGCTTTGACTACCGACCAGACGCGCGAACCAGGTGCTGCCCGGCGAACAATTTGCAGGTTTTCCTTCAGGGCCTGCAGATCCAGCTGAGCCAGAACAGGACGGGACATGACAACTCCTTAGTTATGCGCGCCGTGCAGATGCTGTGGACGCGATGGCGTGAACCCTGATTGATAGCGCGCCGCACTTAAATCGTCAAATGGAATGGCTGGCGTGCGCCCGGAAATCAGGTCGCTCAGCAGCTGACCGGATCCGCAGGCCATCGTCCAGCCCAGCGTGCCGTGTCCGGTATTGGTCCACAGATTTTTAAACGGCGTACGGCCAACAATCGGCGTACCGTCCGGGGTCATCGGACGCAGACCGGTCCAGAATGTCGCCTGCTCAACAAAGCCCCCGCGCGGGAACAGGTCCCCCACCACCATCTCCAGCGTTTCACGACGCGGCTGCAGGAGGTCGGTGTTGAAGCCGACAATTTCCGCCATGCCGCCCACGCGGATGCGGTTATCGAAGCGGGTAATGGCGATTTTGTAGGTTTCATCCAGGATGGTTGATACCGGGGCGCCGCTCTCTTCTTTCACCGGAATGGTCAGCGAGTAGCCCTTCAGCGGATAAACAGGAATATCGAGAATGCCTTTCAGCATGGCGGTGGAATACGAGCCAAACGCCATCACGTAGGCATCCGCTTTGATCACCTCGTCGCCACACTTCACGCCGTAAATTTTTTCCCCTTCCGACAGCAGCTTGTCGACAGCGGTGTTAAAGCGGAATTTCACCCCCGCCTGCTCGCACATGTGCGCCAGACGCTGGGTAAAGAGCTGACAGTCGCCGGTTTCGTCATTAGGAAGACGCAGGCCGCCCGTCAGTTTATGCGCCACTTCCGCCAGGGCAGGCTCAACCTGTCCCAGCTGGCTGGCCTCCAGCAGCTGGTAAGGTACGCCGGCATCCTCCAGCACGGCGATGTCGCGGGTGGCGTTTTCATACTGTTGCGCGGTGCGGAACAGCTGCAGCGTGCCGCCCTGACGGCCTTCGTACTCAATGCCGGTCGACGCGCGCAGGGTCTTAAGACAGTCACGGCTGTATTCCGCCAGGCGCACCATGCGCCCTTTGTTTTCCATGTAGTGGCGGGTATCGCAGTTGCGCAGCATCTGCCACATCCACTTCAGCTGGAACGGCGTGCCGTCAAGGCTGATGGCCAGCGGCGCATGGCGCTGGAACATCCATTTGATCGCCTTCAGCGGTACGCCAGGGGCTGCCCACGGCGCCGCATACCCCGGAGAGATTTGCCCGGCATTCGCCGCACTGGTTTCAAGCGCCGGGCCGGATTCACGATCGATAACGGTAACCTCATGTCCTGCCTGACTTAAATACCAGGCGCTGGTTACGCCAACGACACCACTTCCCAGTATGACAACACGCATAGCCACTCCATAATGTGCAAAAGAACAATCTTCTAATTACAGATTGATAACCTAGTTGAAAATATTATTCAACATACGACTTTTTTATGGTGACTTGCCTCACACATCCCCCAGTATCAGGGGATGGTGCTAATTTGGGATCTCATGCTGAGCTTTATTTTTAACCAGCATAAAATGCTGAAGGAGTCGCTTTTTTTGCCGTATCAAAAACGGGAAATCGCAAAGAAAAAATTTCTTGTCGGGCACGCTTTTTAACACGTTGATCTATGCTTGAAAGGAGGCTCTCCAGACAGAGAGAGCACCCACAACGAGGGCGCGCTAATGGCTACTATTGATTCCCTGAACAAGGACAACACACGTCTGAGCGATGGACCCGACTGGACCTTCGAGCTGCTGGATGTCTACCTCGCCGAAATCGACCGGGTGGCAAAACTGTATCGCCTGGATACCTATCCCCATCAAATTGAGGTGATTACCTCTGAACAGATGATGGACGCTTACTCCAGCGTCGGGATGCCGATCAACTATCCGCACTGGTCGTTTGGTAAAAAATTCATTGAAACGGAGCGCCTGTATAAACACGGTCAGCAGGGGCTGGCGTATGAGATTGTGATTAACTCCAATCCGTGTATTGCGTATTTAATGGAAGAGAACACCATTACCATGCAGGCGCTGGTGATGGCCCACGCCTGTTACGGCCATAACTCGTTTTTCAAAAATAACTATCTCTTCCGCAGCTGGACGGATGCCAGCTCCATCGTTGATTACCTGATCTTCGCGCGTAAATACATCACCGACTGCGAAGAGCGTTATGGCGTGGATGAGGTGGAGAAACTGCTCGACTCCTGCCACGCCCTGATGAACTACGGCGTGGACCGCTACAAACGCCCGCAGAAAATCTCCCTGCAGGAGGAGAAAGCCCGACAGAAAAGCCGCGAAGAGTATCTGCAAAGCCAGGTGAACATGCTGTGGCGCACCCTGCCGAAGCGTGAGGAAGAGAAAGCCGTCGCCGAGACGCGTCGTTATCCCTCCGAGCCGCAGGAAAACCTGCTCTACTTTATGGAGAAAAACGCCCCGCTGCTGGAGCCGTGGCAGCGTGAGATCCTGCGCATCGTGCGCAAGGTCAGCCAGTATTTCTATCCGCAGAAACAGACGCAGGTGATGAACGAAGGCTGGGCGACATTCTGGCACTACACCATCCTCAACCATCTGTATGACGAGGGGAGAGTGACCGAGCGGTTCATGATGGAGTTTCTCCACAGCCATACCAACGTCGTGTTTCAGCCGCCTTATAACAGCCCGTGGTACAGCGGGATTAACCCGTATGCGCTTGGCTTTGCGATGTTTCAAGATATTAAGCGTATCTGTCAGTCGCCAACGGAAGAAGACAAGTACTGGTTCCCGGATATCGCCGGTTCAGACTGGCTTGAAACGCTGCATTTTGCGATGCGCGATTTTAAGGACGAGAGCTTTATCAGCCAGTTTATGTCGCCGAAGATCATGCGTGATTTCCGCTTCTTCACCGTGCTGGACGATGATCGTAACAACTACCTGGAGATTTCTGCGATTCATAACGAAGAGGGGTACCGCGAGATCCGCTCACGGCTCTCTTCTCAGTACAACCTGAGCAATCTTGAGCCCAATATTCAGGTCTGGAACGTCGATTTACGCGGTGACCGTTCTCTGACGCTGCGTTATATCCCGCACAACCGCGCGCCGCTGGATAAAGGACGTAAAGAGGTGCTGAAGCATGTTCACCGCCTGTGGGGCTTTGACGTGCAGCTGGAACAGCAGAATGAGGACGGCAGCGTAGAACTGCTGGAACGTTGCCCGGCGCGGTTGAATACGTTGTAATGTTTTTTGCCGGGTGGCGGCTACGCCTTACCCGGCCTACGGGTTTGTAGGCCCGGTAAGCGAAGCGCCACCGGGCGAAAAAAAACCTCTCACTTGAGAGGTTTTTCTTTCAGCGACTCTGAATCGCTAAATCGCCCGGCAGCGTTTTTTGCATGCGATGCCAGATTTCACCGGAATCATGACCGTAGCGACGCACGGTTTCATAAACCTGATCGTGCAGCCCTTCAGTGCAGAGCTTGCTGAGCTTATGGTAGAAACCCAGTGCCAGACTGCGCGCTTCGGGATTGGCAAAGTAGTGACGACCAATGCGGGTATAGAGCCCTTTCATCCCGTTGAGGATAAGACCGTAAATCGGGTTGCCGGAGGCAAACGCCAGACCGCGGAAGACGTTGTAATCGAGGGTGGCAAAGGCATCGGCATGATCTTCGACCTCGTTTGCGCTGGCCAGCACTGCAAGCGCATCTTCCGGGTGCTGACGGAAAGCGGTACGAATAAAGATCGTCGCGATGTTGGTACGCACTGAGAGCAGATTATCAATGAGCTGCGGTACGCTTTCGTGGTCGAGGCGCGCCAGCGTTTCAAGAATGTTCAGCCCCGAGGTTTCCCAGAAGTTGTTTACTTTTGTTGGCTTGCCGTGCTGGATCGTCAACCATCCATCACGCGCCAGTCGCTGAAGCACTTCACGCAGCGTGGTGCGAGTGACGCCAATCAGTTCAGAGAGTTCGCGTTCAGCCGGAAGAATGGACCCTGCAGGGAAGCGATTATTCCAGATGCTTTCAATGATGTACTCTTCCGCGAAACCCGCCGGGCTCTGCGCCTTAATGACCATAGTGAGATTTCCATTACACAGCTTTAGCAAATTGCACTCATCATACCAGAGGCATGCAGCGGCAGGTAGCGCGGTAAAGAGAGAAAAGAGGGATCGCCGTTTCATTTTTATGAAATTTACAATGCTCGCTTATCCGCCGCCGGGCCGCAATTTTGCGTATACTGATGTTTTGTTTTACGTGACGGGGAAGGACGTCTGTTGTGGAAATTTCTTTTGGGCGCGCGCTGTGGCGCAATTTTTTAGGTCAGTCTCCTGACTGGTACAAACTGATACTGCTGGTTTTCCTGGTCGTTAACCCCCTTATTTTTAGCGTGAACCCGTTTATCGCCGGATGGCTGCTGGTGGCGGAGTTTATCTTCACCCTGGCAATGGCGCTGAAATGTTACCCTCTGCTGCCTGGCGGTCTGCTGGCTTTTGAAGCAGTGGTCATCGGGATGACGTCTGCTGAGCATGTCAAAGCAGAGCTGGCGTCAAATCTGGAAGTGCTCCTGCTGCTGATATTTATGGTGGCCGGGATCTACTTTATGAAACAGCTGCTGCTGTTTATCTTCACTCGCCTGTTGCTCAGCATTCCGTCTAAAACGGTATTGTCGCTGGCGTTTTGCCTTGCTGCTGCCTTTCTTTCGGCCTTCCTGGATGCCCTGACCGTTGTTGCGGTGGTGATCAGCGTCGCCGTCGGGTTTTACGGGATTTATCACCGCGTGGCCTCGTCCCGCCCGGGCGAAGACTTGCAGGATGACAGCCACGTTGAGGCGCATAACCGTGAGGTGCTGGAGCAGTTCCGCGCGTTTCTGCGCAGTCTGATGATGCATGCTGGCGTAGGGACTGCGTTGGGCGGCGTGATGACCATGGTGGGTGAGCCGCAAAACCTGATCATCGCTAAAGCGGCTGAATGGCATTTTGGCGAGTTTTTCCTGCGTATGGCCCCCGTGAGCGTGCCTGTCCTTATCTGCGGGTTAGCAACCTGCATTCTGGTCGAAAAGTTCAGGGTATTCGGCTACGGCGCGCAACTGCCTGAGCCGGTCCGCAGTGAGCTGCATAAATTTGACGAGCAGAGCCGCAAACAGCGCACGCGGCAAGAGACGCTGCGTCTGATTGCGCAGGGTATCATTGGCGTCTGGCTTATCGTCGCGCTGGCATTGCATCTTGCAGAGGTTGGGTTGATTGGCCTCTCCGTCATTATTCTTGCGACCACCTTTAGCGGCGTAACGGATGAGCATGCTATTGGCAAAGCGTTTACGGAAGCCCTGCCATTTACCGCGCTGCTGGCGGTCTTCTTTGCGGTTGTGGCGGTGATTATCGACCAGCATCTGTTTGCCCCCATAATTACCTTTGTGCTGCAGGCTGCACCAGACGCGCAGCTTACGCTCTTCTATCTGTTCAACGGCCTCCTGTCGTCCATCTCCGATAACGTCTTTGTCGGGACGGTCTACATCAACGAAGCCAAATCCGCGATGGAAGAAGGCATTATTAACGCAGGACAGTTTGAGCTGCTGGCCGTGGCCATCAATACCGGCACTAACCTGCCGTCGGTAGCGACGCCAAATGGACAAGCCGCCTTCCTGTTCCTGCTGACCTCTGCCCTTGCGCCACTCATACGTCTTTCTTATGGAAGAATGGTCTGGATGGCGCTGCCCTATACGCTGGTACTCACAATTGTGGGATTGCTTTGCGTCAAAATTACCCTCATTCCCTGTACGCAATGGCTGATACAAGCGGGTATACTTGCGGCGCACTAAATGAGGCCTCTCGGGCAGTTCGCTGCCCGTTTGCCTTTTCGCACGATAAACATCCGATTACGTTTTATTTCGTCAGGTACAGGTGGCGCGAAAAACGAATTCGTTTACACTGCGCTTTCTAAGCATGTTCCAGGGAAATGATTATGTTGAGATTTTTAAACCAGTGCTCTCGCGGTCGCGGAGCGTGGTTGTTGATGGCCCTGACCGCCTTTGCGCTGGAAATGGTCGCGCTGTGGTTCCAGCACGTGATGGGGCTGAAACCCTGCGTGCTCTGTATCTACGAGCGCTGCGCCCTGTTTGGCATTATGGGTGCGGGCCTGGTAGGCGCCATCGCCCCGAAATCGCCGTTGCGCTACGCGGGTATTGCAATCTGGCTGTACAGCGCCTGGAAAGGAATTGAACTCTCCTGGCAGCACACCATGATGCAGCTGCATCCGTCACCGTTTATGACCTGTGATTTTGCCGCCCGCTTCCCGAGCTGGCTGCCGCTGGATAAATGGCTGCCGCAGGTGTTTGTCGCATCCGGTGACTGCTCTGTCCGTCAGTGGGAATTCCTGACGCTGGAGATGCCACAGTGGCTGGTGGGGATTTTTGTCGCCTACTTCATCGTGGCGTTGCTGGTGCTGATTGCCCAGCCGTTCAAGCCGAAGAAACGTGATTTGTTCGGAAGGTAAAAGCAAAACGGCAACGTCAGTTTTGTAGGTCGGGTAAGCGCAGCGCCACCCGACACAACAGCGCATAATAAAAAACCCGCCTCGGCGGGTTTTTTATTATCACCGATTAGGGTGATTCATAATATGGTCTTCCCAGTCCCGCACCTCGGACTCTTTCACGGCGATGTGGCGCACCGAAATGCGCTCGCCGTGCATCGCCGCTTTCGAACCGGTGAGCAACGGATGCCAGTCTGGTAACCCTTTCCCTTCCGCCAGCAGGCGATACGCGCAGGTATGGGGCAGCCATTCAAAGGTGGGCAGATTATCACGGGTTAACTTGATGCAGTCCGGCTCAAATTCGAACCGACGCTCATAGTTGCGGCACTGGCAGGTTTTAATGTTCAACTGCTTGCAGGCCACGTTGGTGAAGTAGATTTCGTCCGTATCTTCATCCATCAGCTTGTGCAGGCAGCACTGCCCGCAGCCGTCGCACAATGATTCCCATTCCGCGTCAGTCATGTCGTCAAGAGTTTTGCTTTGCCAGAAAGGGATGTCGTTCATCAGGATGTCCACACGTCAAAAGAAAGCGCACCTTATAACGAGTCTGGCACGTTGTTGCAAGTTTTGCCGCCCTCTTCAGGCGGCAAGATGTGGTTACAGCACGCGGGTTTTCAGCGACAGGCCGTTAAAACCGACCTCCAGCTCATCGCCGCTGAGGAGCGGGCCAACCCCTTCAGGCGTACCGGTCAGGATCACATCTCCGGGTTTCAGGGTGAAGAAGCGGCTCATGTAGGCGATCAGCGGCACAATCTTATGGATCATGTCTGCTGTGCTGCCCTGCTGGCGGATGTCACCGTTCACCTTCAGGCTGAGCGGCGTGTCCTGTGGATCAGTGGTAAATTCACTGACCGGAATGAATCCCGAAATCGGACACGCGTTGTCAAAGCCTTTGGCTTTTTCCCACGGCTGCCCGGCCTTCTTCATTTTTCCCTGCACATCACGCAGCGTCAGATCCAGCGCGACGCCGTAGCCAGCAATCGCTTTCTGGACATGCTCTTCGGAGGCCTGGCGCAGCGTGGCGCCGATCAGCACCGCGAGCTCAACTTCGTGATGCACTGACCCCAGCCCCTGCGGCAACGCCAGCGGCTGGCGGATATCGCAAAGCGCCGTCTCTGGCTTAATAAACAGAACCGGCTCTTCTGGTGTTGCGCTGCCCATCTCCTGAATATGCTTTGCGTAGTTACTGCCCACGCAGACCACTTTGCTGACGGGATAATCCAGTAACGCACCTTGCCAGTTATGATGTTGATACATGCTCGACCCCTAATCGGTTGATGTGATGCGCCCGAAACAGCTGAGACTATTTTTTCCCGTTCGCCTCAAGGTGCTGTTTTAATAAATTCTCAGGCGGTGGTGGAAGCTGTAAATAATAGCCTTGCTCGGCTAATGCCGTTTTCACTTTATCCAGATCGGCATTGACCAGTTTCTTACGACCATCCAGCGGCAGCAGCATCGCCAGCTGTGGTCGGCCAAAGCTCTTCATTAATTCTTCAGGCACGCGTGAAAAATCGTCTTTCTTTTCGACATAAAGATAGGTCTGGTCACGGCTTGTACTTCTGTAGATCACACAAAACATGTTTTTACTCTGAATTAATGGGTGGTTGCTTGCCTCAATATACTCCTGACTATAACATGCCTGATACTCTTCGGAATATCGCAGCGAATGGTTGCGGTTAATAGCAAATTGAGTAAGGCCAGGATGTCAAACACGCCCATCGAGCTTAAAGGCAGTAGCTTCACCTTATCAGTGGTACATTTGCATGATGCAAAACCCGAGGTTATTCGTCAGGCGTTAGAAGACAAAATCGCGCAGGCTCCCGCTTTTCTGAAACACGCCCCTGTTGTTATCAACGTGAGTGGTCTTGAGGCTCCGGTTAACTGGAAACTTCTCCAGCAGGCCGTCTCCTCTACTGGCCTGCGAATTGTCGGCATCAGTGGCTGTAAAGATAGCGAGCTGAAAGCGGAAATCGACCGTGCCGGGCTGCCCCTTCTTAATGAAGGTAAAGAAAAAGCCCCGCGTGCAGCACCTGCTGCCGTGCAGGCGCCCCCTCCTGTGGTGCAAAACGTTACTCCTGTCACAAAAACGCGAATGATTGACGTACCGGTTCGTTCCGGTCAGCGCATTTATGCACCAAACTGTGATCTGATTGTTACAAGCCACGTCAGTGCTGGCGCAGAGCTTATTGCAGATGGCAATATTCACGTTTACGGTATGATGCGTGGACGTGCGCTCGCAGGCGCAAGTGGCGATCGGGACGCGCAAATATTTTGTACTCACCTGACGGCGGAACTGGTGTCCATCGCAGGTGAATATTGGCTGAGCGACAAGATCCCAGCCGAATTTTATGGCAAAGCGGCTCGTCTGCGACTGGCAGACGACGCGTTGACCGTTCAACCGTTGAATTGATCCCTTTTTAACAAGGAATTTCTATGGCACGCATTATTGTTGTTACTTCGGGTAAAGGAGGCGTTGGCAAGACCACCTCCAGCGCGGCCATCGCTACTGGTTTGGCCCAGAAGGGAAAGAAAACCGTCGTTATCGACTTCGATATCGGCCTGCGTAACCTCGACCTGATCATGGGATGTGAGCGTCGCGTCGTGTATGACTTCGTCAACGTCATTCAGGGCGATGCCACGCTGAACCAGGCGCTGATTAAAGACAAGCGCACCGAGAACCTCTACATCCTCCCGGCCTCTCAGACGCGTGACAAAGACGCCCTGACCCGTGAAGGTGTCGAAAAGGTACTCGAGGAGCTGAGAAAAATGGAGTTCGACTTCGTTGTCTGTGACTCCCCTGCCGGCATCGAAACTGGTGCCCTGATGGCACTCTACTTTGCTGATGAAGCGATCATCACCACCAACCCTGAAGTCTCATCCGTGCGTGACTCCGACCGTATTCTCGGCATCCTCGCCTCCAAATCCCGTCGTGCGGAAAATGGCGAAGAGCCGATCAAAGAGCACCTGCTGCTGACCCGTTATAACCCGGGTCGCGTCAACAAAGGTGACATGCTGAGCATGGAAGACGTACTGGAGATCCTGCGCATTAAACTGGTGGGCGTCATCCCGGAAGACCAGTCCGTGCTGCGCGCCTCTAACCAGGGCGAGCCCGTGATCCTTGATACGACGGCAGATGCAGGTAAAGCGTATGCTGATACTGTTGACCGTCTGCTGGGAGAAGAACGTCCTTTCCGCTTCATTGAAGAAGAGAAGAAAGGTTTCCTCAAACGCCTGTTCGGAGGATAAGTTATGGCATTACTGGACTTTTTTCTCTCGCGGAAAAAGAACACCGCCAACATCGCAAAAGAACGTCTGCAAATCATCGTTGCGGAGCGTCGTCGTAGCGACGCCGAGCCTCATTACCTGCCGCAGCTGCGTAAGGACATCCTGGAAGTGATCTGTAAGTACGTACAGATTGACCCGGAGATGGTCACGGTGCAGCTGGAGCAAAAAGACGGGGATATTTCGATTCTGGAGCTGAACGTGACGCTTCCGGAAGCGGAAGAGTCGCGCCCGTAGGGTTGTGATTTTGTAGCCCCGGTAAGCGCAGCGCCACCGGGGGAATATGCCGGGTATATCGCCCGGCATATTTTTTACCGCGGATACCCTTCCAGCAGGGTATTCAGACGATCGGCCATCAATTCCCCACGCCAGCCCGCCATCAGTTCCGGCAGGCCATTCTGCGGTTTCAGCTTCCAGTGCCAGTTCAGCAGCTGGTTAATCTGACGACGCGATGCCAGCAGCTCAGCACTCAGCTTACTTTCAGTGGCAACGTTCTGCACCAGCGCTTTGATATCCTTAAACGCTTTGCGGTAACCCGGCATATCCATCAGGTTCAACAGCGGTTCCGGCAGCGCATCTTCCGGCAACGCCTGCGCTTTTGCGACCAGCGCCAGCAGGGTTTTACCGTGGAAACGGATCTCACTGCCCGAAAGCCCAATGCTGTCCAGCTCCCCTAGGCTGCCCGGCATATAGCGCGCAACTGCCCAGAGATGTTCCTCGCGCACCACAAAGTTAACCGCCAGATCGCGCTCGCGCGCTTTGCGTAAACGCCAGTCCGCTAACAGCTGCAGGCACGCCAGCTGACGCGTACGCAGCTGCCAGGCGTTGCTGATATCACGCCAGGCGTCTTTCGGATCAACCACTTCCTGGCGACGCAGCTGCGTCATACGACACTCGTCCAGCGCGGCAGAGAGCCAGCCGGAGGCCTCCGCCTCTTTCATCAGTTGTCCGGCAATCGGCAGCAGGTAAAACACGTCTGCCGCCGCATATTCCAGCTGACGTTCGGTAAGCGGGCGCGCCAGCCAGTCAGTACGGGATTCACTTTTGTCCAGCGTCAGGCCCGTATACTCCTCCACCATGGCGGCAAAGCCCCAGGAGAGCGGACGACCGCTAAAAGCCGCAAGGATCTGCGTATCGATCAGCGGCTGAGGCATGATGCCAAAGGTATTCAGAAAAACTTCCAGATCTTCACTGCCTGCGTGCAGGTATTTCGTTACTGCCGTATCCAGCAACAGGTCACGCATCGGCGTCCAGTCAGTGATGCCGAGCGGATCGATCAGCGAGACGTGCTTGCCGTCATACATCTGAATCAAACCCAGCTGCGGATAGTACGTCCGGGTACGGACAAACTCGGTATCCAGAGCGATGGCAGGAAAGTCGCGCGTCACTTCGCACAGCGAAGCCAGCTCGTCGTTGGTCGTGATCATCTGGTAATTCAAATCGGATTCTCTTTTGTTTGCGCCCATAAAAAACGCCGGCTTAACCGGCGTCAGGGCGATTAACGTGAAGCTCAGGCCTTATTGTCTACTTTGGCACGGGCTTCGTCACGTAATTCTCGTCGTAATATCTTCCCGACGTTGGATTTCGGCAGCTCATCGCGGAATTCCACCAGCTTCGGCACTTTATAGCCCGTCAGCTGACGACGACAGAACGTTATCAGCGCTTCCTCGGTGAGTGAAGGATCTTTTTTGACCACAAATATCTTCACCGCTTCCCCGCTGCTGCCGGAAGGCACGCCCACCGCCGCAACTTCCAGCACGCCGCTGTGCTGCATGACCACGTCTTCGATTTCGTTCGGATAGACGTTGAAACCGGAGACCAGAATCATATCTTTTTTGCGATCGACGATGCGCAGGAAGCCTTCGTCATCCATCACCGCAATATCGCCGGTATGCAGCCAGCCGTCTTTAATGATTTCGTCTGTTGCATCCGGGCGTTGCCAGTAGCCCAGCATCACCTGCGGCCCTTTCACGCATAGCTCGCCCGGTTCGCCCGGCGCGACTTCGTTATCGTTGTCATCGACCAGTTTGGCCTCCGTGGAGGGAACCGGCAGGCCAATGCTTCCGCTGTGGTAGTCAATGTCATGCGGGTTGACGCTGACCAGCGGTGCGCATTCCGTCAGGCCATAACCTTCCAGCAGATACTGCCCGGTGAGTTTCACCCAGCGCTCGGCGACCGCCTGCTGAACCGGCATACCGCCTCCCGCAGAGAGGTGCAACGTTGAGAAATCCAGCTGCTGAAATTCTTTATTGTTGAGCAGCGCGTTGAACAAGGTATTTACCCCGGTCATGGCGGTGAAGGGGTATTTTGCCAGCTCTTTCACCAGCCCCGGAATGTCTCGCGGGTTAGTGATCAGGACGTTTTGACCGCCCAGCTCGATAAACAGCAGGCAGTTCATGGTCAGCGCGAAAATGTGATACAGCGGTAGCGCCGTGATCACCAGTTCTTTGCCCGGATGCAGCAGCGGCCCGTAGGTGGCATTGACCTGTTCAAGGTTTGCCAGCATGTTGCGGTGGGTTAGCATCGCCCCTTTGGCCACGCCGGTTGTGCCGCCGGTGTATTGCAGAAAAGCGAGGTCCTCAGAGACCACTTCCGGTTTGACGTATTGCATGCGATAGCCCGCATGCAGCGCGCGGCGGAAAGAGATGGCATCCGGCAGATGGTATTTTGGCACCAGGCGCTTGACGTATTTAACCACAAAGTTAACCAGCGTCCCTTTGGCGGTGGACAGCTGATCCCCCATGCGCGTCAGGATGACGTGTTTAACCTGGGTTTTGTCGACCACTTTTTCCAGGGTATGGGCAAAGTTAGAAACAATAACTATCGCCACCGCACCGCTGTCGTTGAGCTGGTGTTCCAGCTCGCGCGGGGTGTAAAGCGGGTTGACGTTGACGACAATCATCCCGGCACGCAGGATGCCGAACAGCGCCACCGGGTATTGCAGCAGGTTCGGCATCATCAGCGCGACGCGGTCTCCTTTTTGCAGCCCAAGCCCTTCCTGCAGATAGGCCGCAAACGCCCGGCTACGCTCCTCAAGCTTACGGAACGTCATTACCTCGCCCATATTCACAAATGCGGGCTGGTCTGCGTAACGCCTTACCGAGTGTTCAAATAATTCAACCAGGGATTGATAACGGTCAGGATTGATCTCGGCAGGAACATCTGCGGGATAACGGTTAAGCCAAACCTTTTTCAATGCATCACCTCTGAAATGAGTGTTCGTCGTCATCACAACCCCGATAATAAATAGTTTGTTAACATTATATTAACTCAGCGTACCAGTTTATTAATTGTTCAGATTTAAGGTTGCGAAGCGCGTCACTCTTTTTTTTCGTATTATCCGTAAAAAAACAGAGACAGCGGCTAAGCCGCTGTCTCTTTCCTAGCAATAACAGTAAGTTACTCAGTTACGATCGTCTGGACCTGCGCAGGACCGGGGTTATACCAGCCCCAGCCCGGGTAACCATAACGATAAGGATGCGGACCCCACATCCACGGGTCAATCGGCTGAGGCGGCATGATCACCTGCTGTGCCAGACGCCAGCGTTTATACCCATTGACCTGCATGGTCATGAATTTATAAGGCGTGTTGCCGATTTTACCCTGCACGGCGCCGGTTATCGGTCCGACGACGGTCACCAGTTGCCCACGGAAATCAACGGGATCGAGGAAACCACTGACATCCGCATAGATGCGTCCCCGGGAGGCCTCACCAAGTACGGGTCGCGCACCGCTGTCCAGCGGCACGGTAGCAATCTCCAGCCGGGTTTTCCCCTGCTGGTTCTGCACCTCGATCACTTTCCCGCCGAAGCGCGCTTCCTGGCCGACGTAAAGCTCAGGCGCATTCATCACCCGAACCAGATCCTGCTGGGGCGTCGGGCTACTGCCCTTGATCGCATCAGGGACGGATACGCATCCGCTCAGTGCTATGGCAACCGCGCCTGCCATAAAAAGGCGTACTACTTTAGTCTGAACCGCCATGATGCGACTCCTTTTTCTCAGTTCCTGTTACTGAGATTCACTCGCGGCCCGGAAGTTTCTTCCACGCGACGGTGTTTCGCAAATAAACCGGCTCCGCGTGTTCAACAGCAACGGTTTTTCCTGCTGCGAGCAGCTGAGTGGCAATCGGAAGCATGTCTTCCGCCGCTGGCAGCAGCATGTTGCCGTCCACCAGCGTCACGCCAGTGTCGTTCGCCATGTCTGGCCATGCCGGCCAGCCCGTCCCCACGGTCGCCCACTCGCCGGACAGTTGCTTAAGACGTTCAGTGACCGCGTCAGGTTTAAGTACCGCTTCTGTCTCTTCGCCGTGCCAGACGCCGTTCTCATCACGGGTATATTCCGCCCAGTAAACTTCCCCCATGCGGGCATCAATGGCAGCCAGCACGCGGGTGGCGCCCGTCATACGCCAGGCCCCCTGCGCCATCGTCGCAAGCGTAGAGACGCCGATCATCGGCAGGTCAGCGCCCAGCGCCAGTCCCTGAGCAATGCCAATACCAATACGGACGCCCGTAAAGCTGCCGGGCCCGCGGCCAAAGGCCAGGGCATCAAGGTCGGTTAAGGCGGTGTTGCCCTGAGTTAAAATGTCTTTTACCAGGGGCAGAATACGTTGGGTGTGTTCCCGTGGGCACTCTTCGAAATGAGCAGAAACAGCACCATCACTCAGCAGAGCAACAGAGCAAGCCTCTGTTGCGGTATCAATAGCCAGAATTCGCATCAGTCGTCGCGCTCTCGCAAGGGTCAGTCACAAAATGGCGCGCATCTTAGCACACTCCGGGGCAAATTACTCCGCCGTTGGGTTTGCCAGAAAACGCACCGCGCGTTTTATATCCCGCGTCCGTGGCGCTGGAGGGAGGCTCGCAAGGAAGGTTGCGCCGTATGGGCGCATGACCAGCCGGTTATCGCAGATAACCAGCACGCCGCGATCGGTCACGTCGCGGATTAAGCGCCCTACCCCTTGCTTGAGCGTGATGACCGCCTCAGGCAGCTGAACCTCGTCGAACGGATCGCCTCCGCGCAGGCGGCAGTCTTCCATCCGCGCTTTCAACAGCGGGTCATCCGGGGAGGTAAACGGCAGTTTGTCGATAATGACCAGCGAGAGCGTATCGCCACGCACATCCACCCCTTCCCAGAAGCTGCTGGTGGCAACCAGCAGGGCATTACCGGCGCTGACAAACTGCTGGAGCAGTTGTCCTTTGCTGGTTTCCCCCTGCAACAGCACCGGCAGGGTCATGGTGGCACGGAACTGCTCGGCGAGGTCACGCATCATGGCGTGCGACGTGCAAAGCATAAAGCAGCGCCCGTTGTTGGCCTCAATCATGGGCTTTAGCATCGCCGCCAGATGACGCGCGGCGCCCGGCTGGTTTGGCAGCGGTAAATTGCGCGGGACACAGAGCAGCGCCTGCTTTTCATAATCAAACGGGCTTGGCAGCAGCAGCGACTCCGCCTGCTCAATGCCGAGGCGCTCGGTAAAGTGGTGCAGATCGTCATTCACCGACAGGGTTGCCGAGGTAAAGATCCAGCTTCCCGGTTTCTGCGCCATCACCTCTTTAAATTTATCGGCCACGGTCAGCGGCGTAAGCGCCAGGGTGAAGTGGCGCGAGGTGCATTCATACCAGTAGCTGTACCCTGGCTGGTTGATTTCTTTCAGCCGTTTCAACCGTCCTCGGTACAACGTGGCGCGTTCGAAGGCGGCATCCAGCAGTGCGGAGCGACCAAGCGACAGCTTCGCGACGTCATAACAGAGTTCAAGGGCATCATCGAGCAGCAGCAGCGCGCGCTGGATGTTTTTGTCCGCCAGCAGCTCGCGCAGGTTACCGCGATAGCCGGGTTCACCAAGCTGTAAACGGAAATCCTGCGCGCTTTGCGCCAGGCGGTCGGCACACTTCTGTAACTGCTGGGTATCTTTGAGTTCGGTCCGGTAGGCGATGGTGAAATCTTTTGCCAGGTCCTGCAGCTGGCGGCTGGAGAGCGACTGGCCAAAATACTGGCTGGCGATATCCGGAAGCTGGTGGGCTTCATCGAAGATCATGACATCCGCTTCAGGGATCAGCTCACCGAAGCCGCTGTCCTTAACCACCATATCTGCGAGGAACAGATGGTGGTTGACCACCACCACATCGGCATCCATCGCCGTTTTACGCGCTTTCACCACAAAGCAGTCTTTATACAGCGGACAGTCGCTGCCGAGGCAGTTGTCGTTGGTGCTGGTCACCAGTGGCCAGGCAGGAGAGTCTTCCGGCACGCTCGCACAGGTGCTGATATCCCCCTCTTCCGTCTGGTTGGCCCAGGCGCGAAGGATAATCACGTCGCTCAGGGTCTGAACCGGCAGATCGCCGCCCGCCAGCGCCTGCTGTTCAAGGCGCTCCAGGCAAAGGTAGTTAGAACGGCCTTTCAGCAGCGCCAGTCGGCCCTTGTATTTCAGCGCTTTCGCCACGGTGGGCAAATCACGGCTGTAGAGCTGATCCTGCAGCGCTTTTGAACCGGTGGAGATAATGACCTTCTTTTTCGCCCGCAGCGCCGGAGCGAGATACGCGTAGGTTTTCCCGGTGCCGGTACCGGCCTCGACCACCAGCGGCTGCGCCTTGTCGATAGCGTGCGCTACGGCGTGCGCCATCTGCCGCTGAGGTTCACGCGGTTTGAAGCCGGGAATCGCTTGTGCTAACTGACCTTCAGGGGAAAAATCGTCTGCCACGGTGCTCTCTCACTGTATTTTTGCACAGGGATTATGTCAGTCCCGCCTCTCCAGTGCCACCCCAAATAGTGACGACGCCGGCACAATATGGCAGTCTTGCCGCCTGATGACGAAAAATAACGAGGAAACGTTTATGACGATTAAGCGCATTGATGCCGAAGCCCGCTGGTCTGATGTGGTGATCCACAACCAGACGCTCTACTACACTGGCGTACCGGCTAACCTGGACGCGGATGCCTTCGAGCAAACGGCCAACACGCTGGCGCAAATTGATGCCGTGCTGGAAAAACAGGGCAGCGATAAATCCCGCATTCTGGATGCGACCATTTTTCTGGCCAATAAAGATGATTTTGCGGCGATGAACAAAGCCTGGGATGCATGGGTGGTGGCGGGTCACGCGCCTGTACGCTGCACTGTACAGGCCACGCTGATGAAACCGGAGTATAAGGTCGAAATTAAGATTATCGCGGCGGTTTAAGCCCGATCACTCCTCTTGATCTTCTGGATCATCATCTTCGAATCGCGCCACAATCCGCTCGCCGGAATGACTGGCGCGAATCTCCTGAGCGACGACGGTAATCGCCTGTCCGCTGCTCATTCCCTGGGACATCAGTTCCTGAATTCGCTCAACCGCTTTCTGCTGCTGTTCATGGCTCAGAGAAGGTAAACCTGCAAACATCGTCAACTCCTGCTAAATTATTCGCGCTAATTATTTCACGCTGCCCGGTAGTATGCCACACATGAACATGCGCTTCCCCACTGTATTGACGTTGCCCTGGCGTGCTGACGCCGCGGAGTTCTGGTTTGCCCGCATAAGCCACCTTCCCTTTGCCATGCTGCTGCATTCTGGCCATGCGGATCACCCTTACAGCCGCTTTGATATTCTGGTTGCCGACCCGCTTAAAACGCTGACAACCAATGACCTGGCGCCGACGGATGATCCCCTGATGCAGCTTCAGCAAGCGCTCAACGCGTTGGGCTTATCCGCCACCCCAGACCCGGATCTCCCTTTTCAGGGTGGCGCGCTTGGTCTGTTTGGCTACGATTTGGGTCGCCGTTTCGAAACGCTGCCCGAGCATGCGCAGGCTGATATTTCCCTGCCAGACATGGCCGTGGGGCTGTATGACTGGGCGTTAATTGTCGATCACCAGAAAAAAACGGTTTCTCTGCTGAGCCATAGTGACGTGCAGGCGCGACTGGCCTGGCTTGAAGCGCAACAGCCCGCCCCGGCCCAGACGTTCAGGCTGACCTCCGGCTGGCGCTCGAATATGAGCGAGACGGAATACGCTGAAAAATTCGCGCGCGTTCAGGCGTATCTGCAAAGCGGCGACTGTTATCAGGTGAACCTTGCCCAGCGTTTCCAGGCGACTTATCACGGAGATGAGTGGCAGGCGTTTTCCCGTCTTAATGCCAGCAACAAGGCGCCGTTCAGCGCATTCGTACGTCTGCCTCAGGGCGCTATCCTCAGCCTGTCGCCAGAGCGCTTTATTCATTTGGCCGAAGGGGTCATTCAAACCCGCCCGATTAAAGGCACACTACCGCGTCTGGCGGACCCCAACGCCGATCGCCAGCAGGCGGAAAAACTCGCCGCATCGCCGAAAGATCGCGCCGAGAACCTGATGATCGTCGACCTGATGCGTAACGATATTGGCCGCGTCGCCGAACCCGGCAGCGTGCGCGTGCCGGAGCTGTTTGTCGTCGAGCCTTTCCCGGCGGTACATCATCTGGTCAGCACCATTACCGCGCGCCTGCCCGCCACGCGCACCGCCTGCGATCTGCTTCGCGCCGCGTTTCCGGGCGGCTCCATCACCGGAGCCCCCAAAATTCGCGCGATGGCGATCATCGACGAACTGGAACCGCACCGCCGCAACGCCTGGTGCGGCAGTATCGGCTATATCAGCCTGTGCGGCACCATGGATACCAGCATCACCATTCGTACCCTGACGGCCTGCGACGGCAATCTGTACTGCTCTGCAGGCGGTGGCATTGTGGCGGATAGCCAGGTCGAGGCGGAATATCAGGAAACCTTTGATAAAGTTAACCGTATCCTGAAACAACTGGAGAACTAACGGTGGAGAAAGAGAACCTGACGCTGGATGATTTTCTGTCGCGCTTTCAGCTTTTGCGACCGCAGGTCAACCGCGCCACGCTGAATCAACGTCAGGCGGCGGTGCTGATCCCGGTGGTGCGCCGGGAGCAGCCGGGGCTGTTGCTGACGCAGCGCTCGCCGCATATGCGTAAACACGCCGGTCAGGTTGCCTTTCCCGGAGGCGCGGTGGACAGCACCGATGCGTCGCTGATCGCCGCCGCGCTGCGGGAAGCCCAGGAAGAAGTGGCCATCCCACCTGAGGCGGTCGAGGTGATAGGCGTGCTGCCGCCGGTCGACAGCGTGACCGGTTTTCAGGTCACGCCCGTGGTGGGGATTATCCCGCCGGGCCTGCAGTATCACGCCAGCGTCGATGAAGTGTCAGCCGTGTTTGAGATGCCGCTTGAAGAGGCGCTCCGGCTTAGCCGTTATCATCCGCTGAATATTCAGCGTCGAGGGCATGATCATCGGGTCTGGTTGTCGTGGTATCAGCATTATTTTGTCTGGGGCATGACGGCGGGGATCATTCGTGAACTGGCGCTGCAAATCGGCCTGAAACCTTGACTATACTTTACATTCCATCCTTTTTTGCAGGTTTGCGATCCGCGTCGCGCTATTAGCAAAACCCATCGTTAACCATTAGTTTAATTCATGTGAATAGTTAAGCCGAGGTCGGTGTTCCCTCTTACACTATGCGCAGTTATAACATCGTTACTGGAACCCCGGTAACCCTGTCAGGAGTGTGAAAGTGATTAGTATATTCGACATGTTCAAAGTGGGAATTGGCCCTTCGTCTTCCCATACTGTTGGGCCTATGAAGGCCGGTAAACAGTTCGTCGATGATCTGGTCGAAAAAGGATTACTGGAAAGCGTTACCCGTGTCGCCGTAGACGTTTACGGCTCGCTGTCATTAACGGGTAAAGGCCACCACACCGATATCGCCATTATTATGGGTCTGGCAGGCAATATGCCGGACACTGTTGATATTGATGCCATCCCGGCATTTATCCGCGACGTGGAAACGCGCGGACGCCTGCTGCTGGCTAACGGCCAGCATGAAGTGGATTTCCCGCAGGATGACGGCATGCGTTTTCGCAGCGACAACCTGCCGCTGCATGAAAACGGCATGACCATTCATGCCTGGAGCGGTGAAAAAGAGATTTACAGCAAAACGTACTACTCCATCGGCGGTGGCTTCATCGTCGATGAAGAGCATTTTGGCAAAGACAGCGTTGGCGACGTCAGCGTCCCGTATCCGTTTAAGTCGGCTACCGAGATGTTGGGGTACTGCAAAGAGACCGGTCTTTCCCTGTCCGGTATGGTGATGCAGAACGAACTGGCGCTGCACAGCAAAAAAGAGATTGAAGACTATTTTGCTAACGTGTGGCAAACCATGCGCGCCTGTATTGACCGCGGGATGAACACCGAAGGCGTATTGCCTGGGCCACTGCGCGTGCCGCGTCGTGCCTCTGCCCTGCGCCGTATGCTGGTGACCACGGATAAATTCTCGAATGACCCGATGAACGTGGTCGACTGGGTAAACATGTTTGCCCTGGCGGTTAACGAAGAGAACGCCGCCGGTGGCCGTGTCGTGACGGCGCCAACCAACGGTGCCTGCGGCATCGTTCCAGCGGTACTGGCCTACTACGATCACTTTATTGAGCCTGTCACGCCCGATATCTATATCCGCTATTTCCTCGCGGCAGGGGCCATCGGCGCGCTGTACAAGATGAACGCGTCCATCTCCGGTGCGGAAGTGGGCTGTCAGGGTGAAGTGGGCGTTGCCTGCTCGATGGCTGCCGCCGGTCTGGCTGAACTGTTGGGTGCAAGCCCTGAACAGGTTTGCGTGGCGGCAGAGATTGGTATGGAGCATAACCTCGGTCTGACCTGTGACCCTGTCGCGGGCCAGGTACAGGTACCGTGCATTGAGCGTAACGCGATTGCCTCTGTCAAAGCGATCAACGCCTCACGCATGGCGATGCGCCGTACCAGCGAACCGCGCGTGTCGCTGGATAAGGTCATCGAAACCATGTACGAAACCGGCAAAGACATGAACGCGAAGTACCGTGAGACGTCGCGTGGTGGTCTGGCTATTAAGGTGCAGTGCGACTAATACTCGCTTTCGCCCATCTGCAACGGATGGGCGAATTTCCCCCCTCTTTCTCGTCTCCTTTCGCTTTCCCCACTACACTTTTACTGTTGCGTCCGGCTTTTGGGGCTGGTGGCTTATCAGGCGACCGTTCATGCAAACTGCACAAACGATCATTAAACATTACCGCCGAAAACGCGTTATCGTCTGTGTGACGGTTGCGATCCTTACGCTCATTCTGACCCTGGGCGCTCGCTTTATTTCTCAGCGCAACGTTAACCAGCAGCGGGTACTCGACTTCAGCAGCCATACCGTTCGCTCTCTGGATAATCTTCTCCTTTCGCTGGAAAAACGCCGCAGCGTGTTCCAGCAGCTGGTGGGTCAGCCCTGCCCTCAGGCACATTTGGCCCTGCGAAAACAGGCGGCCATTTTGCAAACGGTACGCTCCATTGCCCTGATTAAAGACGGTATCCTGTATTGCTCCAGCGTTTTCGGCAGCCGTAATATTCCCATCCGCGACTTTCTCCCGGAATTACCCGCCAGCACGGCGAAGCTGATTTTATCGACCGATCGGTGGCTGATGAAGGGCAGTCCGATCTTGATCCAGTGGAACCCGGTGTCCCAGGACGGGGAAGATGGCGTCATTGAGATCATTAATATTGATTTGATCACCAGAATGATACTGGAGCCCGAGCGTCCACTTATTGATGATGTGGCGTTATCCGTGGGCGATCGTTTTTTGCGCTATGGTCAACGGGTCACCGATAGCCTGACTTTCGAAAAGGCTGGCGCGCTTGTTCAGCTGTCATCCACCCACAACCCCTTCTCCATCATCGTCAGCGGGCCAGGTCCAGGAGAGCTGGCCCTGAAGACCCTGCCCGCGCAGCTTCCGTTGGGTCTTATGCTGAGCCTGCTGCTGGGCTATCTCGCCTGGCTGGCGACGGCGAACAGGATGAGTTTCACGTGGGAGATTGATATGGGCATTGCGGCCCGGGAATTCGAGCTTTTCTGCCAGCCGCTGGTGAATGCCCGTACTCAGGCGTGCGTCGGCGTTGAAATTCTGCTGCGCTGGAATAACCCACGACAGGGGTGGATCTCCCCGGAAGTGTTTATTCCTCTGGCGGAAGAACATAATCTGATTGTCCCTCTGACACGCTATGTCCTCGCCGAAACCGTACGTCAGATAGGCTACTTTCCTTCCAGCGCCGGTTTTCACATCGGCATTAACGTCGCTGCCAGCCATTTCCGTCACGCGGTGTTGTTACAGGACCTGAACCGCCTCTGGTTCAGCGCTAACCCGCGTCAGCAGCTGGTGATTGAATTAACAGAACGGGATGCTCTGCCGGATGCGGAATATCGTATTGTGCGCGAACTGCATCGCAAAGGGGTGAAGCTTGCCATCGACGATTTTGGTACCGGAAACAGCTCCCTCTCCTGGCTTGAAAAGCTGCACCCGGACGTACTAAAAATCGACCAGTCGTTTATCACCGCCATTGGCACCGACGCCGTGAATTCAACGGTGACGGATATCATCATTGCACTGGGTCAGCGACTCAATATAGAACTGGTGGCTGAAGGGGTCGAAACAGAGGAGCAGGCGCGATATCTGCGCCGCCATGGCGTATCGGTCCTGCAGGGATTTTACTATGCGCGGCCGATGCCGCTGAGAGACTTTCCACAATGGCTGGCGGGAAGTGCTCCCCCGCCAGCACAGCATAACGGACACATTGTGCCCTTAATGCCCCTGCGTTAAGCAGAGCTATTCTTCTTCATCGTGGACAGATTGTTCTTTAACAATACGGACCATATCAACGCGATAGTCGTTGGCTTCAACAATGGTAATGTGCAGCGGCGGCAACTCAATCACATCCCCGATACGCGGGATTTGCCCGTTCACGGCGATAACCAGACCGGCAACGGTCGCGATGTCTTCTTCATCGTTGACCACGTTTTCCACCCCGAGCGTATGCGAGAGCGCGTGCAGGTCGGTCGTGCCTTTAACCAGCCAGCCTTCGCCGTCGGCGACGATCTCAGGCGTTTCGTCAGCATCCGGGAACTCACCGGCAATCGCTTCCAGCACGTCAAGCGGCGTGACCAGACCCTGCACCACACCGAACTCGTTGGTGACGATAACGAAGCTGCCGCGTGCGCGTCGCAACACGCCCAGCAGGTTGATCGGATCCAGCGTTTCCGGCACAACAATCGCAGGCGATGCAGCCGCAATGGCTTCGACGTTGACGCCCTCTTCCAGGGCCACCAGCATCTCTTTCGCGCGCACGACGCCGATGATCTCATCCAGTTCACCGCGACACACCGGGAACAGGCTGTGCGGTGAAGAGAGCAACTGCTGACGAATTTCATCCACGCTCAGGTTCGCATCGACCCAGCTGATTTCCCCGCGCGGGGTCATGATTCCGCGCAGCGAACGGGAAGCAAGGGAGAGCACGCCGTTGATCATGTAGCGCTCTTCTTCTACAAACGCCCCTTCCGGAACCGGCACCGGATTACGGTTTTCAGTATCAGACTGAACGTTCACCTGGCGACGACCGCCCATCAGACGCAGAATGGCATCCGCGGTACGGGCACGCAGCGGCTGATTCGACTGCTGCTTAATAAAGTTCCGGCGCGCAATCTGGTTGAACAGTTCAATCAGGATCGAGAAGCCAATTGCGGCGTACAGATAACCTTTCGGAATATGGAAGCCAAAACCTTCCGCTACCAGGCTCAGACCAATCATCAGCAGGAAGCTCAGACAGAGCACAACCACCGTCGGATGTTGGTTGACGAAACGCGTCAGCGGTTTCGACGCCAGCAGCATGACCGCCATAGCAATGACCACAGCCGCCATCATCACCGGGAGATGGTTCACCATGCCGACCGCCGTGATTACCGCATCCAGCGAGAAGACCGCATCCAGCACGACGATCTGCAGCACCACCACCCAGAAACTGGCGTAGCCCTTACCGTGTCCATCGTCGTGCTGACGGTTTTCCAGCCGCTCGTGGAGTTCCGTGGTCGCTTTAAAGAGCAGGAATATCCCCCCAATCAGCATGATTAAATCACGCCCGGAGAAGGTGTAATCCATGACGGAGAACAGCGGTTTTGTCAGTGTGACCATCCAGGAGATGACGGAAAGCAGTCCCAGTCGCATGACCAGCGCCAGCGAGAGGCCAATCAGACGCGCTTTATCACGCTGTTTTGGCGGCAGCTTATCCGCAAGGATGGCGATAAACACCAGGTTATCGATGCCGAGAACGATCTCCAGCACCACCAGCGTGAGCAATCCCACCCAGATTGACGGGTCCATTAAGAATTCCATGACAAGCTCCTGCTAAAGGAATGACGAAACGGTGCCCCACTCAACGTGGGCAAAACAGAGGAAGACAGAGTCGGTACATGGCGAGGATCGCCGGTGAAAAAGGCGCAAATTGGCCTGAAAGATGATTGACGTCGGTGACGGTCCATATAGTGGGCTGTAGCCCTATACTCCTGAACAGGTAAACGGAGGCTAAACATATCAGAGACACCAGGTTTTAAGCAAAGATTTACGTTCTTTTGCAAAAACGCAATATGACTAAATTTGTGTTGAGAATTTTCTCGACCGGGAAAGCTAAATTACGGATCTTCATCACATAAATTATTTTTTCACTGTCTAAAATAATTCGCGGAAGTCTTAGTTTTTTGAACTCTAACCCTTATCTGAATCGATTCGGTTCGCCAATACGATTCTCAGTACGTCTGCCCGGCAGGCGTATTAATGATAATAAAAGGAGGTAGCAAGTGACCATTGCTATTGTCATAGGCACACATGGTTGGGCTGCTGAGCAGCTACTCAAAACGGCAGAGATGCTGTTGGGCGAGCAGGAAAACGTCGGCTGGATCGATTTCGTTCCCGGTGAAAACGCCGAGACGCTGATTGAGAAGTACAACGCTCAACTCTCGAAGCTGGATACCAGCAAAGGCGTGCTGTTTCTCGTTGATACATGGGGCGGCAGCCCGTTCAATGCTGCCAGCCGTATTGTCGTCGATAAAGAGCATTATGAAGTCGTCGCCGGCGTTAACATTCCCATGCTGGTGGAAACCTTTATGGCGCGCGACGACAACCCGACGTTTGATGAGCTTGTCGCCCTGGCGGTTGAAACGGGCCGTGAAGGCGTGAAAGCCCTGAAAGCACAGCCGGTTGAGAAACCCGCTCCCGCGGCAGCAGCACCGAAAGTGGCTACACCGGCAAAACCCATGGGCCCGAATGATTATATGGTCATCGGCCTTGCACGTATTGATGACCGATTAATCCACGGCCAGGTGGCAACGCGCTGGACTAAAGAGACCAACGTTCGCCGCATTATCGTCGTCAGCGACGAAGTTGCCGCCGACACCGTACGTAAAACCCTTCTGACTCAGGTTGCTCCTCCTGGCGTCACCGCGCACGTGGTGGATGTCGCCAAGATGATCCGCGTTTACAACAACCCGAAATACGCGGGTGAACGCGTAATGCTGCTGTTTACTAACCCGACAGACGTTGAGCGCATTGTTGAAGGCGGCGTGAAAATCACCTCCGTGAACATTGGGGGCATGGCGTTCCGTCAGGGCAAAACGCAGGTCAACAACGCCATTTCAGTCGATGCGAAAGATATCGAGGCATTCAACAAGCTGAATGCGCGCGGTATTGAGCTGGAAGCCCGTAAAGTTTCCACTGACCAGAAACTGAAAATGATGGATTTGATCGGTAAAGTTGGGAAATAAGCCCGCGCCGGTTTTTCACATAAAGCTTATGTAATAGGAGAAGTACAATGGAGATTACCACTCTTCAGATTGTGCTGGTGTTCGTCGTCGCATGTATTGCGGGTATGGAATCCGTACTTGATGAATTTCAGTTCCACCGTCCTCTGGTGGCCTGTACGTTGATTGGTGCCGTTCTGGGTGATATGAAAACCGGTATCATCATCGGGGGTACGCTGGAAATGATCGCCCTCGGCTGGATGAACATCGGTGCTGCCGTTGCGCCAGATGCCGCGCTGGCCTCCATCATTTCGACCGTTCTGGTTATTGCCGGTCATCAGAGTATCGGTGCAGGTATCGCTCTGGCCATCCCTCTGGCCGCAGCAGGCCAGGTTCTGACCATTATCGTACGTACCATCACCGTTGCTTTCCAGCACGCGGCGGATAAGGCGGCCGAAAACGGCAACCTTACGGCACTGTCCTGGATCCACGTTTCATCCCTGTTCCTGCAGGCGATGCGTATCGCCATTCCGGCGGTTATCGTTGCGATCTCAGTCGGTACCAGTGAAGTCCAGAGCATGCTGAACGCCATTCCAGAAGTGGTCACCGGCGGTCTGAACATCGCGGGCGGTATGATCGTGGTCGTTGGTTATGCGATGGTCATTAACATGATGCGCGCAGGCTACCTGATGCCGTTCTTCTACCTCGGCTTCGTGACCGCAGCATTCACCAACTTCAACCTGGTTGCACTGGGTGTCATTGGTGCCGTCATGGCAATTCTCTACATCCAGCTCAGCCCGAAATATAACCGCGTTGCGGGTGCCCCAGCGCAGGCTGCTGGTAACAACGATCTCGATAACGAACTGGACTAACAGGTGAGCGAAATGGTTGATATGACAAAAACTACCACCGAGAAAAAACTCACTCCGGGTGATATTCGTGGCGTGTTCATCCGTTCTAACCTGTTTCAGGGTTCATGGAACTTCGAACGTATGCAGGCGCTGGGCTTCTGCTTCTCCATGGTACCGGCGATCAAGCGCCTGTACCCGGAAAATAACGAAGCACGACGTCAGGCGATTAAGCGTCACCTGGAATTCTTCAACACCCATCCATATGTAGCCGCGCCGGTTCTGGGCGTAACGCTGGCGATGGAAGAGCAGCGTGCCAACGGCGCAGAGATTGACGATGGTGCGATCAACGGTATCAAAGTCGGTCTGATGGGTCCTCTGGCCGGTGTAGGTGACCCTATCTTCTGGGGTACGGTTCGTCCGGTCTTTGCAGCACTGGGGGCGGGGATCGCCATGAGCGGCAGCCTGCTCGGTCCTCTGCTGTTCTTTATCCTGTTCAACGCAGTGCGACTGCTGACACGTTACTACGGCGTGGCCTACGGCTACCGCAAGGGCGTGGATATTGTTAAGGATATGGGCGGCGGCTTCCTGCAGAAACTGACCGAGGGGGCGTCAATCCTGGGCCTGTTTGTGATGGGGGCACTGGTGAACAAGTGGACGCACGTGAACATCCCGCTGGTGGTATCGACCATCACCGGCCAGGATGGTCAGACCCGCGTCACCACCGTGCAGACTATCCTGGATCAGCTGATGCCGGGCCTGGTACCGCTGCTGTTGACCTTCGCCTGTATGTGGCTGCTGCGTAAGAAGGTGAACCCGCTGTGGATCATCGTTGGCTTCTTCGTCATCGGTATCGCGGGCTACGCTGTCGGCCTGCTGGGTCTGTAAAGCAGTAACGTGAGACGCCGGGGGCTTGCCCCCGGTTTTTTATCGCTTATCCGGAGGATGAATGACTGTCACGGACATCGTACTGGTTTTATTTATTGTTGCCCTTCTGGCTTACGCTATCTATGACGAGTTCATTATGCCTCGCCGCCACGGCGAGACGCTACTGACCCTTCCCCTCTTACGCCGCGGACGCATTGATGCGTTTATCTTCGCGGGTCTGGTGGTCATTCTGATCTACAATAACGTCACCAGCCACGGTGCAATATTAACCACATGGTTATTATGTGCGCTGGCATTAATGGCGATTTACCTTTTCTGGATCCGTTCGCCAAAACTCATTTTTAAAAAACATGGATTCTTCTTCGCCAACGTATGGATAGAATATAACCGCATTAAAGAGATGAATTTATCCGAAGACGGTGTGTTAGTGATGCAATTAGAACAACGCCGCCTGCTCATCCGGGTCAAGAATATTGATGACCTTGAGAAAATCTACACATTACTCCTTAAAACTCAATAAGTTAAATTTATAGCATCGGCTATATATTACGCTATTTTCTCACCCTGAATATAGCCGTTGCTATATCTGCTATCCTCTTTTGACTTATATTCATTAACGATATTTTCACGCACAAACCTAAATGAAAATCGTTATCAAGAGAGCGAGTAAATTAAGCCTTCCTCGATGTTGTTTTATATTCTCAAAATATGTTAAGGTTGCGCCCGTCGTTGGGGAGTAGCCGATTTCCTGCACGCAGGAAATGTACGTGTCAACATACTCGTTGAAAAACGTGGCACGTACGGATCGCTTTCAGCACGCTTACGGTGCAAAAGAGATCAGGCGAGACCATAGATACATCAACTGCTGTTTACTGGGGGCAGTGATGTGTCATATGGATATCCCCGGTCTGGACGCTGTTATGAATATCTCCGCTACGATCCTTCTCGCTTTTGGCATGTCCATGGACGCTTTTGCTGCCTCCATTGGCAAGGGTGCCACGCTCCACAAACCTAAATTCTCAGAAGCACTGCGTACCGGGCTGATTTTTGGCGCCATCGAAACGCTGACACCGCTCATCGGTTGGGGTCTGGGTATGCTCGCCAGCCAGTTCGTGCTCGAGTGGAATCACTGGATCGCGTTCGTTCTGCTGGTGTTTCTCGGTGGCCGAATGGTCATCGAGGGTTTTCGCGGCGGGGATGATGAAGGTGCGGAACCGCAATACCGCCATGGATTCTGGCTGCTGGTGACAACCGCTATCGCCACAAGCCTTGACGCCATGGCCGTCGGGGTGGGTCTGGCTTTCCTGCAGGTTAACATTATCGCCACTGCGCTGGCCATTGGGTGTGCAACATTGATTATGTCCACGCTGGGCATAATGGTCGGACGCTTTATCGGCCCGCTACTGGGTAAACGCGCCGAGATCTTAGGCGGTATCGTTTTGATCGGCATTGGTGCTCAGATCCTCTGGGCACACTTCGCGGGTTAAGCGTCGCGCTGCCAGACATGGATACTGAAATCTGTCTGGCAGCTAAACGTCGTCCGGGCCGCTAGCGCCGCCCAAACTTCCGGTTTTGCCCGCCACGCGAACGGCGTCATCTGCAACAGTGCTACCGCCTCCTGCCCCTCCAGATCCATTTGATACGCCACTGACTGCTCCTGCTTCAGCGTAAAACCGGCCAGCTGTTCAGAATGGGGGGCATGCAGACGCACGTCATCATAGATGAGCCCTTTCAGTTCCATCAGGTGACGCGGGCCGGGTGTGACGGTGATGACCCATCCGCCGGGTTTCACCACCCGTGCAAGCTCTTGCGCTTTACAGGGAGCATAGATGCGGATGATAGCGTCCATACTGGCATCTTCGAACGGCAACCGGTGGCTTGAAGCCACGCAGTACGTCACGCCAGCGTAGCGTTTAGCCGCCGCGCGAATGGCCACTTTCGACACGTCGAGACCGAATGTTACGGCCCCCTTCTCACGCGCCACTTCCGCAAACCGCGCGGTGTAGTATCCTTCTCCACAACCGATATCCAGCATGGCGGACGCCGAATCAGGCAACATATCATCCAGCATCTGCGCAACTGTCTCCCGCAGCGGCAGATAGTGTCCGGCATCGAGAAATGCACGGCGTGCCTGCATCATCTCCGCACTATCGCCCGGATCGCGGGAGCGCTTATGCTGCACCGGCAGAAGATTCACATATCCTTCTTTCGCCATATCAAACTGATGTCCCTGCGGACAACGATAACTTTTATCTGAGCGCATCAGCGACGCATGACAAAGGGGGCAACTGAAGGACATGGCAACTCCGGGGCATAAACCAAAGGGCGAAGTGTACCGCTATTCGCCCCGCTATAAAACGGCTGGATTACCGCATGACGATAAGGTGGTCAGAACCGGCCGGGAGGCCATCAGGTTTTATATTCTCCAGGCGCAGCACGTTGCCCATGATTTCGCTGAAAACCGGCGCTGAAACCGCCCCACCGTAGTAGGCCCCGTTTTGAGGCTCGTTAATCACCACGACCAGCGCAAAACGCGGATCGCTCGCAGGCGCGACGCCCGCGGTATAGGCGACATATTTATCGACATATTTGCCGCTGTCATCAATCTTCTTCGCCGTACCGGTTTTTACCGCCACGCGGTAATCACGCACCGCGGCCTTAACGCCACCGCCACCGGGTAGCGCAACGCTCTCCATCATATGCTCCACCTCATGCGCGATCTCCTCCGGCATAACGCGGTGCCCGATAACGGGGGGATCGATGCGGGTGATCGACAGGGGACGCTCCAGTCCAAATCCGCCAATCGTCGCATAGACGTGGGCAAGCTGGAGCGGCGTCACCATCAGGCCATAGCCGAAGGCAAAGGTCGCGCGGTCGAGCTGGCTCCAGTACTTACGCTGTGGCAACAGGCCCGCGCTCTCCCCCGTTAAGCCAAGACCCGTGTTCGTGCCAAAACCAAAGTTCCGGTAGGTATCAAGAAGGTGCTGTATGGGCATCGCCAGCGAGAGCCGGGAGACTCCGGTATCGCTCGATTTCTGCAGGATCCCGGTCATCGTCAGCTCCGGGTAGTAGCCCACGTCGCGAATACGGTGTCCATCAAGTGTATAAGGATGGGTGTCAATCACGCTGTCCGGCTGGACCAGCCCCTGCTGCAGCGCCGTCATCAGCACCAGCGGTTTAACGGTCGAACCGGGTTCGAACGTATCGCTAATAGCCCGGTTACGAAAATCGTTAATTGTCGCGCCTTCCCGGTTATTGGGGTTGAAGTCCGGGTAACTCGCCATGGCGAGTATTTCGCCGGTTGGGATATTGATCAATACCGATGCCCCTGATTCGGCCTTATTCCAGGCCACGGCATTATCCAGCGCGTCTTCGGTAATGGTCTGTAGCCGCTCGTCGATGCTGAGCTGAATGTTATGCGCTGGCGTGGGCGCAACTTCCGTCAGGTTTTCAACCACCCGGCCGTAGCGATCCTCCCTTACCTGTCGGACACCCGCTTTACCCGTCAGCTGAGTATTAAAGCTTTTTTCCACCCCTTCAATGCCCTGCCCGTCAATATTGGTGAAGCCAATCAGATTGGCCGCCACGTGGCCTGCCGGGTAAAAACGGCGCGATTCATCACGCAGGTTAATTCCCGGCAAATTCAGTTTATCAATCCATTTGGCCTGCGCAGGATCAACCTGACGAGCCAGGTAAATGAACCGGCCCCTGGGATTGGCGTTAATGCGCGAAGAGAGGGTATTCAGGGAGAGATGAAGCGCGCTCGCCAGCGCCTGCCAGCGATCGTCAAAACCAACGCCCCCTTTTGCGAGTACCGTTTTAGGGTCGGCCCATACGGCTCTGACGGGCACGCTGACCGCCAGAGGTCGGCCTTCACGATCCGTGATCATCCCTCGTGGAGCATCAATCGTCAGCTGACGCAGCGATCGCATATCTTCCTGCTTCACCAGGTTGTCAGGTTTGATGATTTGTAGCCAGGCAACACGACCCAGTAAAAAAGCCAGACTGCAGAAAATAGCAAAACAGAGCAGCGCAAAACGCGCTGGTGTGAAATTGCCAGCGCTCATAATTAATTTCTTTTTCACCTGAACCCCAGAGCTGTTAAACAACGCTCTGATTTAACGGGAAAGGATGCGCTGAGGGAGGCGAAACTGTGCTTCTAACCTCGCAGCTTTGCAACAAGTTGCTAACGAGACAGAGGATAGTCATATTTTGAAAGATAAGGGCATAAAAAAGCCCCGCATTGTGCGAGGCTTTATGTCTGAGATTGAAGTGCTACGCGCTTCAGTCAGCAGCGGTTCGATCAGATAGCAGTTACGTTAACTGCAGCTGGGCCTTTCTGGCCGTCCTGAATTTCGAACTCAACGTTCTGGCCTTCAGCCAGAGTTTTGAAGCCGTTACCCTGGATTGCAGAGAAGTGTACGAACACGTCTTTGCTGCCGTCAGCAGGAGTAATGAAACCAAAACCTTTAGACTCGTTGAACCACTTAACTTGACCTTTAATCTTTGCCATTTGCAAAATTCCTTAGAGTGTTTTCTTAGCCCGCAGGCATTGACTGAGATAAAACTGAGACATTACTGCATGAGGCACTAATATAAGGTTCGGCAGAGAAGCGGTATTCAACGACAACGTGTTTACTCAGGACTTCTTTACTGAAAATGCCACACATAAACAGAACTGTACCTCGTTTGACCCAAAACGTGTTATCACACACTATGTTTAATATGGCAAGCCATTTTTAAACATGTCTCGATCCGCCGCACAAATTCGAACACTGTCTGTAAGGATTTGCACAATTATGCGCGATACACACAGACAGCTTATCGCTCTTACACAGGCTCTACGGTGCTTTCGCAAGCACTGTAATCTAAGACTTTTTTAACATAGCTCAATCATTACAATGCGTCCAGCAACCGTGAAAAGAAATCTTCGGAATTGATTGAGTTAGAACAAATTGTGAAAACTTATGCTTAAATTATTGCAACGGGGGCGTATTGTTTCAGGAAAAACTCAATGTTAATAATCCGCACCGAACTGTATTAAAATGCAGCAGGTAATAAGGAGGGTTATGCACCAAAATAATGAAATTTTTATGACGCTGCATCAAAACAAGGCAAGCAAAACGTTTCGATAAAAATAAAACATTTTTGAGCGTAGATACATACAGAATATATGCAACAATTCATCGCTTCGTTTATAAGGATAAATAATCGCCAGTTTTCAGTATCCTGAAAGTACTATTAACTGGTGCTAAATTATCTGCCTTGCCACTTAACGCGTTTTCAGGGAGGGATTACACCTGGACTGAACCAGACCACAGTCCCTCCCGGGACACGGCAATCAGCGCTCAGCCACCAGACGGATAAAATCGTCCTGATCCTGGTTGTTTTCAGCGACAGCCTCTTTTGACTCGTCTTTCCCTTCCAGTTCGTTAGCCTCGCACAGACGACGCAGCAGCGCATTCTGACGCTTTTGCTGATCGAGCAGCGCTTCCAGCAGTTCAATCTGCTCGTTTGTACGGGAACTGGCACGGTTCACGAAAAAACACATGACCAGACCCACCAGCAGAACAACCAAAGAGATCATCAGGGATGCTACATTCAGCAACCCTGAGTTCAGTAACTCACCCATTTCACCACCTCAATAAAAACGCCTATTTTACCACTGGTGCGAAGGAAGGAAATCACCTTAAGAAAAAATGCGTGCTACCACGGGATAAACTTATTGATTGCGCAAACGCCGCTAAAAAACTGTACATCCTGATCGCACATCACATTGATCGTCTGCGTCCATAACACCACGCACGCTATCAGTACGACAATCAGAATCACCCAGCGTATTTTTTTCACTCCACACTCCGTCTAAAGACCTGATACAACCAGGTTATCACGGTGACCTTAAACAAGGACTAACTGTACCAACATCAGGTCTTTTTCAGAATCCTGCACTTGTTTCATTACGTAAACCGTTTAGGCTAGCCTCATGATAACAACGATAAAAGAGGTAACAATGCGCGTAATCATTCGAACGATTATAGTACTGGCGATACTCTGGATTGGACTTTTGTTAACCGGCTACGGTGTGCTTGTGGGAAGCACCGAAAATGCAGCAGGCTTAGGTATTCAGTGTAAGTACGTAACAGCACAAGGCGTAAGCACGGCGCAGTATCTCCATTCTGATAGCGGCATCATTGGTTTAACCAACTGCCCGGTACTGAGAAAGATGTCCGTAGTGGTTGATAATGGCTAACTGGCCTGGTTAACCACTGACGAAAAACGCCGCAGAAGATGCGGCGTTTTTTTATGCTAAAACGCGTTAAAAGGGATAGTCGTGATAGCCCATCTGCTCGGAAATCTTACGCGCGGCAGTGTGCAGAATAGCCACATACTCGTGCAGACGCTCTTCTGAGAAGCGCAGGGTTGGGAAAGAGATACTTAAACCCGCGATCACCACGCCAAAACGGTCAAACACCGGAACGCCGATGCAGCGCAGCCCTTCTTCCTGCTCTTCGTTATCTTCGCCGTATCCTTGTTCACGCACCTTGTCGAGTACCGTTAACAGTTCATCAGTATTGGTAATGGTTCGTTCCGTACTGCGTTTATATTCCACACCATCAAGGATCTGCTTCACCTCTTCGCGATCGCGCCACGCCAGCAGAACCTTGCCAATTGCCGTGCTATAAAGCGGGTTGCGGCGGCCAATGCGCGAATACATACGCAGGTTGTACATGGAGTCGATTTTATGGATGTAAACAATGCTGTCTTCATCCAGTGCACCCAGGTGGATGGTCTCTTTGGTCAGACGGGAGATCTCACGCATCTGAATGTCCGCGCTGCGGATCAAATCAACGTTTTGCAGCGCCCGGGCACCCAGTTCGAACAGCTTTAGCGTCAGAGAGTATTTTTCAGACTCTCCTTCCTGCGCTACATAACCCAGTGACTTCATGGTTTGCAAAAAGCGGTAAACGGTGCTTTTCGACATCATCACACGCTGCGACAACTCTGTAATACCAATTTCACGCTCTTCTCCGAGCGCCTGTAAGATGCCAAACACCTTCAGCACGGAAGAAACAGAATCTGGCTGTTTATCCAAATCCGCAATTGCCATTTACCACCTCATAGAGAGTGTTTTATAAAAATCAGAACCGGTTTTTATTATAAATTCCTGTGATGTTACCTGCAATCAATGCGCGTTTGTTTCGTTACAAATCTGCGACATATAACGGCGTTAACAGTGCTAAAATCGTTACCCTGAGAATAATTTCACCCTGAGCTTTTTATCCCCGATGGAAAAGAACCTTTCCGATGGTCTGCCTTTGCCCCTGCGGTACGGCGCCATTGCTACGATTATTATTGGGATCTCAATGGCCGTCCTTGATGGCGCGATTGCGAACGTTGCCCTGCCCACTATCGCCAGCGACCTGCAGGCATCCCCGGCCAGCTCGATATGGATTGTTAACGCCTATCAGATTGCGATTGTGATTTCCCTGCTCTCCTTCTCTTTCCTCGGCGACATGTTCGGCCACCGTCGGGTCTATCAGTGCGGCCTGGTGGTGTTCACCTTTACCTCGCTGTTATGCGCCCTGTCTGACTCATTGCACACGCTGACGCTGGCGCGCATAGCGCAGGGCTTTGGAGGTGCGGCGCTGATGAGTGTAAATACGGCATTGATCCGCTTGATCTATCCGCAACGCCACCTTGGACGCGGGATGGGAATAAACTCGTTTATAGTCGCGGTTTCCTCCGCCGCCGGACCAACAATTGCAGCAGCCATACTTTCTGTCGCCTCATGGCAATGGCTCTTTGCCATAAACGTGCCGCTGGGTATCGTGGCTATCTTCTTTGCCCTGCGTTTTCTTCCTGCTAACGGCCCCAAAAGTACCATGCCGCGTTTTGACGTCCCCAGCGCAGTGATGAATGCACTGACCTTTGGTCTGCTGATTACAGCCCTGAGCGGCTTTGCTCAGGGGCAATCCATGGCGCTTACCGGCATCGAGCTTATCGCCCTGCTGGTAACAGGATTCTTCTTTGTTCGCCGTCAGCTCGCCCTGCCCGTTCCTTTGCTGCCGGTAGATCTGCTGCGTATCCCCCTCTTTTCGCTCTCCATCTGTACGTCCATTTGCTCGTTCTGCGCTCAGATGCTGGCGCTGGTTTCTCTGCCCTTCTTTCTGCAAAGCGTGATAGGACGTTCGGAGGTGGAGACCGGGCTGCTGCTAACGCCCTGGCCACTGGCGACGATGGTGATGGCGCCGCTGGCGGGTTACTTAATTGAACGTATCCATGCCGGTTTGTTGGGTGCGGTGGGACTGGCCGTCATGGCAACCGGCCTTTTCGCGCTGGCACTGTTACCGTCATCACCCAGCGATCTGGACATCGTCTGGCGCATGATCCTCTGTGGTACGGGGTTCGGCCTGTTTCAGTCCCCCAATAATCACACCATCATCACCTCTGCGCCCCGTCACCGCAGTGGCGGCGCCAGCGGGATGTTGGGAACTGCGCGCCTTCTGGGGCAAAGCAGCGGCGCGGCGCTGGTTGCCCTGATGTTTAACCTTGCCGGGCAAAACGGTAACCACGTTGCGCTGCTCACCGCCGGCGCGCTTGACACCCTCGCGGCCATCGTCAGCGGTCTGCGCGTTACCCAGCCCAGGGTTCAGGCATAAAAAAAGCCGGGCGGAGAATACGCCTGCCCGGCTTATTGTGACGCTTCGCGTTACTTCAGGTATTCCCCACTGCGCAGCGCTTCAATACGTTTATCCAGCGGCGGGTGAGACATAAACAGCTCACTGAGCGACTTTGATTTACCGTTGATGCAGAAGGCCATCATGCTGTTCGCTTCCTGCGGCTCGTAGCTGGTTTTCAGGCGCTGCAGGGCAGCAATCATCTTCTCGCGTCCCACCAGTTTCGCAGAGCCGGCATCCGCGTGGAATTCACGGTGGCGCGAGAACCACATGGTGATAATACTCGCCAGAATACCGAACACCAGTTCCAGCACCATCGACACGGCGAAGTAGATCAGCGGGTTACCGTTGCTCTCTTCACCTTCATCACGGTTGCCGCCCATAAAGCCCGCCGCAATCTGCGCCAGGATACGGGAGATAAAGATAACGAAGGTGTTCACCACGCCCTGAATCAGCGTCATGGTCACCATGTCGCCGTTGGCAATATGGCTGATTTCGTGAGCGATGACCGCTTCGGCTTCGTCACGGCTCATGTTTTGCAGCAACCCGGTGCTGACAGCAACCAGCGATGCATCACGACGGGCACCCGTGGCAAACGCGTTAATATCGGGCGCATGATAAATGGCCACCTGCGGCATGGCGATCCCGGCCTGACGGGATTGCTGAGCCACCGTATTCATCAGCCACTGTTCCATATCGTTACGCGGCTGCTCAATCACCTCACCGCCGACGGATTTCAGCGCCATCCACTTTGACATCAGCAGGGAAATGAACGAGCCACCAAAACCAAACAGCAGCGCCATAATCAACAGACCCTGAACGCTGCTCGACTGAATTCCTGTCAGGCTTAGCACGAGCCCGAAAACCACCATCACCGCCAGGTTGGTGAGCAGGAAGAGCGCGATTCGCATCATAATTTTCTTTTAACCTCAGTTTAACAAAGCGCACTATGCGATTACCCACATCGTATGGGTATTGCGGCTATTTTCAAGTATCCGGAGGGCGTAAGTCACCAGAAAGACACAACTTTACACAATTGGAAATCTGCCTGACGGAAGGATGCGGAACAAAAAGAAACAGGCACAATTTCTTGTGCCTGTTGGGGGATTATTTCGCCGGAGCGGGTTGCTCAGCAGGCTTATCTTTTTCCAGATTCGCCAGGTCGAGGGCGATATGCACCGTCTCGTCCAGGTAAGGATCCGGCTCCTGGTAATCTTTTGGCAGATCGTCCAGTTTCTTGAGCAGAGGCTTACCTTCACGCTTGAAGCGGTCGTTGATACGGGCCAGACGCGTGGCATCGTCTTCGTTGTTCTCTTTCTCACGCTGGGCGTAGTTCAGAGAAACAATATTCCGTTTATCCTTCAGGGCATTGAAACGCGCAATGTCCTTCATGATGTACTGGAATTCCGGATCTTTCGCGATGCGGTCGTTATGCGCTTTCAGCAGTTCAGGGCCAAATTGCGTCATATCACCCGCTTTCACGTAGGTCGCAGCATTGATGCTGTCCCACGGTAACGCGTTATCTTCAAACTTCTCGCCAGTTTCGGTCTCTTCCGTTCCTGTCGGCATCATGATATCCGGCGTGACGCCTTTACGCTGCGTACTGCCGCCGTTGACGCGGTAGAACTTCTGAATGGTGTACTGCACTGAACCCAGCGCAGGCCATTCCGGACGCAGCATCTGATCGTAGATACGGTTCAGCGATCGATACTGCTGAACGGTGCCTTTACCAAAGGTTGGCTCACCCACGATCAGCGCACGGCCGTAGTCCTGCATTGCCGCGGCAAAGATCTCAGACGCAGACGCACTGAAGCGGTCGACCAGCACGACCAGCGGGCCTTTGTAGTAGACCACACCATCGTTGTCGGCATCTTCACGGACTTTACCGTTGTTATCACGCACCTGAACCACAGGGCCAGACGGGATGAAGAGGCCAGAGAGCGATACCGCTTCTGTCAGCGCACCACCGCCGTTGCTGCGCAGGTCAATGATGACGCTGCTGACGTTCTGTTTCTCAAGTTTCTGCAGCTGAACCTTCACATCGTCGGTCAGCCCTACGTAGAAGCCAGGGATATCCAGGACACCCACCTTCTCTTTACCCACGGTTTTCACCGACATTTTCACCGCGCGGTCTTCCAGACGGATACGCTCACGGGTCAGGGTAACGATACGGGTTTTAGTGCCTTTACCCGCTGGCAGAATTTCCAGACGAACTTTGCTGCCTTTCGGACCTTTAATCAGCGCAACCACGTCGTCAAGACGCCAGCCAATGACATCGACCATGCCTTTACCGGTTTGTCCGACCCCAACAATGCGGTCACCTACGCTGATCGCTTTGCTTTTGGAGGCCGGGCCACCCGCCACCATGGAATTGATCACGGTGTAATCATCGTCCATCTGCAGTACCGCACCGATACCTTCCAGAGACAGGCTCATTTCGGTATTGAACTGTTCGGTGTTGCGCGGGGAGAGATAGTTGGTGTGCGGATCGATTTCGTGCGCAAAGGCCGTCATTGCCAGAGAGAAGACATCCTCACTGTTGGTCTGCGCCAGACGACGAATGGCAAATTTGTAACGACGCGTCAGCGTGTCACGGATCTCTTTTTCATCTTTGCCGGTCAGCTTGAGACTCAGTTCGTCGTATTTGACCTTTCCGTCCCACAGCGCATTCAACTCGGCTTCATCTTTCGGCCACGGCGCTTTGCTGCGATCAAGATTGAAATTGTCGTTGCCGGTGAAGTCCATCGGACGTTCGAGCACTTTCAGGGCGTACTGATAGCGTTCAAAGCGGCGCTTTTGCGACAGGTTGTAGAGGTCGTAGAAAAGATCCAGCTTGCCTGACCGCAACTCATCACCCACCTCGGATTTGCGCTTAGCGAACTGCTCGACATCACTGGCGAGCAAAACGTTATGGCTGTAATCCAGCAAGTTCAGATAGCGGTCAAAGATTTTGGCCGAAAAGGCCTGATCGAGATCGAACTGACGATAGTGCGAGCGGGTGAAACGAGACGTCACGCGCTCGCTCACCGTCGCGTGCTGCGTCTCTTCCTTGAGTACCGGAATTTGATCAACACGCGTGATATCGTCCACTGCGAAAGCATGGCCTGTTATAGCAAACAGACCCGCCAGCGCGGTGAGCTTAAAAAAAGTGTTCATGCCAGGCTTGGCCTCCGTTTCAGAACAACAAGTGTTCTGCGCGTACAATCATTGACATACCAGAAGTCAGCTGTACACGAACGCCATCTTTGGTGATTTCCAGTACGGTGGCGTCCATAGCATTGTTGCCCGCTTTGACCTTCAGCGCCTGACCCACGCTCAGCGCGTTGATGTCAGAAACCGGGGTATGGCGCGGCTCTTCACGAGGCGCACGTGGGGCTTTGGCTGCTGGTTTGTCTGCACGCGGTTTGCGATCGTTATTATCGTGACGACGCGGCGCAGGGCGCGGTTTACGCTCACGACGAGGCGCTTCTTCCTGGCCGTTTGCCGCTGCGGCTTCGCGTTTTTTCGCTTGCTGTTCTGCACGTTGTGCCTGAACGCGTGCTTTGGCTTCTTCAAGCTGCTTGCGTGCGTGTTCAACGTGCTGCTCGTCCAGCTCACCACAAGGGTTGCCGTCGAGATCCACGCGAGTCGCGCCCGGTTTGATACCGTACAGGTAACGCCAGCTCGAAGTATAAAGACGTAAGGCAGAACGCAACTGAGTTTTGCTGAGGTTCATTTCCCCCTCAACGCGCGCTACCAGATCCTGAAAAATACCGACTTTCAGGGGACGAGCTTCACCTTCCGCGCTGAAGCACTGCGGGAAACGCTCGGCCAGAAATGCGATAACTTCTTTACTGCTATTCAACTTAGGTTGATTTTCCATGAAATTTCCTGATTACAACGGACGTTGCCAACAAGCGCAGGCATGAACAGGCGTCATTATAATGACGCTATCAGTAAATGCTACGTTATCCGTTGATTATCCTGCGACGCTCGCAAAGAATTTTTGATAATCGGTGCCGGCAAGGACGTTTTCCAGATTCGCCACCAGCTCGCGCAGCCCTTGCTCGTCCTCGGTTGTGAAGCGACTGAAGACGGTGCTGTCGATATCCAAAACGCCAATAATCTGATTTCTTACGACCAGCGGCAGTACGATCTCAGAATTACTGGCGGCATCACAGGCGATATGCCCGTCAAACGCATGAACATCTTCCACACGCTGTACCTGATTCTCGGCCACCGCAGTACCGCATACACCGCGCCCGACCGGAATACGCACGCAAGCCAGTTTGCCCTGGAACGGGCCAAGTACCAGCGTGTCACCTTCCAGGAGGTAAAAGCCAGCCCAGTTCACGTCAGAGAGACGTTCGAACAACAATGCGCTAGTATTTGCCAGAGTGGCTAAGAAGCTGGTCTCACCCGCCATCAATGCCTTAAAATCGCGGTTCAGATCCGCGTAGAATTCTGTTTTGTTCATTATTCAATCACTTAGTTGTCTTACAAAATTACCGCATAGCCTATTAAAATAAGCATTAAATGCGCTCATGCTCAAGATGAATCCGTTCATGAGTTAATATAACGTTCAACAATACTTATTTGTGCGCAGCTGATGGCCTTAAAAACAACCAAAATTACGCCGACAAAAAAGATAACGGTCCATACGGTAAGAGACGCTTTGCCTCGTGCACATTATCAGCGTTGCCCCCAGTGCGATACGCTTTTTATGTTGCCGAAGATGAAATCGCACCAAAGTGCCTTTTGCCCCCGATGTGACGCGAAAATTCGTGACGGCCGAGACTGGTCGTTAACCCGTCTGGCCGCCATGGCCGTCACCATGCTGCTGCTGATGCCCTTCGCCTGGACCGAGCCCCTGCTGAAGCTCTACCTGCTTGGCGTACGCATTGATGCCAACGTGCTGCAGGGGATCTGGCAGATGACCCGCCAGGGCGATCCGATTACCGCTGCCATGGTGCTGTTTTGCACCGTTGGCGCGCCGCTGGTGCTGGTTGCAGCCATTGCCTATCTGTGGTTTGGCAACATCCTGGGGATGAATCTTCGCCCTGTGCTGCTGATGCTGGATAAACTCAAAGAGTGGGTGATGCTGGATATCTATCTGGTCGGTGTGGGTGTGGCATCAATTAAAGTGCAGGATTATGCTTTTCTGCAGCCGGGCGTCGGGCTTTTTGCCTTTATCTGCCTGGTGCTGCTCAGCATCCTGACGCTGATCCACCTGAACGTTGAGCAACTCTGGGAGCGTTTTTACCCTCAGCGCCCTGCCACCCGTCCGGATGAGAATCTCCGCGTCTGTCTGGGATGCCATTACACCGGGTTGCCCGATCCCCGTGGGCGCTGTCCGCGCTGCCACATACCCTTGCTGCATCGACGCAATAACAGTCTGCAAAAATGCTGGGCGGCGCTGATTGCCTCCCTGGTGTTCTTGATCCCCGCCAATATGCTGCCGATTTCCGTCATTTACGTGAATGGTGCCCGTCAGGAGGATACAATCCTCTCCGGCATTATCTCCCTGGCGCACAGCAACGTTGGGGTGGCGGCCATCGTCTTTATCGCCAGTATTCTGGTTCCTTTTACCAAAGTAATGGTGATGTTCACCCTGCTCATCAGCATTCACTTTAAGTGTGAGCAAGGATTACGAACCCGAATACTGCTTTTGCGATTCGTCACCTGGATTGGCCGCTGGTCCATGTTGGATCTGTTTGTGATTTCGCTGATGATGTCGCTGATCAATCGCGACCAGTTACTTGCTTTTACTATGGGACCCGCAGCTTTTTATTTCGGCTCTGCGGTGATATTGACTATTCTTGCTGTGGAATGGCTGGATAGCCGCTTACTTTGGGATGCACATGAGTCAGGAAACCCCCGCTTCGCCGACTGAAGCGAGAATTAAAACTAAACGCCGCATTTCGCCATTCTGGTTGCTGCCTGTCATCGCCCTGATGATTGCAGGCTGGCTTATCTGGACGAGCTATGAAGATCGCGGAAGTACCGTCACCATTGATTTCCAGACCGCCGACGGCATTGTCGCCGGACGAACCCCCGTTCGTTTTCAGGGGGTTGAAGTCGGTACGGTTCAGGACATCTCACTCGGAAAAGGGCTGAACAAAATTCAGGTGCGGGTCAGCATTAAATCGGACATGCAGGACGCGCTGCGCAGCGAAACGCAGTTCTGGCTGGTCACGCCGAAGGCGTCTCTGGCGGGTGTCTCGGGGCTGGATGCGCTGGTTGGCGGTAACTACATCGGTATGATGCCAGGCAAGGGCGAACCGCAGGATCACTTTGTCGCGCTGGATACGCAGCCAAAATACCGTCTCAATAACGGCGATCTGATGATCCATCTGCAGGCGCCGGATCTCGGCTCACTGAACAGTGGCTCGTTGGTCTATTTCCGAAAAATTCCGGTGGGTCGCGTTTACGATTACGCCATCAATCCGAACAAACAGGGCGTGACCATCGATGTGCTGATCGAACGCCGATTCACCAACCTGGTGAAAAAAGGCAGCCGCTTCTGGAACGTGTCTGGCGTAGATGCCGACCTCAGCCTGAGCGGTGCTAAAGTGAAGCTGGAGAGCCTGGCCGCACTGGTAAACGGGGCGATTGCCTTTGACTCCTCGGAGAACTCCAGCCCTGCTGCTGCCGATGATACGTTCGGGTTGTACGCTGATCTGGCGCACAGCCAGCGAGGGGTGATCGTCAAACTTGTTCTGCCCGATGCGAAAGGTCTGAAAGCCGGATCAACACCGCTGATGTATCAGGGTCTGCAGGTAGGTCAGCTCACCAAAATGACGCTCAACCCTGGCGGCTCGGTGACGGGCGAAATGACCGTCGACCCCAGCGTGGTCGATCTCCTGCGCGAGAAAACGCGTATCGAGATGCGCAGTCCGAAGCTCTCTCTGAACGATGCCAGTCTCAGCACTTTGCTGACCGGCAACACGTTTGAACTGATCCCCGGTGAAGGAAAGCCAAGCAACAACTTCGTGATCGCCCCGGCGGATAAAGCCCTGCTGCAAAAACCGGGCGTTGTGACGGTTACGCTAAATGCACCCGAAAGTTATGGTATTGAAGCCGGTCAGCCGCTGATCCTCCACGGTGTCCAGGTGGGTCAGGTTCTGGAGCGAACGCTTTCCGAAAACGGCGTGAGCTTCTCGGTAGCGATCGATCCGCAATACAGCAACCTCGTCCATGGCGACAGTAAATTCGTGGTTAACAGCCGCGTCGATGTGAAGGTAGGCCTGGACGGCGTAGAGTTCCTTGGTGCCAGTGCCAGCGAATGGGTTAACGGCGGCATTCGCATTTTGCCGGGCGATAAAGGCCCCATCCGCGAAAATTACCCGCTGTATGCCAACCTGGACAAAGCGATTGAAAACAGCCTGAGCGATCTGCCGACGACCACGCTGACCTTGAGCGCCGAGACGCTACCGGACGTCCAGGCAGGTTCTGTTGTGCTGTATCGCAAGTTTGAAGTCGGGGAAGTGATCGCCGTTCGCCCGCGTGCGGACGCGTTTGATATCGAACTGCATATCAAGCCGGAGTATCGCAAGCTGCTGACGCCAAACAGCGTCTTCTGGGCCGAAGGCGGCGCGAAAGTTCAGCTTAACGGTAACGGGCTGACCGTGCAGGCCTCCCCGCTCTCACGCGCGCTGCGCGGCGCCATTAGCTTCGATAACCTCAGCGGTGCAGGCGCAAACCTGCGTAAGGGCGATAAGCGTATTCTCTTCCCGTCCGAAACCGCCGCGCGTGCCGTGGGTGGGCAGATTACCCTGCATGCATTTGATGCCGGTAAGCTGGCGGAAGGCATGCCGATTCGCTACCTGGGCATTGATATCGGCCAGATCCAGAAGCTGACGCTGATCACCTCCCGCAACGAGGTACAGGCCACCGCGGTGCTCTACCCGGAATATGTGCAGACCTTCGCCCGTACCGGTTCCCGCTTCTCGGTGGTGACGCCGCAGATTTCGGCCGCAGGCGTTGAACATCTCGACACTATTCTGCAGCCCTATATCAACGTCGAACCCGGCCAGGGCAATGCACGGCGTGATTTCGAACTGCAGGAAGCCACCATCACCGATTCGCGCTACCTCGGTGGCCTGAGCATTGTGGTGGAAGTCCCGGAAGCAGGCTCACTTGGCATCGGCACACCGGTTCTGTTCCGCGGTATTGAGGTAGGTACGGTAACGGGTCTGACGCTTGGTACGCTCTCCGATCGTGTGATGGTGGCGTTACGTATCAGCGACCGTTACCAGCACCTGGTACGAAATAATTCGGTATTCTGGCTGGCATCTGGCTACTCGCTGGACTTCGGCCTGACGGGGGGCGTGGTGAAAACCGGTACCTTCAACCAGTTCATCCGTGGTGGTATTGCGTTTGCCACCCCGCCGGGCACGCCACTGGCGCCAAAAGCGCAGTCAGGGAAACACTTCCTGCTGCTCGAAAGCGAACCGAAAGAGTGGCGTGAATGGGGAACGGCTCTGCCGCGTTAATCTGAAAGGCTCCGGTGTCAACGCGCCGGAGCCTTTATGTTACACTGCGCACCTGAACTTTTCCCTGTGGTGTGCACGTGGCTCAAAACTCCGTATTTCTTCCTGAACAATTCCTTGCGCAAATGCGCGAGGCGCTTCCCTCTCACCTGTCGTTAGATGATTTTATAGCCGCCTGCCAGCGTCCGTTACGCCGGAGCATTCGCGTCAACACGCTGAAAATCAGCGTCGATGATTTTCTGACGCTGGTTTCCCCATACAACTGGCAGCTTACGCCGGTGCCCTGGTGTGCAGAGGGGTTTTGGATCGAGCGCGATGACGAAGATGCCGTGCCGCTGGGAAGTACCGCAGAACATCTGAGCGGTCTGTTTTATATTCAGGAAGCCAGTTCGATGCTGCCGGTTGCCGCCCTGTTCGCAGAAGGCAACGCACCTGAACGCGTGATGGACGTGGCCGCCGCGCCCGGCTCGAAAACAACACAAATTGCCGCCCGGATGGGTAATCACGGGGCGATTCTTGCCAACGAATTTTCCGCCAGCCGCGTGAAAGTCTTGCATGCCAACATCAGCCGCTGCGGTATCCAGAATGTCGCCCTGACGCATTTTGACGGACGCGTGTTTGGCGCCGCCTTGCCGGAAGCGTTCGATGCCATTCTGCTCGACGCCCCCTGCTCTGGCGAGGGGGTGGTGCGTAAAGATCCCGATGCGTTAAAGAACTGGTCTGTGGAAAGCAATCTTGAGATCGCTGCCACGCAGCGCGAACTGATCGACAGCGCCTTTCACGCCCTGCGACCCGGCGGCACGCTGGTTTACTCCACCTGTACCCTCAACCGCGATGAAAACGAAGACGTCTGTCTGTGGTTGAAAGCGCAATACCCGGATGCCGTTGAGTTCCTGCCACTTAACGATCTGTTTGCCACGGCAGATGAGGCCGCCACGCCGGAAGGTTTCCTGCACGTGTTCCCACAGATTTACGACTGCGAAGGGTTCTTTGTGGCTCGTCTGCGCAAAACTCAGGCGGTGGCTCCCCTGCCAGCCCCGAAATTTAAGGTCGGCAATTTCCCGTTCGCCCCGCTGAAGGGCCGCGATGCTGTGCAACTTAAAGCCGCCGCCAACAAGGTTGGGCTGATCTGGGATGAGAATCTGCACCTCTGGATGCGTGATAAAGAGATATGGCTGTTCCCGGCACCCATTGAGCCGCTTATTGGCAAAGTCCGTTTTTCACGTATCGGGATCCGCCTGGCGGAAGTGCATAATAAAGGTTACCGCTGGCAGCACGAAGCGGTCATCGCCCTGGCGGACAGCGATAACACGTTTGAATTGACGCATCAGGAAGCCGAAGAGTGGTATCGTGGTCGCGACGTTTACCCGGAAACCACCCCGTCTCAGGATGAGGTTATTGTGACGTATCAGGGCTTCCCGTTGGGTCTGGCGAAAAAGGTCGGCTCGCGGCTGAAAAATAGTTATCCGCGGGAGTTGGTCCGCGATGGCCGGTTGTTTACGGGTAACAGTCCCACCGACTAAAAAAAAGCGCATTTTTTTACTGGCGATTTTGCTCTCCTTGTCTACGATCAAAAATGGATGCCCATACTGGTCATACCAGATTCTGAAAACCGACCCGGAGAGCACTATGACGAAAACCAGCGTGCGTATTGGCGCTTTTGAGATCGACGACGCAGAGCTGCGCGGCGAAGCACAAGGCGATCGAACGTTAAGTATTCCCTGCAAATCCGACCCGGATTTGTGCATGCAACTCGACGCATGGGATGCGGATACCAGCGTCCCGGCGATACTTGATGGCGAACACTCTGTTCTTTACCGTGAGCATTACGATAGCAAAACCGATGCCTGGGTCATGCGCCTTGCCTGACCTAAAGAGAACCCGCCCGAAGGCGGGTTATTTATTACTGTAGCTGTGCCAGCGTGAAGTAACCGTCGAACACCGCTCCGGTATCAATATAGTGCAGGTTATCAAAATCATACCGCCTGTCGACGGGCGTATGCCCGAACCAGAAATGATCCGCACCGCTAATCCCCTGCCCTTTGCCCACCATAAAGCCCATCAACCTGTCGCGATCCCACAGCACGCGCTGGGCGCTCACCGGTTTTTGCCAGCGGTATTCCGCGGCGGGGTAATCTGCGTGCGCAATAACATTGAGACCGTTTGCGCAGGTTATCTCGATAATATGCGGCAATTCGCGGCAGGCGTTTAGTAACGTTCGCGCCAGCGCCTGCTGCTCGCGATCAAGGCGCGTAAACCACACTCCACCATTCATCGCCCACAGCGAAGAATCATTATTGTCCAGACTATCAATTGCCATTTGCTCATGGTTACCCCGCACGGCTCTGAACCATTTCTCATTGATGAGCTGCAGTGTTTTTACGCTGTCAGGACCGCGATCGATCAAATCGCCAACGGAAATAAGCAAATCCTCATACGGATTAAAATGGCGGCGTTTCAGTTCGTCCATAAGCCAGTGATAACAGCCATGTATATCGCTGACAACCCAGACGTGACGCCACATCCCACCCTCTATTCGCTGATACATAAGGCCTCCTTTAAACAGTATAGCCGCCGTATAAAAAGCAAAAGACGGGAGCGGTTCTTACAAAGTCAAACAAACGGTAAACCAACCAGAAATAAAGATCCTCACGCTATTAATCCCTTATTCCTGGCTCCTTAGAATAGAGGCAGAAAAAAACGAGGGATCTTCACGTGTCTAATACACACCTGCATAACGATGTGTTCTACCCACATCGCACAAATATAATTTCCGAGCTGGTGAACGGCGAACGTGTCCCGGGACCCATCTGGCGGAAACGCGATTATCGGCTGAAGTTCCTTTTACGTTCGCTTCTGTTCTGGTCTTCCACCCGTCGCATGCTGGAAGCCCTTTCAGGGCGTGACGATTTCGACAAACTGCTCGCCGCTCAAATTACATTGCCCAGCAAGACCCATCGGCAGTATCTGATGCGTGGCCTGACCGCGAACGATCGCGCCGACGCTATCGTTACCCATTATTACTGGATCGATAGCCTGAAAGAGCGCGCCCTCGCCCAGGCGCTGACCAGCCCGCAGGAACAAACCGTTGTTCAGTTCCATGCAAAAGAGGGCGTGATCTATACGGTTAATGCATCCTCTGCCGGGAAAGCCGAGCGCGAAGGTGAGAGCACGCTGTGGCTGCGCGATAACGAGGATACGCTGCTTGCCAGCCTGACCTTTAGCGTAGCCCGCAGCAACGGACAACGCGTAATAGTGATTGGCGGGCTTCAGGGCCCCCGCCGCTGCGTGTCGCGGGACGTCATTAAACAATCCACCCGCGCCTGTCACGGCCTGTTCCCTAAACGCGTGCTGATGGAAGTTCTTTTCCAGCTGGCCTTACAGTCATCTGTTAAGGCGATTTTTGCCGTCAGCGACGAGGGACACGTTTTCCGCGCATTGCGCTATCGCCTCAGCAAAGGCCGCCATTTCCACGCCAGCTATGACGAATTCTGGGATTCTCTGGGCGGTAAAAAGGTCTCCGGCTTCTGCTGGCAGCTCCCGCTGCAGATGGAACGCAAATCTCTCGACGAGATCGCGAGCAAGAAGCGTGCGGAATACCGCCGTCGTTTTGAATTGCTTGATGAAATTGAGGCGTCGGTAAAATCCCGCTTTTAAGCACGGCGCTGACTTTCCTTAATTGCTCACAAAAATTTAACAAAACAGGCAAAAAGGGCTGGACTTCCGCCTGCGGTGTTGTGATATGTTTTACGAAGTCGCACAGGATGCATCCGCTGCATAAAGATGATAAAAGGCGTAACGTATTGTCTTTCATACAGATAAAAAGAGACCGAATACGATTCCTGTATTCGGTCCAGGGAAATGGCTCTTGGGAGAGAGCCGTGCGCTAAAAGTTGGCATTAATGCAGGCTAAGTCGCCTTGCCTTTTAAGAATAGATGACGACGCCAGGTTTTCCAGTCCACAGTTAAAGCGGCCAGAAAAAAAGCGTTAAATCATCATTAAAAACAAAAAACCGCAGTGCTTTCGCGAGCATCTGCGGTTTTTTATTGGAAACCTGAACGCTAGCAGAGCTTGTCAGCGCGTTCGATAAACGGTGTCAGGCTCATCTTCTGCCCCGGATGAGCCGGGTCATCAATCTGAATCACGCTGATGGGCTGGCCGCTGCTCTTGCCGCTGGCCACCTGCTGCTCTGCAACCTCATTCAACGGGTATTGCACCAGCGTACTCGGGTTGATCGCGTATAACGCATGTCCCGGACGACAGGTCAGCATCACCTCTTCGCGATTAAACGCCCACTTGTCTTTACCCACTTCAAAACGGCTGACGGTGATCACCTGCGGCGCGGCCAGAGCGCTCCCCGTGCAGGCCAGCAATAAGAGCGAAAGTACTGTTTTTTTCATATGTTAGTTAACCTTGTCAGAAGGGTTCCCAGGTGGCGAACAGGCTGACCGCTGCCAGAACCAGCGCTCCCAGCACCACTTCTGCCTGTGTCATCCTGATAAAAAGCTGTTGTGCCCACCCGGAATCCGGACGAAACCGTGGCACCAGAAAATACCGATTTGCCAGCGCAATTGCCACCATCAACGCCACCAGCGCACATTTGAACAATAAAAGCTGCACGTAGCCAGCCTGCCAGGGAATATGGACGCCCAGAATCAAGAGCGAATTGATCGTCCCTGTGAGCAGCACGCCCGCGACGGCATAGTGGCCTACGCGCGAGAAACGCATCATGGTGTAGATGGCCGCGTTCTGCCAGCGCCCTTTTGCCAGATGCATGCAGAACAGCAGCGGCAGTAATCCGCCGAGCCAGGTTGCGGCACATAACAGATGAACGGCATGATTGAGACGCTGCACAGCCCCCAACGGACCTTCGTTCATCGTCGCGTGGCCTACCCCTGCCAGCAGGACAAACTGCCCCATTGCGAGCAGTAGCAGCCGGGAGCCTTTCAGCGGCGCAAGCCACGCGGCAGCAACCGTAATGGAAGCCAGGATAATTTGCCACAGCCAGACGCTGCCAAACTGCGTCCCCAGTACGCCGTGCCAGACTTGCGTGTTAATCACATCTCCCCAGCCGTCGCCCATTAATCCGCCCTGAAGCATGAACATCAGAAGCGCAGCGGCCAGGCTGATTAAAGATGCCACCCGCTGCTGTAGCGCGAAACGCAGAGCCATCAGACGGTGGAGAGAGGAAGGCGCCAACCAGACGCTGTATAGCGCATTACCAAAAACGAGCATCAGCGCCGCGAAATGGATAAAGCGCAACCCAACATAGACCAGTGCCAGCATGCTATTTCACGCTAAAGTGATAGCTGCCTTTGGTTTTGTGGCCGTCGACGGAAACCACATGCCAGTCCACCTGGTAGGTTCCGGTCGCCAGCGTTTGCGCCAGCGGAACGATCAGTTGAGCCTTGTTCTTTTCGTCTCGCGTTACGGCTCCCGTTTTGACGACCTGCTTGTGCGCATCCGTCACCACCACACCGCTAAATCCCGGTTCGATACCTTCCGAAAAATTCAGCGTCAGTGACTGCGGAGCGCTCACCACGCTGTCTGCTGCCGGGCTCTGCTGTTTAAGATGCGCATGCGCCAGCACAGCGGGCGAGATAATGACTGATGCCAGAAAAACCAGCGCGCATACCGTGCGGGAAGTGGATAACCCCATCGCGATCATTCCTTTTTGTTATGTCTGTATGCTAAAGAATAACGCTGTATAATAGACGAGTCGAGGATCATCCCGCCTCCGCTTGTCATCGTCGCGCAATCGCGGTAACGTTGCCGCCGCATAAACAGGAGAAGGAAATGAAAATCAATCTGGCCGCCCTTCCTCAGGACGAGATGGATAAAGTGAATGTCGATCTCGCAGCCGCTGGCGTTGCGTTCAAAGAGCGTTACAACATGCCCATCGTAGCTGAAGTTGTGGAACGGGAACAACCCGCCCATTTGCGCGACTGGTTCCGGGAAAGATTAATTGCTCACCGTCTCGCTTCGGTCAACCTCTCTCGTCTGCCGTACGAGCCTAAAGTTAAATAAGCTTAACGAGTCGTTACACTTCCTTACGCGAAATCTGGCAGGATAAGAAAACCCTGATTAAATTAGGTGTATTCTTAAATCCCTGCGACTCAGTGTATAAGGAAGTCACGATGTCACAATGGAATATAGCGGCAGCCCAGTATGGCGGGCAGTATCACAGTGTTGATGAACACGTTACCCACCACCTACGCTTCATTGCCGAAGCGGCACAGCAGCAGTGCGATCTGCTGGTCTTCCCGGAACTCTCCTTAACCGGCTCAGGCACAACGACGTTACCTCCCCCACCGTGCGACGCACAGCTGGAACCCTTGCTTGATGCGGCACATTTTTACCAGATTAGCGTTATTGCCGGGCTTCCCCTTGAGCGGAATGGCCAGCGTCAGAAAGGTCTCGTGCTCTTTACGCCCTCTCGGCCGAGCATCGTGCGCTATCCGCAAGGCGGCGGTGCGAGCCTGGTTCCGGGGGATAAACAGCTCACCATCATTGATGCGCAGGGCGATTCCCCCAATCTCGATTCGCAGGCAACGCTGTTCACCAGCAGCCAGTCGGTAAGGGACAACCGCTGGCGGCAGTCCATCAGCACCCTGCAACGCTTTGCACACAAATATGCCATTGCGGTATTAATGGCGAACGCCAGCACCGGCAGCGCATTATGGGATGAAAAAGGCCAGTTGATCGTGCGGGCGGATAAAGGCGAGCTGCTGTTAACCGGCACGCTTAACCGACAGGGTTGGCAAGGCGATATCATTCCTTTAGGCTAAGCGTTTTAAGCTCAGGAGATTTTCATGCTGCGCGTCATTGATACCGAAACTTGCGATCTTCAGGGCGGAATTGTGGAGGTGGCCTCGGTCGACGTCGTTGACGGAAAAATAGTCAACCCGATGAGCCATCTGGTGCGGCCCGATCGCCCTATTAGCCCGCAGGCCATGGCTATCCATCGCATCACTGAATCAATGGTGGCGGATAAACCCTGGATAGAAGACATTATCCCGCACTACTATGGCAGCCCGTGGTATGTCGCCCACAATGCCAGCTTCGACCGTCGGGTTCTCCCCGACATGCCCGGGGAATGGATTTGCACCATGAAGCTGGCGCGTCGCCTGTGGCCGGGGATCAAATACAGCAATATGGCGCTGTATAAATCCCGCAAGCTCAGCGTCAGAACGCCTGAAGGGCTTCACCATCACCGCGCGCTGTATGACTGCTATATCACCGCTGCGCTGCTGATCGATATTATGAATACTTCCGGCTGGACACCGGATGATATGGCGACGATTACCGGCCGTCCTGCACTGCTGACGACGTTCACCTTCGGAAAATACCGCGGGAGAGCAGTATCGGATATTGCAGATAAAGATCCAGGCTATCTGCGCTGGCTGTATAACAACCTCGACAAGATGAGCCCGGAGCTACGCTTAACCCTGAAGCATTATCTGGGTGAAGCTTAACGTTCAGCCTGGCCTGGAAGCGTATCCTGCGCCAGGCCGATCAAAAAGGCGTATTCCAGCGCCACCCCTTCATAAGATTTAAACCGCCCCGACTTCCCTCCGTGCCCGGAGTCCATATCGGTACAGAGCAGCAGCAGGTTGTCGTCGGTTTTCAGTTCCCGCAGCTTTGCCACCCATTTCGCCGGTTCCCAGTACTGCACCTGTGAATCGTGCAAACCGGTGGTCACCAGCATGTGCGGGTAGGCTTTCGCTTCCACGTTATCGTACGGGCTGTACGCTTTCATATAGCGATAATAGGTTTCATCCTGTGGATTCCCCCACTCTTCAAACTCCCCGGTCGTGAGCGGGATAGATTCGTCGAGCATGGTGGTGACCACATCGACAAACGGTACCTGCGCAACGATGCCCTTAAAACGCTCGGGACGCTGATTGATCACAGCGCCCATCAGCATGCCGCCCGCGCTGCCGCCCATGCCAAAGCAGAGCTGCGGATCGCCATAGCCTTGTTCAATTAAGGCGTCGCAAACGTCGAGGTAATCATTGAACGTGTTTTGCTTTTTCAGGAATTTCCCGTCTTCATACCAGTGCTGGCCCAGCTCACCGCCGCCGCGAATATGAGCGATGGCAAAAACAAAGCCGCGGTCGAGCAGACTTAATCTGCTGCTGCTGAAGTCGGCATCCATGCTGGAACCATAGGAGCCGTAGCCGTAAACCAGGATAGGGTTTTTACCTTTCTGAAAATGCGCCTTGTGATACACGAGCGAAACCGGCACCTCGACACCATCGCGCGCGGTAACCCACAGGTGTTCGCTACGATAATTGTCGGATTCAAATCCCTTCACTTCTGTTTGCTTCAACACCTGGCGCTGGCCGGTATCCATATCCAGTTCGAACAGCGTATCCGGCGTGGTCATCGACGAGTAGCCATAGCGCAGCCGGGACGATTCAGGCTCAGGATTAAAACCAATCCAGGTGACGTAGGCCGGGTCGTCAAACGCGATCCCTATCACCTCGCGCGTTTTGCGGTTGATTTGCCGGATACTGGTCAACCCCCGCTGACGCTCTTCCACCACCAGCCAGTCGGTAAACAGCGTGAACCCTTCGAGCATCACCTGTTCCCGCGCGGGAATAAGCACCTCCCACTTGCGCTCGTCGCGCACCTTGGTCTTATACAGGCCAAAGTTTTTCCCCTCGCGGTTTGAGCGCAGATAAAAGCTGTGCTGGAAGTGATCCAGACTGTACTCATGGTCTTTTCGGCGCGGCAGAAAGCAGAGCGGCTGGGCATCAGGCAGTTCGGCATCCAGCAGCAGCACTTCTGAGGTGGTAGCGCTGGCAAGGAAAATAATCACATAGTGGCGTGAGGACGTTTTATGCAGGCTGACATAAAACGTTTCGTCTTTCTCTTCATAGACCAGTTCGTCATCGGCAGAGTCCGTGCCTACACTGTGGCGCCACACCTGATAAGGCAGCAGCGTGGCGGCGTGCTTTTTAACGTAGTAGACCGTCTCGGAATCGTTCGCCCAGACAAAATCCGGGGAGACGTTTTCCAGCATTTCCGGATACCAGTTACCGGTTTCCAGATTGCGGAATCGCAGGCCATACTGACGACGGGAGAGATAATCCTCCGCCAGCGCCATAATGGTGTTATCCGGGGAGATGGACATACCGCCCAGCGTATAAAACTCGCTGTGGGCGGCACGCTGGTTGGCATCCAGCAGAATATCCCATTCATCCCACTCGGCGCTTAATACCGACTGTCGCTGATAGATGGGATATTCACTGCCGGGCTCGTAGATATGCCGATAACGATAGCCGTTTTTGGTCCAGGGCGCGGAGATATCGCGCTGAGGAATGCGCTGCACCATTTCGTTCAGCAGCTGGTCCTGAAGCGCCTGCTGGCTGGACATGACCTTGCGACCGTAATCGTTTTCTTCATGCAGGTAGTCGAGTACCTCTGGGCGGGAACGTGAATCGTCCCGTAGCCAGTAATAGTTATCTATACGCGTATCGCCATGGGTGGTGATCGCATACGGAGTACGTCGGGCTTTCGGTGGCATGACATCATTCTTTTAAGTTTTACATCCTATAAGGTTGGCAAAACCCGCGAATGATGCAAGCGAAACATGGCTACATCAGCGATAGCTAGCCCTGTAGCGTCTGTTTTTGCTCCCGGATATCCTGCTCAATCCCCTCGCGAACATCCTGAGGGATTTTCAACGCATCGCCCAGGGCGTTGAGATAGCTGCGTTCCATAAAGTGGTCAATATCAATGGCGGCACAGCTCAGGAAATAGAGTTCCAGCGCCTCTTCCTCATTCTGCACGCTTTGTGCCAGACGCTGCGGATCGAGCGGCTGCTCAATGGCCTGCGCCACCAGCGTTCTGCCCTGCTCTTCCACGCCGGCTTCTCGCATCTGCTGCTCGATAGCCGCTCGTTCTTTATCATCAATATGCCCGTCGCTTTTTGCGGCAAACACCAGCGAAAGAATGAGTCGCTCCGTACGCAGATCCAGCGGCGAAGTCTCCTCCCCAAAGTGGGGTTCATCCTGGTGCGCCGCGCGTACCCTGTCCTTGTACTTATTCCACAGCACGGTACCGGCGATAGCGCCGCCACCGGCCAGCAACGCGCCGGTACCGTACTTTGCCAGCAGCTTACGTGAGGATTTATTGGCGACCAGCAGCCCTGCCAGCCCTCCGAGCGCCCCCGATACCAGCAGTTTGCTGAGCCCCTGGTCGCCGGAACCTGATGTTTTCTGCCCTAGCATGGATTGCAGTTGATTTAACCAGCCTGACATGATTTCCCTCACTTAACGGTTAACATTTCCACAGCGTAAGCGAGCAGGCGTCAGGAAATGTCCGTCGAGGCTAAAGAAGCGCAAATTTCTCGTCGGCCCTTTTGCCCTGCGCAAGACAGACGCAAACGTTTTCGTTTATACTGCGCGCATCTTTTTCAGGGGGAATGTTATGACTCGTTTAGGAACCGCGCTGCGACCTGCGGCGACGCGTGTGATGCTGTTAGGATCGGGCGAGCTGGGGAAAGAAGTCGCCATTGAGTGCCAGCGTTTAGGGGTAGAAGTGATTGCCGTAGACCGCTACGCCGACGCGCCCGCCATGCATGTTGCCCATCGTTCTTATGTGATTAACATGCTGGACGGAGAAGCTCTGCGGACACTCATCACGCAGGAGAAACCGGATTTTGTGGTGCCGGAGATTGAAGCTATCGCGACCGATACGCTGATCGCGCTTGAGCAGGAAGGTCAGCGCGTGGTGCCTTGCGCCAACGCAGCGAAACTGACCATGAACCGCGAAGGCATTCGCCGCCTGGCGGCAGAGGAGCTGGGGCTGCCCACTTCAAGCTACCGTTTTGCGGGCGATAAAACCGCATTCCTGCAGGCCGTCGATGAGATGGGTTACCCGTGCATCATTAAGCCGGTGATGAGCTCCTCCGGAAAAGGGCAGAGTTTTATCCGCGACAGCAGCACGCTGGACAAAGCCTGGGATTATGCGCAACAGGGTGGCCGTGCCGGAGCTGGCCGCGTGATCGTCGAGGGGGTGGTGAAGTTTGATTTCGAAATCACCCTGCTTACCGTCAGCGCCGTGGATGGCGTCCATTTCTGCGATCCGATTGGTCACCGCCAGGAGGATGGCGATTACCGCGAATCCTGGCAGCCACAGCAGATGAGCGCCCTGGCGCTGGAACGTGCCCAGGATATCGCCCGTAAAACCGTTCTGGCGTTAGGTGGTTACGGTCTGTTCGGCGTGGAGCTGTTTGTCTGCGGCGACGAGGTGATTTTCAGCGAAGTCTCCCCTCGCCCGCATGACACCGGGATGGTGACGTTGATATCGCAGGATCTCTCCGAGTTCGCCCTGCATGTTCGCGCCTTCCTTGGCCTGCCGGTTGGCGGTATTCGTCAGTACGGCCCGGCGGCCTCGGCGGTGATCCTGCCGCAGCTGACCAGTCAGAACGTGACGTTTGATAACGTCGAGGGCGCAACGGGCGCCGGGTTACAGGTACGTTTGTTCGGTAAGCCGGAGATCGACGGCACCCGTCGTCTGGGCGTGGCGTTAGCAACCGGGAATAACGTCGACGAGGCCATCGCACGCGCAAAAGCGGCGGCAGCGAACGTTAAGGTAGCAGGATAAAAAAAACGGGCCGAAAGGCCCGTTTTTCATACGATAAAAAAACTTATTGCTTCGCGCCTTCAACCGCTTCGCGAGCCAGTTTCGTGATGCGATCCCAGTCGCCCGCTTCCAGCGCATCCGCTGGCACCAGCCATGAACCCCCGATGCACAGCACGCTTTTCAGCGCCAGGTAGTCACGGTAGTTCGCCGGAGAGATACCGCCCGTCGGGCAGAAACGCACCTGAGAGAATGGACCTGCAATCGCCTGCAGCGCTTTGGTGCCACCGTTGGCTTCTGCCGGGAAGAATTTGAACTCTTTCAGGCCGTAGTCCATGCCCAGCATCAGTTCAGACACGGTGCTGATACCCGGGATCAAAGGAATAGTGCCTTCGGTCGCTGCTTTCAGCAGCGGCTCGGTCAGGCCAGGGCTGATAGCGAACTGAGCTCCGGCCTCCGTGACTTCTGCCAGCTGTTGCGCGTTGAGAACAGTGCCCGCACCGATGATGGCCTCCGGCACTTCTCTGGCGATAGCGCGAATCGCATCCATCGCGCAGGCGGTACGCAGGGTCACTTCCAGAACACGAACGCCACCCGCAACCAGCGCTTTCGCCATTGGCACAGCGTGCTCCAGCTTGTTTACCACGATAACCGGCACGACAGGGCCAGTGGTCAGGATTGCTTCTGCACTTGTTTTCCAGTTTTTCATCAGAGTTTTCTCTCGCCAGATCGTTAAAATCAAGTCGTCTTAAAACGTAATACAGGTTGCGCCCTGCTCCGCACCGGAGAGTTTCTCACGCAGCGCGCTGAACATTTCGCGTCCGGTTCCCACGCGCGATGCGCTCAGGTCAGGAATATGTGGCTGACGTGCCGCCAGCTCTGCCTCATCCACCAGCAGGGTTAACTCACCTGTCTGACCGTTCACGCGGATCATGTCACCGTCGCGCACTTTCGCCAGCAAACCGCCGTCATAAGCTTCCGGCGTGACGTGGATAGCTGAAGGCACTTTGCCGGATGCACCGGAGAGGCGTCCATCGGTCACTAACGCAATTTTGAAACGGCGGTCCAATAATACACCAAGTGGTGGCATAAGTTTATGTAATTCTGGCATGCCGTTCGCTTTTGGCCCCTGATGACGCACTACCACCACACAGTCTTTATCAAGCAAACCCGCGTCAAAAGCGGGTAATACGTCGTGCTGGCTTTCAAACACCACAGCCGGCGCTTCAATAACCTGGTTCTCTTCCGGTACAGCAGACGTTTTCATCACCGCACGACCGAGGTTGCCGCTCAGCACTTTGGTGCCACCATGAGGAGAGAACGGTTTGTCGATGGTGGCAATCACCTGCGCATCGAGAGATGCGGTCGCCCCGTCGCGCCAGTCCAGCTCGCCATTGTTCAGCCACGGCTCCTGGGTATAGCGCTGCAGGCCAAAGCCTGCCACGGTGTTGACGTCTTCATGCAGCAAACCGCCTTTCAGCAGCTCGCGCATCAGCAGCGGTACGCCACCCGCAGCCTGGAAGTGGTTGATGTCCGCCGGACCGTTCGGGTAAAGACGTGCCATCAGCGGCACCACGGAAGAGATCTCAGAGAAATCATCCCAGTTGATCAGAATGCCCGCCGCGCGCGCCATGGCCACCAGGTGCATGGTGTGGTTGGTCGAACCGCCGGTGGCCAGCAGAGCCACGATACCGTTGACGATCACTTTTTCGTCGACCATTTTGCCCATCGGCATCCATTCATTGCCGTTTCCGGTCAGACGCGTCACCTGACGTGCTGCGGCCTCAGTCAAGGCCTGACGCAGTGGTGCATCCGGCTGGATAAAGGACGAGCCCGGCAGCTGCATGCCCATAAATTCCACCACCATCTGGTTGGTGTTGGCCGTGCCGTAGAATGTACAGGTACCCGGCGCATGGTAGGACGCGGCTTCCGCCTCCAGCAGCGCCTGACGGTCTGCTTTTCCTTCCGCATACAGCTGGCGAATACGCACTTTTTCTTTGTTCGGCAGGCCGCTTGCCATCGGGCCAGACGGCACAAAGATCGCGGGCAGATGGCCAAACGACAGCGCTGCCATCACCAGTCCCGGAACGATCTTGTCGCACACGCCCAGGTACAGTGCGCCATCAAACATGTTGTGTGACAGGCCTACTGCAGCAGACATCGCAATCACTTCGCGGCTGAGCAGCGACAGTTCCATACCATCCTGCCCCTGGGTCACACCGTCGCACATTGCCGGCACGCCACCCGCGACCTGACCTACCGCATTCACGCTGTGCAGCGCGTTACGAATGATATTGGGATAGACCTCATACGGCTGGTGGGCGGAGAGCATGTCGTTATAGGAGGTAATAATGGCGATATTGTTACGCAACATGCTTTTCAGGGAGGCTTTATCATCGGGCTGGCAGGCCGCGAAGCCGTGCGCCAGGTTACCACAGGCCAGCTGGGAGCGATGGACGGTATTGCTCTTTGCCTGTTCAATCCGGGCGAGGTAGGCCGAACGGGTCTCCTTCGAGCGCTCAATAATGCGTTGTGTTACGCGTAACAATGTCGGATTCATAAAAGCTCCTCTAATTTATCTGTCCGGGCTCAGGAGTTTACAACGTCGCTGGCAGTTGTTAACACCGCTGAAACGCTTGCTGTCCGGAGCTCTGGGGCAAAATCACTTCCGGCAGTGTAATAAAAAAAGCGCCGCGGGGAAATCCACGTGGCGCTTAAAAGAATAAAAATTGTGCCACTAGCTGTGTTAGATCATGTTACCGGTAAAATAACACTTTCGGGCTAGTGGATTATCCTACTCAAACTCGTTCCAGGAGCGGCCATCACGGGTGATCATGGCCACCGATGCAACCGGCCCCCAGGTGCCCGCCTGATATGGTTTTGGCGCATCCTGATCGGCTGCCCAAGCTTCGGTAATGGAATCGACCCATTTCCACGCCTCTTCCACTTCATCGCGACGCACGAACAGCGCCTGGATACCACGCATGGTTTCCAGCAGCAGACGCTCATAAGCATCCGCGAGGTGCGTCTGGTTGAAGGTTTCGGAGTAGCTCAGATCCAGTTTGGTGGTCTGCAGGTTATGCTTGTGATCCAGGCCCGGCACTTTGTTGAGGATCTGGATATCAACCCCTTCGTCCGGCTGCAAACGAATGGTCAGTTTGTTCTGCGGCAGCTCCTGCCAGGACTCTTTAAACAGGTTCAGTTCCGGGTTTTTGAAGTAGACGACGACTTCGGAACATTTGGTTGGCAGACGTTTACCGGTACGCAGGTAGAACGGCACGCCCGCCCAGCGCCAGTCATCGATGTCCACGCGGATCGCTACAAAAGTCTCGGTGTTGCTGGATTTGTTCGCGCCCTCTTCTTCCAGGTAGCCCGGCACTTTTTTGCCTTGCGCAAACCCGGCGGTGTACTGGCCGCGAACGGTCTTCTCACGCACGTTGGAGCGGTCAATGCGGCGCAGCGACTTGAGCACTTTGACTTTGGCGTCGCGAATGCTGTCTGCCGTCAGGTCAGACGGCGGTGACATGGCGATCATGCACAGAATTTGCAGGAGGTGGTTCTGGATCATGTCGCGCATCTGGCCTGCCTGGTCAAAGTACCCCCAGCGGCCTTCGATACCTACCTCTTCCGCCACGGTGATTTCCACGTGGTCGATAGTGCGGTTATCCCAGTTATTCACAAACAGGGAGTTAGCAAAACGCAGCGCCAGCAGGTTCAGTACCGTCTCTTTACCGAGATAGTGGTCGATACGGTAAACCTGGCACTCTTCGAAGAACTCTCCCACTTGGTCGTTGATTTCACGCGAGGTTGCCAGAGAGGTACCCAGCGGCTTCTCCATCACCACGCGCGCCGGTTTGGCGTTCAGTTTGGCTTCGCCGAGACCTTTGCAGATGGCGCCGAAAGTGCTTGGCGGCATGGCGAAATAGTTAATGGTGACACGGTTTTTCTGATCCAGCATGGCGCCCAGGCGGTTAAACGCGCTGACGTCATTGACGTCCAGGTTGCAGAAATCAAGACGACCGCTCAGGGTATCCCACAAACTTTCATCAATTTTTTCCTTCATGAAAGTTTCGAGCGCCTCGCGGACGACTTTGGTATAAGCGTCCTTATCCCAGTCGGCGCGCCCTACCCCCAGGATACGGGTATCCGGATGAATTTGGCCCGCTTTCTCCAGTTGATACAGGGAAGGCAGCAATTTTCGGCGTGCAAGATCGCCTTTCGCGCCGAAAATGACCAGGTCACATGCCTGGGCTGTTTGCGTTACCGCCATGTCATTCTCCTCAGTTGGATCACCTGGTACTTCTGCCAGGTATCGTTGTAATTTTATTACAATGCACTGTACTGCTTTTACGTCATTCCCGAAACCATTAGCACTTATCGTCTCGTGCGATACGGCAATTTTTCGCCTTGCAGCCGATTACGGGGGCATTATGACGCAACAAGCGTCGATAATTTGCGCAACAGGGTCATAGCAAAACCCGACATCGATCAAGTAATGAAAAAAAACAACAACATTATCTTGTCGACTGTTACCCTTTATGGAAGCCACAGGGGTAATATCGGCTAATCGAATGAAGATTTCATCCATTTATGAAATCGTTTCCACCCCCACGAGCGCCCTGTTAACAATGAATATGCTTGAAAAAATCCAGTATCAACTGGAACACCTTAGCAAATCCGAGCGAAAAGTGGCTGAAGTCATTCTTGCCTCTCCCGCTCAGGCGATTCATTCAAGCATCGCCGCGCTGGCTCAGGAAGCAGGCGTCAGCGAACCGACCGTTAACCGCTTCTGCCGTAGCCTGGAAACGCGCGGCTTTCCTGATTTTAAACTGCATCTGGCACAAAGTCTGGCAAACGGCACCCCTTATGTTAATCGTAATGTGGATGAAGACGACAGCGTAGATGCCTACACGGCGAAAATTTTTGAGTCAGCTATGGCCACGCTTGACCACGTTCGTCAGTCTCTGGATATGAGTTCGGTGAACCGTGCGGTGGATTTACTTACCCAGGCCAAGCGGATCGCGTTCTTCGGACTTGGGTCGTCGGCCGCCGTGGCGCACGATGCCATGAATAAATTCTTCCGCTTCAACGTGCCGGTGATTTATTCCGATGACATTGTGCTGCAACGCATGAGCTGTATGAATTGCAGTGAAGATGACGTCGTGGTACTCATTTCGCATACTGGCCGCACCAAAAGTCAGGTGGAACTGGCGCAGCTGGCCCGTGAAAACGATGCCATGGTGATCGCCCTCACCACCGCCGGTACGCCGCTGGCACGAGAGGCAACGCTCGCCATTACGCTGGACGTCCCGGAGGATACCGATATGTATATGCCTATGGTTTCCCGTCTGGCACAGCTCACGGTTATAGACGTGCTGGCGACCGGTTTTACCTTGCGCCGGGGCGCAAAATTCAGAGATAACTTGAAGCGAGTCAAGGAAGCGCTGAAGGAATCGCGTTTTGATAAAGAATTGCTCATAAAGAGCGATGTTTCCTTAAAGTAGATAACGAAGACGTAACCAATAATTACGATGTAATGATTTACGGCATTCGGTCCTCTCTTTGCTGCCTTGCGGCAGATGAAGGCCGATTCAATGTTCACGCAACACCAAAGTTGTTTCAGTCAACGGAGTATTACATGTCCAGAAGGCTTCGCAGAACCAAGATCGTTACCACCTTAGGCCCGGCCACCGACCGCGATAATAACCTTGAAAAGATTATCGCCGCGGGTGCCAACGTGGTGCGCATGAACTTCTCTCACGGTACGCCAGAAGACCATAAATTACGTGCCGACAAAGTGCGTGAGATCGCCGCTAAACTGGGCCGCCATGTCGCTATCCTCGGCGATCTGCAGGGTCCTAAAATTCGTGTCTCCACCTTCAAAGAAGGTAAAGTTTTCCTCAATATCGGCGATAAATTCCTGCTGGATGCCAACCTGGGCAAAGGCGAAGGCGATAAAGAAAAAGTCGGGATTGACTATAAAGGCCTGCCAGCTGACGTGGTGCCTGGCGATATCCTGCTGCTCGACGACGGACGCGTACAGCTGAAGGTGCTCGAAGTTCAGGGGATGAAAGTGTTCACCGAAGTCACCGTCGGTGGCCCGCTCTCCAACAATAAAGGTATCAACAAACTGGGCGGCGGCCTCTCTGCGGAAGCGCTGACCGATAAAGACAAAGCGGACATCGTTACTGCGGCTCTGATCGGCGTTGACTACCTGGCAGTCTCCTTCCCACGCTGTGGCGAAGATCTGAACTATGCACGCCGTCTGGCCCGTGATGCAGGCTGTGATGCCAAAATTGTTGCCAAGGTTGAACGCGCGGAAGCCGTTTGCGATCAGGACGCCATGGACGATGTGATCCTGGCTTCTGACGTGGTGATGGTGGCCCGCGGCGATTTGGGTGTGGAAATCGGCGATCCTGAGCTGGTTGGTATCCAGAAAGCGCTGATTCGTCGCGCACGTCAACTGAACCGCGCGGTGATCACCGCGACCCAGATGATGGAATCCATGATCACCAACCCAATGCCAACCCGTGCGGAAGTGATGGACGTCGCTAACGCCGTGCTGGATGGTACCGATGCGGTGATGCTGTCTGCGGAAACCGCTGCGGGCCAATATCCTGCTGAAACCGTGGCCGCGATGGCGCGTGTCTGCCTGGGCGCAGAGAAGATCCCAAGCATCAACGTCTCTAAACACCGTCTGGACGTGCAGTTCGACAACGTGGAAGAAGCGATTGCGATGTCTGCCATGTACGCGGCAAACCATCTGAAAGGGGTTACCGCGATCATCACCATGACCGAATCAGGCCGTACCGCGCTGATGACTTCCCGTATCAGCTCCGGTCTGCCGATCTTCGCCATGTCCCGTCATGAACGTACGCTGAATCTGACGGCGCTGTACCGTGGTGTGACGCCAGTGCACTTCGACAGCACCAATGACGGCGTGGCAGCCGCGCACGATGCCGTCAATCTGCTGCGCGACAAAGGTTACCTGGTGTCCGGTGATATCGTTATCGTGACGCAGGGTGATGTGATGAGCACCATCGGCTCAACCAACACCACCCGCGTTATGACCGTCGAGTAACAACATCTGTGTTAAAAAGCCCTCTCCATCTGGAGAGGGCTTTTTTTATTTCCTCGGATAAAGCTCTTTGCGTTTATAAGGTTCCGTTTCACCCGGCTTTCGCGTTTTAAGCAGCTTCAATATCCACGTGTACTGTTCGGTATGCGGCCCCACCAGGATTTCCACCTCTTCGTTCATGCGACGCGCAATGGTGTGATCGTCTGCGGTCAGCAAGTCATCCATCGGCGGGCGAACTTCAATGCTCAGACGGTGCGTTTTACCATCATAAACCGGGAAGAGTGGGATCACGCGGGCGCGACACACCTTCATCAGGCGGCCAATCGCCGGAAGTGTGGCTTTGTAGGTCGCAAAGAAGTCGACAAACTCACTGTGCTCTGGTCCGTGGTCCTGATCCGGCAGATAGTAGCCCCAGTATCCCTGACGTACGGACTGAATAAACGGCTTGATACCATCGTTACGCGCATGCAAACGACCGCCAAAACGACGACGTACGGTATTCCAGACAAAGTCGTAGATTTTGTTGCCCTGGTTATGGAACATGGCCGCCATCTTCTGACCCTGAGAAGCCATCAGCATCGCCGGAATGTCGACACCCCAACCGTGAGGAACGAGGAAAATCACCTTCTCGTCATTGCGACGCATTTCGTCAATGATTTCCAGCCCTTTCCAGTCAACACGGTCAACGATTTTTTCCGGCCCTTTCAGCGCCAGCTCTGCCATCATTGCCATTGCCTGCGGCGCGGTGGTATACATCGCATCGATGATAGCCTCGCGCTCGGCATCGCTTTTTTCGGGAAAACAGTAATAGAGGTTGATCTGCGCACGGCGACGCGCGCTTTTGCCTAAACGCCCGGCCAGACGGCCAATTTTCCCCAGCAGGGGATCGCGCAGCGCAGCAGGCAGCATAGCGATGCCTGCAAATGTGTAGACCCCGAGCCAGGCGCCCCAGTTGCGCGGATGGCGAAAGGATTTTTCAAACTCAGGAATGTATTCAATATTGTTTTTTTTTGTTTCCATGCTGGTTCCAGGGTCTGGTGACGCAAAATTTTATTGATAGTGTAGCGAGGCAGTCGTCCACGCACAAAAGAAAAAGCCGGCGCATACTGACACCGGCTTTTTTCACAAAAACAGAAGGCTTAGTTTAAGCTCAGCTGCGGTATCACCTCTTTCACCTGCGCCAGGTAATCAGAACGATCTTTACCCGTCAGGCCTTCGGTGCGTGGCAGTTTCGCCGTCAGCGGGTTTACGGCCTGTTGGTTAATCCACACTTCATAGTGCAGGTGCGGGCCGGTCGAGCGTCCGGTGTTGCCGGAGAGCGCGATACGGTCGCCACGTTTCACTTTCTGTCCAGGTTTAACCAGCAGTTTACGCAGGTGCATATAGCGGGTGGTGTAGGTACGACCGTGACGCACCGCGACATAGTAGCCTGCGGCACCGCTACGTTTAGCCACGACCACTTCACCATCACCCACAGCCAGCACCGGCGTGCCCTGCGGCATGGCAAAGTCAACGCCACGGTGTGGTGCGACGCGCCCGGTAACCGGGTTCAGACGACGCGGGTTAAAGTTAGAGGAAACGCGGAACTGTTTAGCCGTCGGGAAGCGCATAAAGCCTTTCGCCAGTCCCGTACCGCTGCGGTCGTAGAACTTACCGTCTTCGGCACGGATGGCATAGTAATCTTTGCCATCAGAGCGCAGACGTACGCCCACCAGTTGGCTCTGCTCACGCTTGCCGTCGAGCATTTCGCGAGACATCAGCACGGAAAACTCATCGCCCTTCTTCAGCTTGCGGAAATCCATCTGCCACTGCATGGCTTTGATCACCGCACTGATTTCAGAGCTGGTGAGACCGGCATCACGGGCGCTGGAAACGAAGCTTCCGCCTACTGTGCCTTTCATCACGCTGTTCACCCAGTCGCCCTTCTGCATTTCACTGGTCATTTTGAAACCGTTTGCAGTGCGATCGTAGGTGCGGGTTTCACGGCGGGACATCTCCCAGGTTAACCGCTGGAGATCGCCATCCGCCGTTAAGGTCCAGGAGAGCTGTTGCCCTATTTTCAGGTTACGCAGGTCTTTATCTGCAGCAGCGAGCTGACTGATATTCCCCATGTCGATACCGTACTGATTGAGCACGCTGCTCAGCGTGTCACCGGTAGAGACAACATACTCGTGGATCCCGGCCTCGTTCTCGATTTTATCGTCCAGTTCATCCTGGGGAATCGCTTCATCTTCCTGAGCAGCCTGGTCGATAGGCTCACTGGCTTCAGGCAGTAAAGAACGGATCTCGCTCTTTTCAAGCTCGATGGTTTTGATGATAGGGGCAGAACTCGGGTGGTAAACATAGGGCCGCCAGACGGCGACCGCTAAGGTGAGTACTGTAAGCGACCCCAGCATAACGCGGTGGGGTCGAGGCAGATTGTTAAATGCCAGGGCGACAGAGCGGGCTATCTGTTGCACGTATTCACTTCCTCGTTAATCTCCTTTCAGGCAGCTCGCATACTGGTCCGCCAGTTGGCTGAGGAACTGCGAATAGCTCGCTTTGCTCAACTGGATATTCGTTCCTAGCGGGTCAAGGGTCCCCATGCGCACGGATGTCCCCCTGGCCACGGCTTCTACGACCGCTGGCCTGAACTGTGGCTCAGCAAAAACGCATGTTGCTTTTTGCTCAACCAACTGTGTTCTGATTTCATGTAAACGCTGCGCACCAGGTTGAATTTCAGGGTTGACGGTGAAGTGCCCAAGCGGGGTCAAACCATAGTGTTTTTCATAGTAGCCATAGGCGTCATGAAAAACGAAATACCCTTTTCCTTTCAACGGTGCGAGCTCATTACCTACCTGCTTATCGGTTGCGGCTAATTGTGCCTCAAAATCCTTCAGGTTGGCGTCTAGTTTGGCTCGACTTTGCGGCATAAGTTCCACTAATTTGTCGTGGATTGCAACCGCTGAAAGCCGCGCTATCTCTGGGGAAAGCCAGAGATGCATGTTGTACTCACCATGATGGTGATCTCCATCACCTTTTTCACCCTCTGCCGCGTGATGGTCATGTTCATCACCGTCGTCATCCGTGCCTTTCATGAGCAACGGTTTCACGCCGGAAAGCCCGGCAATCGCAACCTGTTTATCGCCTGGAATCTGTTTGGCCGACTTCTGCATAAACGCTTCCATCTCTGGTCCAATCCAGACGACTAAGTCCGCGTTTTGTAAGCGTTTTACATCTGAAGGGCGAAGAGAATAGTCATGCTCAGAGGCCCCGTCAGGCAGCAAAACCTGGGTTTCCGTCACCCCATCGGCAATGGCCGACGCGATGAATCCAAGCGGTTTAAGCGAAGCGACAACCGCCGCGTTAACATCTTGTGCGGTTGTACCCCAAAGGGCAGCGGATAATGCTGCGAAAAGAAGCGTATTTTTATGTAACATAATGCGACTAATCATCGTAGTGAATGCGTGGAATGTGATATTATAACATTCGTTGACTTCTTCAAGCTTAAATTGACATGACGACACTGGTTTCTCTCGATAATATTTCGGTCTCTTTCGGCCAGCGCCGCGTCCTCTCTGACGTGTCGCTGGATCTGAAGCCCGGCAAAATTCTGACGCTGCTTGGTCCTAATGGCGCAGGCAAATCCACGCTGGTACGGGTTGTACTGGGTCTGGTGACGCCCGATGAAGGTGTTATCACCCGCGAGGAAAAATTGCGTATCGGCTATGTGCCTCAGAAATTACATCTGGATGCCACGCTGCCTTTAACGGTGAGTCGCTTTCTGCGCCTGCGCCCCGGCACGCGGAAAGCCGATATTCTCCCGGCGCTGAAACGCGTACAGGCGGGCCACCTGATTGACGCGCCGCTGCAAAAACTTTCCGGGGGTGAGACGCAGCGCGTTTTGCTGGCGCGCGCGCTGTTGAGCAGCCCGCAACTGCTGGTGCTTGATGAGCCTACCCAGGGGGTGGACGTTAATGGTCAGGTCGCGCTTTATGATTTGATCGATCAGCTTCGCCGTGAACTGAATTGCGCCGTGCTGATGGTCTCCCACGATCTCCATCTTGTGATGGCGAAAACGGACGAAGTGCTGTGCCTTAACCATCATATTTGCTGTTCCGGCACGCCTGAAGTGGTCTCGATGCACCCGGAGTTTATCTCCATGTTTGGCCCTCGTGGCGCTGAACAGCTGGGTATTTACCGTCATCATCATAATCACCGCCATGATTTACAGGGACGAATTGTCCTGCGCCGGGGAAATGGACACTCATGATTGAACTGTTACTGCCCGGCTGGCTGGCCGGGATTATGCTTGCCTGCGCCGCGGGTCCACTCGGCTCGTTTGTGGTCTGGCGCAGAATGTCCTATTTCGGTGATACCCTCGCGCACGCCTCTTTGCTGGGCGTGGCTTTTGGTTTACTGCTGGATGTGAATCCCTTCTACGCGGTGATTGTCGTCACCCTGCTGCTGGCAGCCGGGCTGGTCTGGCTGGAGAAACGTCCGCACCTCGCCATTGATACGCTGCTTGGCATTATGGCCCACAGCGCGCTCTCGCTGGGTCTGGTGGTGGTGAGTCTGATGTCGAATATCCGCGTCGACCTGATGGCCTATCTGTTTGGCGATCTGCTTGCCGTGACGCCGGAAGATTTAATTTCCATCGCCTTCGGTGTGGTGGTGGTACTCGGTATTCTGCTCTGGCAGTGGCGTAACCTGCTGGCGATGACCGTCAGCCCGGACCTGGCCTTCGTCGACGGCGTGAAGCTGCAGCGGGTTAAGCTACTGCTGATGCTGGTGACGGCATTAACCATCGGCGTAGCGATGAAGTTCGTCGGGGCGCTGATTATTACATCGCTGCTGATCATCCCTGCCGCCACGGCGCGCCGTTTTGCCCGCACGCCGGAGCAGATGGCCGGTGTGGCCGTGATTATCGGGATGATTGCGGTAACGGGTGGGTTAACCTTCTCGGCGTTCTATGACACGCCTGCGGGGCCGTCAGTGGTGTTGTGTGCGGCGGTGCTGTTTATTTTCAGCATGATGAAAAAACAACCGAATGCCTGAATGAACGATTAGCGCTTCCACAGAGGGTGGCGCTTCGCTTCATGTGCTGTGATCAACGCATGGCGGGACTTAAACCGCTGGAGTGCGCCCATGTTGGGTGCACACGTAAATAAGCCCCGATGAAATTATCGGGGCTTATTTTATTACCTGGTACACGTTGCTAAATGCAATTTGGCACCAGGGACGTTTATACCGCCTTCCATATCAAGACACTTGACAATACCATCGGTATCAACTTTTTTCAGCTGTCCGTTAATATAGTCCCAATGACTCGCAATAGGTTCATATTCGCGGTAATGACTCCAACTTATTGATAGTGTTTTATGTTCAGATAATGCCCGATGACTTTGTCATGCAGCTCCACCGATTTTGAGAACGACAGCGACTTCCGTCCCAGCCGTGCCAGGTGCTGCCTCAGATTCAGGTTATGCCGCTCAATTCGCTGCGTATATCGCTTGCTGATTACGTGCAGCTTTCCCTTCAGGCGGGATTCATACAGCGGCCAGCCATCCGTCATCCATATCACCACGTCAAAGGGTGACAGCAGGCTCATAAGACGCCCCAGCGTCGCCATAGTGCGTTCACCGAATACGTGCGCAACAACCGTCTTCCGGAGCCTGTCATACGCGTAAAACAGCCAGCGCTGGCGCGATTTAGCCCCGACGTATCCCCACTGTTCGTCCATTTCCGCGCAGACGATGACGTCACTGCCCGGCTGTATGCGCGAGGTTACCGACTGCGGCCTGAGTTTTTTAAATGGCGGAAAATCGTGTTGAGGCCAACGCCCATAATGCGGGCGGTTGCCCGGCATCCAACGCCATTCATGGCCATATCAATGATTTTCTGGTGCGTACCGGGTTGAGAAGCGGTGTAAGTGAACTGCAGTTGCCATGTTTTACGGCAGTGAGAGCAGAGATAGCGCTGATGTCCGGCAGTGCTTTTGCCGTTACGCACCACCCCGTCAGTAGCTGAACAGGAGGGACAGCTGATAGAAACAGAAGCCACTGGAGCACCTCAAAAACACCATCATACACTAAATCAGTAAGTTGGCAGCATCACCCATATTCGCGTATATAAACTTTGCCGCTTGCTGGTGCGAAGGCATATTCTGGATATGTTTCCAGCATCAGCATCCCATTAATAGCGAAATTGACCTCACGAATATTCTGCAATTCTGGATTAGAATCACATGGCTCCATCACCGCCTGCTGGTAAGCAATGCCAGTCATACATAATTTTCGTCCGTTACTGGTATTTTCAAGTTTATTATCCACCATTTTCCATGTTTGGGTTCCGGAAATAGCGGCATTCGCGGCGCCAGACAAAGCCGCCATAGTCAGAGCGGCAATAGTCAGAGCCGTCATTGTTTTCATTTTGTTATTCCTGATGTGATGATGAAATTTATTCATAGCATGGATATCGCTATAAATTCATCATAGAGGGAATAAGCGAATTATCTAAAATGATAGGTAGGATAAATTTATCCAAAATAATATGGATGATAATTCAGATGAGGTAACTAATCGGTCAGCGTCGCAGGCGAAATTTAACATCCCGCCTGCTCACCATTACGGCATTGACGGTGGCGTAATGCCGAAATGATTCCACGCCCGCACCGTCGCCATACGACCACGCGGCGTACGCTGTAAGAATCCCTGCTGGATCAGATACGGCTCCAGAACATCCTCGATAGTTTCACGCTCTTCACCGATCGCCGCCGCCAGGTTATCCAGCCCGACCGGTCCGCCAAAGAATTTATCCAGCACCGCCAGCAGCAGTTTGCGGTCCATATAGTCAAAGCCTTCGGCATCGACGTTAAGCATATCCAGCGCCTGGGCGGCAATCTCTGCCGAAATGGTGCCATCGTGCTTCACTTCGGCAAAGTCGCGCACGCGACGCAGCAGGCGGTTGGCAATACGCGGCGTACCGCGCGAACGCTTCGCCACTTCAAAAGCGCCCTCTTCGCTCATCTCCAGCCCCATATAGCGCGCGCTACGACCGACAATATGCTGCAGGTCCGGCACCTGATAAAACTCCAGACGCTGCACGATACCGAAGCGGTCGCGCAATGGAGAGGTCAACGATCCGGCACGGGTCGTTGCGCCAATCAGGGTAAACGGCGGCAGATCGATCTTGATGGAGCGCGCAGCCGGGCCTTCACCAATCATGATATCCAGCTGGTAATCTTCCATTGCCGGATAGAGCACTTCCTCTACCACCGGAGACAGACGGTGGATTTCATCGATAAACAGTACGTCATGCGGTTCAAGGTTGGTCAGCATTGCCGCCAGATCGCCGGCTTTCTCCAGCACCGGGCCGGAGGTCGTGCGCAGGTTGACGCCCATTTCATTGGCAACGATATTCGCCAGCGTGGTTTTCCCCAACCCTGGCGGGCCAAAAATCAGCAGGTGATCGAGCGCTTCGCCGCGCAGCTTTGCCGCCTGGATGAAAATCTCCATCTGGGAACGTACCTGCGGCTGGCCGATATACTCATCAAGCAGTTTCGGGCGGATCGCACGATCCACCACGTCTTCTGCCTGAAGGGTGCCTGCCGATACCAGGCGGTCTGCTTCAATCATCCTTTACCTCACAATGCAGCGCGCAGCGCTTCACGAATCAGGGTTTCACTGCTGGCATCCGGTTTGGCAATTTTGCTTACCATCCGACTGGCCTCCTGAGGTTTATAGCCCAGCGCCACCAGCGCGGCAACCGCTTCCTGCTCAGCGTCATCATCTGTTGACGGCGCCCCAGGTGACGTCAGAACCAGATCGGTGGCTGGGGTGAACAGATCGCCATGCAGACCTTTAAAGCGGTCTTTCATCTCAACAATCAGACGCTCGGCGGTTTTCTTACCAATCCCCGGGAGTTTAATCAGCGCCGCAGGATCTTCGCGCTCAACGGCATTCACGAACTGCGGAGCAGACATACCGGACAAAATCGCCAGCGCCAGCTTCGGCCCCACGCCGTTGGTTTTAATCAGCTCGCGGAACAGAGTACGTTCCTGCTTGTTGTTGAAGCCGTAAAGCAACTGAGCATCTTCACGCACCACGAACTGTGTAAAGACAATCGCCTCTTTACCCGCGTCCGGCAGCTCATAGAAGCAGGTCATTGGCATGTGGACTTCATAGCCCACGCCACCCACTTCCAGCAGCACTAACGGGGGTTGTTTTTCAATGATGATGCCTCTGAGTCTGCCTATCACGTGACGCTCCTGCGTTCTGGAAAATGTTTGACTGGCGACATAATAAAAAAAGGCTGGATGTTTATCCAGCCTGATTTCTCTTTATCGTAACCTGCCTCGCGCCAGATTGAGCCGCGATTCACTCATTTGCATCGCGTTCTGGCTGACGTGACAGTGGGTAATCGCAATGGCCAGTGCATCGGCGGCATCGGCCTGCGGGTTCGCGGGAAGCTTCAGCAAGGTACGCACCATATGCTGCACCTGGCTTTTCTCCGCGCTACCTATCCCCACCACCGTCTGCTTTACCTGACGTGCGGCATATTCGAACACCGGAAGATCCTGGTTCACGGCGGCAACAATCGCCACGCCGCGCGCCTGCCCCAGCTTTAGCGCCGAATCGGCGTTTTTTGCCATAAAGACCTGCTCAATGGCAAAAAAATCAGGCTGAAACTGGGTGATGATTTCCGACACGCCCGCATAAATCAGCTTCAGGCGCGACGGCAGATCGTCCACTTTGGTGCGAATACAGCCGCTGCCGAGGTAGGTTAGCTGGCGTCCCACCTGGCGGATAACGCCATAACCGGTGACGCGCGAGCCGGGGTCAATCCCAAGGATAATCGACATCACGCGTCTCCCGTAAACGGCTTATACGCTCTCATCAGAGAGTCGCTGCAACCTCATCAGAGATTTCACCGTTGTGATACACTTCCTGCACGTCGTCGCAGTCTTCGAGCATGTCGATCAGACGCAGCAGTTTTGGCGCAGTTTCCGCATCCATGTCCGCTTTGGTGGATGGGATCATGGAAACTTCAGCGTTGTCCGCTTTCAGACCCGCGGCTTCGAGTGCATCGCGCACGGCGCCCATCTCTTCCCACGCGGTGTAAACGTCAATTGCGCCATCATCGTAGGTCACCACGTCTTCCGCACCGGCTTCCAGGGCGGCTTCCATGATCACATCTTCGTCGCCTTTCTCGAAGGAGATGACGCCTTTTTTGCTGAACAGGTAAGAAACGGAACCGTCGGTACCCAGGTTGCCGCCGGTTTTAGTGAATGCATGGCGCACTTCCGCAACGGTACGGTTACGGTTGTCGGACAGACACTCAACCATTACGGCAGTACCGCCAGGGCCGTAACCTTCATAAATGATGGTTTCCATGTTCGCGTCTTCATCACCGCCTACACCACGTGCGATGGCACGGTTCAGGGTGTCACGCGTCATGTTGTTAGACAGCGCTTTATCCACCGCCGCGCGCAGACGCGGGTTAGAGGCCGGATCGCCGCCGCCCAGACGTGCCGCTGTCACCAGCTCACGAATGATTTTGGTAAAGATCTTACCGCGTTTGGCATCCTGTGCCGCTTTACGGTGTTTGGTGTTGGCCCACTTACTATGACCTGCCATAAAAAGTTCTCCAAAAATCGCGCCTTCTCAGGCAGCGTTAATTACAAATTCTTCAATCGCCTGCCGGTTGCTCCACGACTTGGTCAGTGCGGCGGCATCCGTCGCATCCACCCAGCGGTAGTTCAGGTGTTCGGTAAACACGATCTCCCGCTCATGGGGGAGCGCGAGACAGAACCACGATTCCGTATTGCGCTCAATGCCCGGCGCGTAGCGATGACGTAAATGGCTAAAAATTTCAAACTCCACCGTGCGCTGACAGTCCTTCAGGGTCAGTTGCTCGCGAGCAACATCAATGGTGACCTCTTCCTTTACTTCACGCGCGGCGGCCTGCTGCGCGGTTTCCCCCTCTTCCAGGCTGCCGGTAACCGACTGCCAGAAATCAGGATCGTCGCGCCGCTGCAACATTAGCACCCGCTTCGTGTCCTGGGCATAAATGACAACTAAGACAGAAACGGGAAGCTTGTATGTCATATCAGTTTTTCTCTTCCTTCTTCACCACCTCAATGCCCAGCTCAGCCAGTGCAGTCGGGTTAGCAAAGCTTGGCGCTTCGGTCATCAGACACGCTGCGGCAGTGGTTTTCGGGAAGGCAATAACATCACGAATGTTATCGGTGCCGGTCAGCAGCATGGTCAGACGGTCAAGACCGAAAGCCAGACCCGCGTGTGGCGGTGTACCGTATTTCAGGGCGTCCAGCAGGAAGCCAAATTTCTCACGCTGCTCCTGTTCGTTAATGCCCAGGATGCCGAACACGGTCTGCTGCATTTCGCCGCTGTGAATACGCACGGAACCGCCGCCCACTTCGTAGCCGTTGATCACCATGTCGTAGGCGTTTGCCACTGCATCTTCCGGAGACGCTTTCAGCTCTGCCGCCGTCATGTCTTTTGGCGAGGTGAACGGGTGGTGCATCGCGGTCAAGCCGCCTTCACCGTCGTCTTCAAACATCGGGAAGTCGATAACCCACAGCGGTGCCCATTTGGTTTCGTCGGTCAGGCTGAGGTCTTTGCCCAGCTTCAGACGCAACGCGCCCATCGCATCGGCAACCACTTTCTTGTTGTCTGCGCCGAAGAAGATCATGTCGCCATCCTGCGCGCCGGTGCGCTCAAGGATCGCTTCCACGATGTCCGCATTCAGGAACTTCGCAACCGGGCTGGTGATCCCTTCCAGACCTTTCGCACGCTCGGTTACTTTAATATAGGCCAGACCTTTCGCGCCGTAGATCTTAATGAAGTTGCCGTAGTCGTCGATCTGCTTACGGCTCAGTGCCGCACCGCCCGGTACGCGCAGGGCTGCAACACGGCCTTTCGGATCGTTAGCCGGGCCGGCGAATACCGCGAACTCAACGGATTTCACCAGGTCTGCAACATCCACCAGCTCCATCGGGTTACGCAGGTCTGGTTTGTCGGAACCGTAACGACGCTCGGCTTCGGCGAAGGTCATGATCGGGAAATCGCCCAGCTCGACGCCTTTCACGTCATTCCACAGGCTACGCACCAGCGCTTCCATCACTTCACGCACCTGCTCGGCGGTCATGAAGGAGGTTTCCACATCGATCTGGGTGAATTCTGGCTGACGGTCAGCACGCAGGTCTTCGTCGCGGAAACATTTGACGATCTGATAGTAGCGATCGAAACCGGACATCATCAGCAGCTGTTTGAACAGCTGTGGAGACTGTGGCAGCGCGTAGAATTTGCCTTTATGTACGCGGGATGGGACCAGATAATCGCGCGCACCTTCCGGTGTGGCTTTGGTCAGCATCGGGGTTTCGATATCGAGGAAACCGTGGTCATCCATAAAACGGCGCACCAGGCTGGTGATTTTCGCACGGGTTTTCAGGCGCTGGGCCATCTCCGGACGACGCAGATCCAGGTAGCGGTATTTCAGACGCGCTTCTTCCGTGTTGACGTGGTTGGAGTCCAGCGGCAGCGCTTCAGCACGGTTAATGATAACCAGATCGGACGCCAGTACTTCAATGGCACCCGTCGCCATGTCTGCGTTGACGTTTTTCTCGTCACGCGCACGCACGGTACCGGTGACCTGAATGCAGAACTCATTACGCAGCTCAGAAGCCAGCTTCAACGCATCCGCACGATCCGGGTCGAAGAACACCTGAACGATACCTTCACGGTCGCGCATATCGATGAAAATAAGGCTACCAAGATCACGACGACGGTTGACCCAACCACACAGGGTGACCTGCTGTCCGACGTGGGACTGACGCAGCTGCCCGCAATATTCTGTACGCATGAGATATCCCTTAATTAGCCGCAGGCTAAATGTCGCCTGGAATGCAGGCTACTATGTCGCAGCTTTCTGTATGTCACAACTGGATGAAAAAAGGCGGCTATTATACTGGAAATTCCGCCGGACGATAAGAGCGAACCACGGCCTGACGGTCGTTTGCTGCACTCTTATTGCGCATTCTCACAAAAATTAACAAAATTATCCGACCCATTACAGGTCATCACGTCGTATGGTGTTACGGAAGTGATTCATTTAACGGGAGTAACGATGTTAACACTGGATGCCAGCAAAACCGCGCTTGTGGTGATTGATTTACAGGAAGGGATCCTGCCCTTTGCCGGTGGCCCGCACGCTGCGGATGATGTGGTTAGCCGCGCCGCTCGTCTGGCGGAAAAATGCCGTGCCAGCGGTGCCCCTGTAGTCATGGTGCGCGTCGGCTGGTCCGCTGATTTCGCCGAGGCGTTAAAACAGCCCGTTGATGCACAGGCGCCCGCCCATGCCCTGCCGGAAAACTGGTGGACGTATCCGGTGTCGCTGGGCAAACGCGACAGCGATATCGAAGTGACCAAACGTCAATGGGGCGCATTCTACGGAACCGATCTGGAACTGCAGCTCCGCCGTCGTGGTATCGACACCCTTATCCTGTGCGGCATTTCCACCAACATCGGCGTGGAGTCTACCGCCCGTAACGCCTGGGAGCTGGGCTTTAACCTGGTCATTGCGGAAGATGCCTGCAGCGCGGCTTCCGCGGAACAGCATCAGGGCAGCATGACCCATATCTTCCCGCGTATCGGACGCGTGCGCAGCACGGACGAGATCCTCAGCGCGCTATGATGTATGTGGGGTTACCCCAGTGGTCGCACCCGAAATGGGTGCGCCTGGGCATCACCGGCCTGGAAGAATATGCCCGACACTTCAACTGTGTCGAGGGCAACACGACCCTCTACGCGCTGCCTAAAGCGGAGATTGTTGAACGCTGGCGGGAGCAAACGACCGACGATTTCCGGTTCTGTTTTAAGTTTCCGGCGACCATCTCCCACAACGCCGCGCTGCGCAACTGCGGGGATTTAACCGAAGAGTTCTTTACGCGCATGTCGCCACTGGCGAACCGGATTGGGCAATACTGGCTCCAGCTTCCCGCCACGTTCGGCCCGCGCGATCTGCCTGCCCTGTGGCAGTTTCTGGATAGCCTGCCCCGCGAGTTTACCTACGGCGTGGAGGTCAGGCATGCTGAATTTTTTGCCAAAGGTGAAGCAGAAATAGCGCTCAACCGCGGCCTGCTGGAACGTGCGGTCAACCGTGTCATTCTTGACAGTCGCCCCGTCCACAGTGCAATCCCGCACAGTGAAGCGATTGTGGATGCGCAACGCAAAAAACCGAAAGTGCCGGTCCACGCCATCGTCACCGCGCAAAACCCGATGGTCAGGTTCATCGGTAGCGACAACATGCAGCAAAATCAGGCGATGTTCGCCGTCTGGCTGCAAAAATTAGCAAAGTGGGAGCAAACCACTACGCCCTATCTCTTTTTGCACACACCGGATATTGCGCAGGCACCCGAACTGGTCGATGCTCTCTGGCAGGCCTTGCAGGCCGCGGTTCCCGCCGTGGGCAACGCCCCCTCCATTCCACAACAATCTTCTCTTTTCTGATATCACCCCCTATCATAGTGAAGTGCCATCTGCCAAAAACAGGGAGTTTGTATGGTCAGCGCGCTGTATGCGGTGTTAGGTGCATTACTGCTGATTAAGTTTTCATTTGATGTTGTGCGTCTGAGAATGCAGTACCGCGTTTCTTATGGTGACGGCGGTTTTTCGGAACTGCAAAGCGCTATCCGCATTCACGGTAATGCGGTCGAATACATCCCCGTCGCCTTGATTTTACTGCTGTTTATGGAGATGAATGGCGCAGAAACCTGGATGGTTCACGTCTGTGGCCTGCTTCTGATTGCTGGCCGGCTAATGCATTATTATGGCTTTCACCACCGCTTATTCCGCTGGCGTCGTTCCGGCATGAGCGCGACCTGGTGTTCGCTTTTGCTGATGGTGCTGGCTAACCTTTGGTATATGCCGTGGGAGTTGGTTTTCTCCCTCCATTAGCGCACAATACGCCACTTTATTTTTCCCGGATTTTTACGTTATGTCAGATCGCGACACGCTTTTTTCCGCGCCTATCGCCAGCCTGGGCGACTGGACCTTCGATGAACGGGTAGCCGAAGTCTTCCCGGATATGATCCAGCGCTCTGTTCCCGGTTATTCCAATATTATCTCTATGATCGGTATGCTGGCTGAGCGCTTCGTTCAACCCGGCACGCAGGTCTATGACCTGGGCTGCTCGCTCGGCGCGGCAACGCTGTCGGTACGTCGTAACGTTCATCATGAAGATTGCCGAATCATTGCCGTCGACAACTCCCCGGCGATGGTAGAACGCTGCCGTCGCCATATTGATGCGTATAAAGCCCCTGTACCGGTGGACGTCGTCGAAGGCGATATTCGTGAGATTGAAATTCACAACGCGTCGATGGTCATCCTGAATTTTACCCTGCAGTTCCTGGTGCCTGAAGACCGTCAGCTGCTGCTGGACAAAATTTACCAGGGGCTAAATCCCGGCGGCGCGCTGGTGCTTTCCGAGAAATTCAGCTTTGAGGATGCCGACGTTGGCGAACTGCTGTTCAATATGCACCACGATTTTAAACGTGCGAACGGTTACAGCGAGCTGGAGATCAGCCAGAAGCGCAGCATGCTGGAAAACGTGATGCTGACAGACTCCGTAGAAACCCACAAAGCACGCCTGCGCAAAGCCGGATTTGAGCATAGCGAACTGTGGTTCCAGTGCTTTAACTTTGGCTCACTGGTGGCGCTAAAAGCCGGAGATGCAGCATGATTGAGTTCAGTAATTTCTATCAGCTGATAGCTAAAAACCATCTGTCTCACTGGCTGGAAACTCTGCCCGCGCAGATTGCCGCCTGGCAGCGCGATCAGCAGCACGGCCTGTTAAAGCAGTGGTCAAATGCGGTGGAGTATCTGCCGGAGCTGACCCCGCATCGTCTGGACCTGCTTCACAGCGTCACCGCAGAAAGCGAAGCACCGCTCCCGGCCGGGCAGATCAACCGCATCGAAACGCTGATGCGTAACCTGATGCCGTGGCGCAAAGGGCCTTTCTCGCTCTACGGGGTGAACATCAACACCGAATGGCGCTCCGACTGGAAATGGGATCGCGTTCTGCCTCATCTGTCTGACCTGACCGGGCGCACTATTCTGGACGTGGGCTGCGGCAGCGGTTACCACATGTGGCGCATGATTGGCGCAGGCGCGCATCTGGCAGTCGGTATCGACCCAATGCAGCTGTTCCTTTGCCAGTTTGAAGCAGTGCGTAAACTGCTGGGCAATGACCAGCGCGCCCACCTGCTGCCGCTGGGAATTGAGCAACTTCCTGCCCTGAAAGCGTTTGATACCGTATTTTCCATGGGCGTGCTCTATCATCGTCGCTCCCCGCTTGAACATCTGTGGCAGCTGAAAGATCAGCTGGTCAGCGGCGGCGAACTGGTACTGGAAACGCTGGTGATCGAAGGTGACGAACATGCTGTTCTGGTGCCGGGCGATCGCTACGCCCAGATGCGTAACGTCTACTTTATCCCGTCCGCGCTGGCATTGAAGAACTGGCTGGAGAAGTGCGGTTTTGTGGATGTGCGGATTGCCGATGTCAGCGTGACGTCACTCGAGGAGCAGCGCCGCACCGACTGGATGATCACCGAGTCGCTGGAGCAGTTCCTTGACCCGGCCGACCACAGCAAAACCATCGAAGGCTATCCGGCGCCGATGCGTGCGGTATTGATCGCGACGAAGCCGTAACCCTTTAGCCGGGTGACGGCTACGCCTTACCCGGCCTACGCGTCGCACGTTTTCTCCAAAATAGTTCAAGTTGCAGCAAGGCGGCAACGCAGCGAATCCCCGGGAGCTTACATCAGTAAGTGACCGGGGTGAGCGAGGCGGCCAACGCGGCTGCGGCTTGAAATATGAAGGAGAAAAAAAGGCCCCTGTGTAATTTGCAGGGGCCTGGTACAAGCAAGCATCATATTGGGCGACATGATGCGCGGTAAAAATCGGTACGTTGCTACACGTGATAGCGCTCAATCAGCGACTTCATTTCCGCAACCGACTCTCCATCTACACCGTAGCGTGAATACTCATCCGCTTCAGCATCCGTCGACATTGACAGCCCTGTATTGCGATAACGCATGGGTGAAGGTATCCATTTCCCCGCAGAGCTGTGAAGCTCTTCCACCCCGGCGTTTAAAAACCGTTCCAGATTGCCGGCACGGACTCCCGCACCCGCCATTATTATTGGAACACCGGAATGGGCTTTTAGTTCCGTAATTAATTGCAGACCTTTTTCAGCAGAAGACTGTTGCCCTGATGTCAGAACGCGCGCCACACCCAGTTCGGCAAGGGTATCAAACGCTTGCAGTGGGTTTTTGCACATATCAAACGCACGATGAAACGTCACGGCCATTCCTTTTGCGGCGTCCATCACCTGACGCATACGCGGCAGATCGACCTCACCGTCTTCATCCAGCAGGCCGGTCACCAGCCCGGGGAACCCGAGGTCACGAACAAAGGCGATATCTTCAAGCATGGCACTGAACTCACCCGACGTATAACAAAAATCACCGCCGCGAGGACGAATAATGGGGTGTACCGGAAGGGTGACGGCCTTACGGGCCGACGTTAGCACGCCGTATGAGGGCGTTAACCCTCCTTCTTTCGGGGCGGCGCACAGTTCAATGCGATCGGCCCCTTTCCGTTGCGCGGTGACGGCACACTCCACGCTATAACAACAAATCTCCAGCAGCGCCATCGACTCCTCCTTAAAATCGGCTTAACGCGCCATCATGGCACGCCTTTTGTTTTGGGTCTCAGCGACGAGTCACAACTCTCAGGCTTCGCTGGCAACGATCTGCTCAATGGTCCACGGATGAAATTTCACCGTCACCTGCCCGTCAGTCACGGCCAGCGTCGGATTAGGCAGACGCTCACGCTCGCCTTTGGGCGAACTTGTCTTCACAAAAATGCCCGGCTGGCTTAATCCCTCGTCTGAGAGCAGGGCCAGCGCGCGCGCGTTCAACGTTTCCGGCTCACCCGGCAGGACGATTTCGATATGCTCCCAGCCTTCGTGCGGGTAACGTTTTTCACCCGGCCATGGCAGTTCTACAACGGTGAATTGCCAGTGCGCCACGCAGACCGGTTCATGCAGTTTGAACAGACAAATGGGACGACCATTAATCATGTTCTCAGAAAGCAACTCACCACACTGTTCAAACCCGCGACGCCAGCGCTCGGCAGTCGCGTTTTGATGGCAGCGCAAAGAGATGTGATCGGCCTCAAGCGGCGCGATATCCAGACCAAGACGGGTGGCAAGTTCTGTGAACGCCTGGGTGAAGCGCGGTAAATCTGCGGAAATATCATGCAGTTCGTCAATGGATTGCCAGTTCGCCATACGTCAGTCTCTTTTCATGTCGCAAAGCCGCTAATTTACTCTGTTGCCCCGTTTCGACCAACCTCTGAATCGCGGTTTTTACGACTGCATGTTTATGCACCTCTTCTCTGGCTGGATTCTGAGCAATCTTCGGGCCCCGCAATGCTGACGGCAGAAGGCATTTGCAGTATACTCCCGCCCTAAATTCTTTAACTGGCGCGGGCGGTTGTAGGCCCGCATCAAAAACGTAAGGTATCCAGGTGAATATTCAGGCTCTTCTCTCCGAAAAAGTCAGTCAGGCACTGATTGCCGCAGGTGCGCCTGCGGATTGCGAACCACAGGTTCGTCAGTCAGCAAAAGTACAGTTTGGCGACTATCAGGCTAATGGCGTGATGGCAGTGGCTAAAAAACTGGGCATGCCGCCGCGACAGCTCGCTGAGCAGGTATTGACGCATCTGGATCTCACCGGTATCGCCAGCAAAACCGAAATCGCTGGCCCGGGCTTCATCAACATTTTCCTGGAGCCTGCATTCCTGGCAAGCCACGTTGACGCGGCGCTGAAATCAGACCGTCTGGGTGTCTCCCGACCACAAGCGCAGACGGTGGTGATCGACTACTCTGCCCCGAACGTGGCGAAAGAGATGCACGTTGGCCACCTGCGTTCCACCATCATTGGTGATGCCGCGGTGCGCACGCTTGAGTTTCTCGGTCACAAGGTAATCCGCGCAAACCACGTTGGCGACTGGGGTACCCAGTTCGGCATGCTGATTGCTTACCTGGAAAAACAGCAGCAGGAAAACGCGGGCGAAATGGCGCTGGCGGACCTGGAAGGGTTCTACCGCGAAGCGAAAAAGCATTACGACGAAGACGAAGCCTTTGCCGAGCGCGCGCGCAGTTACGTCGTCAAGCTGCAGGGCGGGGATCAATACTTCCTCGAGATGTGGCGCAAGCTGGTGGACATCACCATGTCCCAGAACCAGCTCACCTATAACCGTCTGAACGTGACCCTGACCCGTGATGATGTGATGGGTGAGAGCCTTTATAACCCAATGCTGCCGGGCATTGTGGCGGACCTGAAAGCGAAAAACCTGGCGGTTGAGAGCGAAGGTGCAACGGTCGTGTTCCTTGATGAGTACAAAAACAAGGAAGGTGAACCGATGGGCGTGATCATCCAGAAAAAGGATGGCGGCTATCTCTACACCACCACCGATATCGCCTGCGCGAAGTACCGTTACGAAACCCTGCATGCTGACCGTGTGCTGTACTACATCGACTCCCGTCAGCACCAGCACCTGATGCAGGCCTGGACTATCGTGCGTAAAGCCGGTTACGTACCGGATTGCGTTCCGCTGGAACACCACATGTTCGGCATGATGCTCGGTAAAGACGGCAAGCCGTTCAAAACCCGTGCGGGTGGTACCGTGAAGCTGTCTGACCTGCTGGATGAAGCGCTGGAGCGCGCCCGTCGTCTGGTGGCAGAGAAGAACCCGGACATGCCTGCCGACGAGCTGGAAAAACTGGCTAACGCCGTCGGTATCGGCGCGGTGAAATACGCGGATCTCTCTAAAAACCGTACCACCGACTATATCTTCGACTGGGATAACATGCTGGCGTTTGAAGGCAACACGGCGCCTTACATGCAATATGCTTACACCCGCGTGCTCTCGGTGTTCCGTAAGGCGAACATTGATGAAAACGTGCTGGCGAATGCGACCGTGACCATCACGGAAGATCGTGAAGCCCAGCTGGCGGCGCGTCTGCTGCAGTTTGAAGAGACGCTGACGGTTGTCGCCCGTGACGGTACGCCGCACGTTATGTGCGCTTACCTGTACGATCTGGCGGGTCTGTTCTCCGGCTTCTACGAGCACTGCCCTATTCTGTCTGCGGAAAATGAATCGGTCCGCAACAGCCGCCTGAAGCTGGCGCAGCTGACGGCGAAGACCCTGAAGCTGGGTCTGGATACCCTGGGTATCGAAACCGTAGAGCGTATGTAATACAAAAAACCCGGCAGCCGCCGGGTTTTTTATTATCAGAAATACTTCCGCAAATACTCCGTCAGACACAGAATCGCCATGGCCTGTCCATAGGGCATCGACGTCAGCGGGATTTGGCGATAAAACGCCAGGTCGCTGCCCATCCCCGTGCCGAACGACGTTTGCAATAACTCCCCTTCCGGCGAGATATTTTTCACGATGCCGCGAATCGCTTTTTCAGCAACGTCAGCATACGCAGGCGCAACATAGCGCTTACGCACCGCTTTCAGGATCCCGTAGGCAAACCCGGCCGTCGCGGACGCCTCCAGGTACGAGCCCGGATCGTCCAGCAGGGTATGCCACAAGCCGCTCTCGTCCTGACACTTTGCCAGCGCGGCAATTTGCGCATTCAATACCTGCACCAGATAACGGCGCACGGCGTTGTTTTCCGGCAAATCAATCAGTTCGAGGAAATCCGGAATCACGATGGTGAGCCAGCTGTTGCCCCTCGCCCAGCGGGCACGGGCAAAGTTATGGTTGCCGTCGTAACTCCAGCCGTGGAACCACAGGCCCGTCTCCCGGTCCATCAGGTTCTGCACGTGCAGCAGGAACTGATACACCGCCTCTTCAACGTACTCCGGTTTGTTGAGCAGTTTGCCGATTTTCGCCAGCGGCAACACCGTCATCATCAGCGTGTCATCCCACATCTGCTGATGATTCTCTTCCGCCAGGGTGATGTGCTGCATGCCACCGTGATCGGTGCGCGGCATCTCGGTCATCGCCCATTCCGCCCAGCTTTCCAGCCACGGCAGCCAGGCCGGGTTTTTGGTCTCTTCATAACGACAGGCCAGCGTCAGGAACGGCGACATCGTATTGACGTTTTTGGTAGTGGCACCTTCAGCAAAACGGTCAGCAAACCAGCTGTCGATAATGTCGCGCATGCCTGTGTCACCGGTCTGGCAGTAATACTGCCAGATACCGTACAAACCGACGCCGTGCGTCCATTCCCATCCGGCCCAGCCTTTGGTGTCGATCACGCGCCCGTCGTCCAGCCGCAGCAAAAACTCACCCGTCTTGTCGTGGATATTGACCAGGTTATGCGTCACCTTTTGAATCAGTGCTTTCAGCTCATCTCTGGCAATAAAGCGTTCAGGTTGACGCAATAACGGGCTATGTTTGACAGGCCAAACTTTCATCATCTTAACCTCTGTTGTATGTCGAATTCAGTACTGCACGATCCTTCAGCGAAGGTGCGGCTGGCTTATTGCGATTCAGATAACCGATGTTGTTATTACCCCACAGTGACGCATACGGCATACCGGCCAGCATCTCGACAGTGGCGCGGGCGTGCGGCGTCGCTGATTCCGGTATCGCATGACCCCACGCACGCATTTTCGCGGTCTCCTCGCGCAGCGTGCTGTGGGTCTGTAAATTCAGTCTGAAACGCAGGGAAACGAGGAATCCGCAGAACAGCACCAGGAGGATGCCCACACTCAGGATCATCAAAATGGTATGGCTCACTTCCGCAGGCTGCACTTTCTGACCGCTGACAAAGCCGGACATCTGCATCACGATGCCCACCAGCATCACCGCACCGGCCTGAGACGCTTTACGGGTGAGGGTCATGATGCCGGCGAAGATCCCTTCGCGGCGCTGACCGGTGATCACTTCGTCCACATCAGCGATGTAGGTATAGGTATTCCACGGCACGTAGTTGATACCGCCGCGGCCAAGACCGGCAATGGCAGAAACCAGCAACAGCAGAGAATAGATGTCGCTCAGCCCGGCATAATAGAGGACGGCATAAGAAAGAGAGGCCAGGCCAAACAGTACCACCACCATGCGGTAGGACGGCGCAGGACCAAAGCGAATGCACAGCGGGATCATCCCGAGCACGGCGAGAAACTGGAAGATGGCCATCGTACCGAGCAGGTTAGAGGCCATTGAGGCTTCCTGCATCAGCACAAACACCACGTAGTAGGTGAAGACCGCGTTAAATACATCCTGCGCAATGTAGCCGCCGAGATACATGCCCAGATGCTGGCGGAAAATTTTAATTCGCAGCGTAGAACTCAATTCCACGAACAGACGATTCAGGCTCTGGCCCAGCGTCAGCTTCTTCTTCTCTTCTTCAGCCCGCAGCGCCGCTTCGGACCATTCCTCACGCGGACGTTCCCAGGTAAAGCACCAGACGAAAATGAGCATCAGGGCGCACAGAACGGAGAAAACCAGGCTTGCATAGAAGAAGGAGACCGCATTGTCTTTACCGAAATGCGTGAGCAATATCCCGGGCAGAAAGGAGGCCAGAATGGCGGACATCTGCGCCATGGAAATACGCGCCCCGGAGAACTTGGTTTTCTGTTTGAAGTCATCGGTCATTTCCTGCACCAGCGTCTCGTACGGCACCAGAATCATGGTGTAGACAATATCAAACACCAGATAAGTCAGCAGGTAATACCAGAAATTCATGTCCCCCACCCACATCAGCGAGTAGCTGAACACGCACGGGATCCCCAGCAGAATAAAGAATTTACGGCGACCAAAGCGCTTTCCGAGCCAGGTCGTACCGAAGTTGTCCGTCAAAAACCCCATTAACGGACTGACAACGGCATCCAGCACCCGTGCCGCGGCAAAAATGAACGTTGCTTCAATCGGTGTGAGTCCACAGAAGGTGGTGTAAAAATACAAAAGCCAGGCCGCCGTCAGGGCGGTGGTACCCGCCCCGAGGAAATCACCTGACCCGTATGCAAGATAATTTGCGAGTCCAATTTTACGTGTTTTCATTGCCGTCAACCCTAATCAATGTTGGGAGACTCCCTGTAAGCAAACCTCGTCCGGGAGCTTTTACACGGCTACAGTAAAGGCATCGACTTCCTGATACCTTTCTGTTTCTGCCATCACGCAGGGGGTGAATGGCAAAAATGCAAAGAGTATCGTCACGCGTGTCACTGATTTATAAAACAGCGTTTCTTTTTCATCAGAAGGTGAGGTCAGTTTTGCGAGCCAGCCATCAGTATTCCCTGATGGCTGGTGAAAAAGCGGGCAGTTAGCGGTAGTTTACAATGACAGAATTGCTCTGCACTTTTAGCGCCGGGATCAAACGTCCCCCGCCCGGCACTTCCCAGATAAAACGCAAAGGTTCAATGGCGGGCACGCCGTTGAACGCCTGCGTCGTGCCATTCTCTCCGTCGATTTCCGTACAGCGACTCTGGGAGCAGAGCCGCACCCGCAGTCCGGCTGGCGTTGGGCCAATCAGTCTGTAATTCCAGACCACCATCCCCATCAGACCGGAAACCGCTTCAGAGGGCGACAGCGGAGTAGAAGACATGGCGACACCCCGGTTGCTCAGGGTCACGCCCATGCTGCTTGCCTGCCAGGCGCCTTCCCCGGCCGCCTGTGCCGCCAGCGGGAAGAGCATAATCCAAAGCCATTTAGCCATTATTTTCCTCCAATCGTCGCCGTCATGCGGATATGACGGTTATCCGACAACTCCATATTCGACAGCACCACCAGCTGGTTCAGGCTGCGACGCAGGAAGCGCGACAGCAGCGGACGCAGCGCATGGTTGACCAGCAGCACCGGTGGCGCCCCCAGCATCTCCTGACGTGCCAGCGCCTCCTGGGTCTGCTCCAGCAGGCGATCCGCCAGACCTGGCTCCAGGCCGCCCCCGCCCTGCAGAGCCTGCAGCAGCAGACGTTCAAGCGGCGTGTCGAGGCCAATCACCTGCACTTCTCCGGTTCCCGGGAACCACTGCTGCGTGATTGCGCGCCCCAGCGCCACGCGCACCACCGCCGTCAGCTCGTGCGGATCGCTTTGCAGCGGCGCATGCTCGGCAAGGGTTTCCAGAATGGTTCGCATATCGCGAATCGGCACTTTTTCCTCGAGCAGGTTTTGCAGCACCTTGTGCAGCGTGGTTAACGTCAGCACGCCCGGGACCAGATCTTCCGTCAGCTTCGGCATCTCCTGCGTCACGCGGTCGAGAAGCTGCTGCGCTTCCTGACGACCAAACAGCTCTGCCGAGAATTGCCCAATCAGATGATTAAGATGGGTTGCCACCACGGTACTGGCTTCGACTACCGTATACCCCTGGATTTGCGCCTGCTCTTTCAGCGCACTTTCAATCCAGATGGCCGCCAGACCAAAGGCCGGATCGACGGTTTGCTCGCCCGGCAGCGTGCCTGCCGCGGTGCCAGGGTTAATGGCCAGCCAGCGACCCGGGTAGGCATCACCGCTGCCAATTTCGACCCCTTTCATCAGAATACGGTAGCGTGCAGGCGGCAGATCCATATTGTCACGGATGTGAACCACCGGCGGCAGGAAGCCCATATCCTGAGCGAATTTTTTACGGATACTGCGGATACGGCCAAGCAGCTCGCCATCCTGCTGAAAATCCACCATCGGGATCAGGCGATACCCCACTTCCATTCCCAGGGAATCTTCCAGCTGCACGTCGTTCCACGTCGCCTCGACGGCCTGAGTATTCTCCGGCATTTTCACCGGAACCGGATCCGCCGCCGGTTGGGTTTCACGGCCACGCATCCACCAGGCAAGGCCCAGCAGACCCGCCGTAAACAGCAGGAAGACGAGGTTTGGCATGCCCGGTACCAGACCAAGCAGACCCAGAACGGCAGCGGCCAGCAGCATTACGCGCGGGTTACTGAAGAGCTGGCCAACCATCTGCTCGCCAACGTCCTGATCGGTACTCACGCGGGTGACAATCACGCCCGCCGCCGTGGAGATGACCAGCGCCGGGATCTGCGCGACCAGACCATCACCAATAGTCAGCAGCGTGTAGCTTTCCGCCGCGTGGCCCATGTCCATGCCGTGCTGCAATACCCCCACCAGAAGGCCGCCCACCACGTTAATCACCATGATCAGAATGCCCGCGATGGCATCACCGCGCACAAACTTACTCGCACCGTCCATGGATCCGTAGAAGTCCGCTTCCTGAGTGACTTCCGCACGGCGTTTTTTGGCTTCATCTTCCGCGATTAACCCGGCATTCAGATCGGCGTCGATCGCCATCTGCTTGCCCGGCATCCCGTCCAGCACAAAACGGGCGCCCACTTCAGCAATACGCCCGGCACCTTTGGTGATAACCATAAAGTTGATGATCACGAGGATAACGAACACCACGATACCGATAGCGAAATTACCGCCTACCAGGAAGTGGCCGAAGGCCTCCACCACTTTACCTGCTGCTGCCGCGCCGGTATGTCCTTCCATCAGAATGATACGCGTGGACGCCACGTTCAGCGCCAGTCGCAGCAGAGTGGTAAACAGCAGAATGGTCGGGAACGCGGCAAACTCCAGGGTCCGCTGAGTGAACATCGCCACCAGTAGCACCATAATGGAGAGCGCAATATTAAACGTGAACAGCAGATCGAGGATGAATGCCGGGAGCGGCAGAACCATCATCGACAAAATTAACAGGATGAGAATCGGCCCGGCGAGGATCTGCCATTGGGTCGATTTCAGGTTGCCGGGCAGGCGCAACATTGCCACCAGATTAGCCATCAGTGTCCTTCTCGTTCATAAAATCCAGCGCGGCAGGCACCGGAAGGTTCTCAGGTTTCACAGGCCGTTGACCCCCGGCCAGACGCCAGCGTTTCAACTGCCATACCCAGGCCAGCACTTCCGCCACCGCGGCGTAGAGTTGTCCCGGGATCTGTTGTCCGATTTCCGCATGGCGGTATAAGGCACGCGCCAGCGGTGGAGCTTCCAGGATCGGCACGCGGTTTTCGGTGCCAATTTCCCGGATACGAAGTGCGATCAGCCCTGCCCCTTTCGCCACCACTTTCGGCGCGCTCATCTTATTTTCGTCGTAGCGCAAGGCAACGGAATAGTGTGTCGGGTTGGTGACGATGACATCCGCCTTCGGCACATCCTCCATCATGCGCCGACGAGCGGCAGCACGCTGCATCTGACGGATACGCCCTTTAACGTGCGGGTCACCTTCCATCTGCTTATATTCGTCACGGATATCCTGACGTGACATCCGCAGTTTCTTGAAATGGCTATAAAGCTGGAAGATAACGTCAAAACCGACCATCGGGATAATGCTGAGCACCACCAGCAGCGCGCAGAGTCCAACCAGATTCAGGGCGTTACTCATGGCAGTAAGGGGCGACTCGCTGATGAGGCGCATCATTTCGGGCCAGTGATACCAGAGGAAGAACCCGGCAGAACTGCCCATCAGCACCGATTTGAGAATAGCCTTGAGCAGCTCGGCCCCGGTCTGCGCCGAAAACATTTTCGCAATGCCCGGCAGTGGGTTCAGCTTCGAAAATTTGGGCTGCAGTGATTTTCCGCTAAACACCAGACCGCCCAGCATGACTGGAGAGACCAGCGCCACCAGCACCACGCCGGTAATTAAGGGCAGCAGCGCAACCATGGCCCCTTTTATTAACTGAATAATCTGGCTGAGGATAAGATTCGGGTCATTGACCATACTGTGGTCAAAACGTAAGCCAGTTGAGAGCATTCCCGCCAGCTTGCGGGCGAGCGACTCCCCACCCCACCAGATAATGCACACCCCTACGACAAGGATCAGCAGGGAGGTCAATTCTCGGGATCGGGGGATCTGCCCTTCCTCACGCGCTTTTTCAAGTCGGTGGGGTGTGGGGGCTTCCGTTTTGTCGTCGTTCTCTTCTGCCACAGTGCATGCTCAGCCCATTACGTCACGGTTATCTTGCCACGGGAGGTTATCGCCAATGGGTAGATAAACCCCTATAATCATGCCCTGTTAACCACTTTAACGATTAAACGCTGTAGCGAGGCTGTTTGCCGTTCAAAAAACGTACAACCCAGGTTTGGCAATCACTTTTTAATACTGATTATTTTTTAAGAGTGTTTTTAATAAAAATAAATATAAAATTTTTAAAAACTGAGTTGGCCGGTTTCATCATCAAAATACGTCTATTTTTTGATCAAAATATACTTATGGATAATATTAAATCGAAAAAATTATAATTGATTTATATCAATGATGGTTTTTCTCCAGTATTAAAATATTTTTCATGACGGTTATAATAATTAATATTAATCTTGACCCGCAATTACTTGAAGGAAATTACCCGCTATACTTCTGCACGGTGTCAATTGAGCCAAAATATTAAATTGAATACCTAACGTGTTTTTAAACTCAGGAGTTTTTGCAGATGGATTTCAAAAATAACTTTATGGCTGGCGCAGTACTTGCGGCCATTTCGATGGGCAGTTTTGCTGCCGAAATGAATGCGGGGACGGTCCACTTTACGGGAGAAATTATTGAACCGAGCTGCACCATTCAGGGTGATAGCGGCACGGACAGTACGGTCCCTCTGGGGACGTACCCTAAATCTCTTTTTAAGGCGGTCGGAACTGAATCTTCCCTGACCCCGTTCTCGATTACGCTCGCAAACTGCCCGGTAAAGAGCGATGGGCTGCCGGCAGTACAGCTCACCTTTAACGGCACGACGACCCTGACCAATACCTCTACGCTGCTGGATGTCAGCAAAATCACCACCACCGGTGAGACCGCCGCCACCGGTATCGGCGTCGCCGTTAGCCCGGCGGGCAAAGACACTCAACTTATCACCATGGATGGGGCAGAAGGACAGGTTTATATTCAACTGGCCACCCGTACTACCGATACCATTAAAGCCGACTTTAACGCCCGCTATAAGTCATTTGCCGCAACGGTGACCGCTGGCCCTGCCGATGCGGATATGACGGTGAATATTTTATACCGTTAATACCTGTTTATCTAATATTCAGCATGCCACTGATTAGATAATGACACGTAATGCGTCATGCTCCGATAATAGTCCGAAAGCGGACTATTATCATTATTTCAACCTGCTCCAATAAGGGTTTCCCGTGCGCACATCCCTGCTGTTTTTATTATGCCTTCCCGTTATAACAAGTTCGTTTTGTCACGCCGCGGGAATACAAATCGGCCGCACCCGCATAATTTACGATGCTGCAAAAAAGGAAGTTGCCCTGCCGCTTACGAACAGTGAAAAAGAATTGCCCTGGCTGATCCAGACCTGGACAGACACTGGCGATGGCAAAACGCGTGGGCCCTTTATTGTCACTCCCCCCCTCTTTCGACTCGATCCTCAAAAAGAGCAAAGCCTGCGAATCACCTGGAACGGCAGCCCGTTACCGAAAGACAAAGAGACGCTGTTTTATTTGAATGTCCGCACGGTGCCCGCAACCGCCGCAGAGGATGCCGATAAAAACGTGCTACGACTCATCTACAAAACGCGACTGAAGCTGTTCTGGCGTCCCGTGGGGCTCAACGGGACGCCAGGCGAGTCCTGCAAGAATCTGCGCTTCGTTCGCCAGGGCCAGCAGCTGACGGTGATAAACGACAGTGCGTTTTACACCGTTTTTGACTCTCTCTCGCTAGGCTCGCAGAAGCTCGAAAGCGCCGATATGGTGGGGCCAGCATCACGCGTTGATATCCCTCTTCCCGACGCTGCACCGGCGAATGACGTCAGTTGGCGGTGCATTACCGATTACGGCAATGCCTCCGAAAAATACACGTTCCATCTGACCAGGGGATAAACGACAGAATGATTGCAGGACGTAATTTCTTGCCTGTTGGGGGAACCTTTCGGCTGAATTCGGTTACCCGCTGTCTGGCGAGTACCCTGATGTTAATGATTTTTTCCGCAGATGCCCGGGAGTATCTCTTTTCCCCTTCCTCACTCGAAGGGGACATGCTGACGCAGCAGGATATCGACCTCTCGCTTTTTACAAAATCGAATGCCCAGTTGCCCGGCACCTACTCTTCCGTCATCACAATCAACGATCGCAGGCTGAAGGATGCCAACATTCGCTACGTCAGCAGATCTGACGGGCGCCTGATCCCCCAATTGAGCCCCGCGATGCTGCGCGCCTGGGGCATTAATATCGACCGTTATCCTCCGTTGCTGAAGCGTCCGGCGGAGGAAACGCTCCCAGAGTCGCTGGATAACTATATTCCACAGGCGTCTGCGGAGCTTGATTTCTCAACAATGACGCTTAGGTTGAGCATCCCCCAGGCCGCGCTGGCTGATAACGGTCGCGATTTTATCGATCCCTCGCGCTGGGACGATGGTGTTCCCGTCCTGTTCAGCGATTATTCGCTGTCGGGCTCGCAAAGCAAAGAAGATCGCGAGGACAGCACAGAAAGCCGCTATCTGAATTTGCGTACCGGGGCGAACCTGGGCGGCTGGCGTCTTCGAAACTACTCAACGTGGAGCAAATCGGACGGCGATTCACAGTGGGATAACATCAACACGTTCCTGCAGCACGACATCGACGCGCTGAGAGCGCAGTTCACCGCGGGCGAGAGCAGCACGCGCGGCGAAGTGTTCGACAGCCTGCAGTATCGGGGCGTCAATCTCGCCACGGACGAAGAAATGTTGCCCTATAGCCAACGCGGCTATGCACCGGTCATTCGCGGCGTCGCCAGCTCGAATGCGGTCGTCTCGGTGCGCCAGAACGGATATCTCATCTACCAGCAGAACGTAGCCCCCGGAGCGTTTGAGATCAACGACCTTTACTCCACCACCAACAGCGGCGACCTGGAAGTGACGGTGAAAGAGGCCGACGGCACCGAACATCACTTTACTCAACCCTACTCAAGCATCGCCATTATGCAGCGCCCGGGACACATGAAGTATGAATTGACGGCGGGCCGTTATCGCGCAGACAGCGGGAGTGACCAAAAGGAGCCCGACTTCCTTCAGGGGAGCGTCATCTACGGCGTCAACAATCTGCTGACCTGGTTTGGCGGGCTAACCCTTTCGCAAGACTATAATGCCCTCAATACGGGCGCTGGCATCGCGCTCGGGCCGCTGGGTTCGCTCTCTACAGACGTCACCGCCGCCGATACCACGCTTGACGACGGCAGCAAGCATGTCGGCCAGTCCTGGCGCGTACTCTATTCGGGGAAAATTGACGCCACCGATACCAATTTCACGCTTGGCAGTTATCGCTACTCGAGTCGCGGGTATTACAGCTTTGCTGACGCTAATCAGAAGCAGGACGGAAAAGATAGCGATTTGCTCTTCCGCTATAACAAACGCAACCGCGTTCAGGCCAGTATCAGCCAGAACCTTGCTGGCGTCAGTCTCTATCTTAACGGCTACCAGCAGGACTACTGGGGGACGTCGAAAAAAGAACGCAGCCTGTCGTTAGGTTTTAACACCGTTCTGTCTGGGGTGAGTTATCACCTGGCATATACCTACAGTAAAACGAACGACGAGGAGGCCGACCGGATGGTCTCCTTCGGCTTTAGCGTGCCGCTAACTCGCTGGCTCCCCCGCGCGTGGAGTAGCTATAACATCAGCAACTCCAAAAATGGCTACACCCGACACAATATCGGCGTCAACGGAACGCTGCTGGACGACGAACGTTTAAGCTATTCGCTGCAGCAAAGCCATTCTAATCACGATGGGGAGGATACCAGCAGCGTATATGGTACCTATCGTTCTCAATACGCCAACCTGAATGCCGGTTATTACGCCTCTTCCGGCAGCGCGGAGCAGATGAACTACGGGATCAGCGGGGCCATTGTTGCGCACCCGCACGGCGTTACGCTGGCGCAGCCGTTAGGGAGCCAGTTTACCATTGTCAATGCCAACGGCGCCTCCGGTGTACGCTTCCAGAACCAGCAGGGTATTCAGACAGACTGGCTGGGTAACGCCGTTATCCCGTCCCTGACGCCGTATCAGGAAAATGCGATTCGTATCGACACCGCAAGCCTGCCCGAAAACGTGGAGAGCAGCGATACGTCAATCCGGGTGATCCCTTCACGTAATGCCGCCGTTGAAAGCCGGTTCGATGCGCACGTGGGTTATCGGATGCTGATCGCATTAACCCGCCCCGGCAATCAACGCGTCCCCTTTGGCGCAATCGTCACCAGCACGAACGCGGACCTGAGCGGCATCGTGGACGATACCAGCACGGTATACCTGGCCGGCGTCGGCGAGCCCACACAGCTCACGGTGAAATGGGGAAAAGCGCCAGACCAACAGTGCGTCGCCCATATTTTACAGCAGGCAGAGGGATACACGGAGAGCCCTAACGGTATCCGTTCAACCCGCGCGCTTTGTCAGCAGGAAACAGCTTATGCTCACTAAAATGAAAAGACGAATCCTTACGGTTTCTCTGACCAGCACGCTGATGCTGGTATCGACGGGGTCTTTCGGCGCCGTCACGGTACTCAAAAATTGTTTCGGAGTCCCACAGACGTATTCCATTGATTACTATCATGAATTTACATCGACGGAAAACGTTGCAAACAACGATTATGATATTCCGGGTCACCTGGTCGGCGCAGGTGCCGACCTGGAAGCAAACTGCACGTGCCCGGGAAACATGTTTTCGTCAAGCACCGTCTACGAAAAAACCCTGGCTGGCAGCCCCCTTAACCCCGGCACCAGCGGTACTGGCTATCTTACGGATAAAATTGATGCCCACATTACTGGCTATGCGGATGCGATTAACTCCCCGGACGGCAGCTCGCTCACCCCAATCCCGATCAATGAGTACCCGACCCCGCGGGGAAATATGCTTACCGTGCTCGAATCGAGCCTGTCTAAAACAGAAGAAGAAAGCGACGTATGCAGCAATGACTCCCGGCCTGACGGTGGTGCCGCATCGAAACGCAAGTTTCGCTGGAACGTCGTGGCCGTGCTGCTGCACATAAAAAAACCGATCCTGGGTGAAGAGGTGATCCCGGCGACGCTCATCGCCCAAAACTACGCCTGCCTTTATATTGGCACCGGTGGAAGCTGCGACGCCACTCAGGCAGAACACGTCTCTGATATCTGGTTTGGCGGCACCCTTTCTGCACCGCTGAGCTGCACCATCAACGCAGGCAGCACGATTGAAGTCCAGTTTGGCAGCATCGTCAGTAAACAGTTTACCCGCAAAGGGCAACCGCCTCAGGGCTATGCCCTAAAAAGCGTCGATATTAACTACCACTGTGACGATAACGCCGTTGGTAATAATGACCGGATAAAGCTCACCCTGACGGCCGACCAGGGCATAGTGGATAGCAGTACGCCCTACATTGCTAAGCTGCTTGAAAGGGACGATCTGGGCGTGCGGGTGTACGACGAAAATAGCCAGAACGTGGCGCTGGATGGGACTTATGCATTTCCAGTAAATCTGGACGAGCAGGGAAACGGCAGCGTTAAAATACAGGCGGTTCCCGTCAGCACTACGGATGCCACGCCCGCACCGGGGAGCTTCGAAGGAAACGTCACGGTGAAGATGGATCTGCGCTAGAACAGACCCTCAGGTTACGCAGGCAACCTGAGGGTAACGGCACCAATCAGAAGCCGAGGCTGTCCAGCAGATCGTCAACCTGATCCTGGCTTGCCACCACGCCCGCTTTGCTGGCGTCGAGCTGTGGGCCATTGAGCAGGCTTTCGTTCTCGCGTTTTGGACGGGCTGCCGGTTCCGGAATATTCTCCAGCAGAACCATCAGCAGCTGGCGTTCAATCTCCTGAATCACATCCATCATGCGCTTGATCACCTGACCCGTCAGGTCCTGGAAATCTTGCGCCATCATGATATCCAGCAGCTGGGCGTTGGTGAAGCTGGTGTGGCCCGGCACATCCCCCAGGAACTGACGGGTATCGGTCACCAGCTCGCGGGCATTCGCCAGCTCGATCGGGTTCTCGAACCACTCGTCCCAGCGTTGGGTCAGCGCTTTCGCGCCTTTTTCCATCGCATCCTGATGGGGCTGCGACGCTTCAACGCTGTTCAGCGCACGTTCTGCCGCCTGGGCGGTCATCTGCACAACGTAGTCCAGACGATCTCGCGCGTCAGGAATCGCTTCCGCCGCTTCCGCAATCGCCTGATCCAGACCCAGCTCACGCAGGCTGTCACGCAGCATGCGCGTCAGGCTGCCAATACGGACGATGATATCGCTCGGCGAGTGTTCTTCAACGGGTTTCATAGCAGGTTGCAACATTTCCATCACCTCACATGCCGAGTTTCTCGAAGATCTTACCGAGCTTCTCTTCCAGGGTTGCCGCGGTGAATGGCTTCACCACATAGCCGCTTGCGCCCGCCTGTGCAGCAGCAATGATGTTCTCTTTTTTCGCTTCTGCGGTGACCATCAGAACCGGCAAGGACGCCATTCCCGCATCGGCACGAATGGTTTTCAGCAGCTCCAGACCGTCCATGTTTGGCATGTTCCAGTCGGAGATAACAAAACCAAACCCACCCGCCTGCAGTTTGTTCAGCGCATCAACGCCGTCTTCTGCTTCTTCAAAGTTGTTGAAGCCCAGCTCTTTCAGCAGGTTGCGCACAATGCGACGCATGGTGGAAAAGTCATCCACAACCAAAAACTTAAGCTCTTTATCCGCCATAAAATAATACTCCTGAGTCAAATACGTATTGCCTGTCCGGCACTGATTTTCGCCAGCATCTGCTGGCTTACCTGGCTAAGATCGACCACTTCGCTCACGCCACCCATATTGATGGCCTCGCGCGGCATGCCGAACACCACACAACTTGCTTCATTCTGCGCAATCGTCCAGGCGCCAGCCTGGTGCATTGCAAGCATTCCGGCGGCACCATCGTTGCCCATCCCCGTCAGGATCACCCCAACGGCGTTGCGCCCCGCATGTTTCGCCACCGAATGAAACAGCACATCCACCGACGGACGGTGCCGGTTGACCGGCGGTCCGTCATGAATTTTGATTTGATAGTTTGCACCGCTGCGCGCCAGCTCCATATGCTTATCACCCGGGGCGATATAGGCATGTCCCGGGAGCACGCGCTCGCCATCTTCCGCCTCTTTCACGCTGATCTGACACAGCTTATTCAGGCGTTCGGCGAACGAGCGGGTAAAGCCTGGCGGCATATGCTGGGTAATCAGAATACCCGGACTTGAAAGCGGCAATGGCTGGAGTACATGACGAATTGCCTCTGTTCCTCCGGTTGACGCCCCAATCACCAGCAGTTTTTCCGAGCTGAGTAACGGGCCGGCCTTCAGGGTTGCCGGGGCGGCCATTGGCTTATGGGCCGCCAGTTTTGCCCGCGATGCGGTACGAATTTTCTCCGCGATCATCTCGCTATACGCCAGCATCCCCTCGCGAATACCGAGCTGCGGTTTGGTGACAAAATCTACCGCCCCCAGCTCCAGCGCGCGCAGGGTGATTTCCGATCCTTTCCCGGTCAGGGAGGAGACCATCACCACCGGCATCGGCCGCAGCCGCATCAATTTCTCCAGGAAATCGATGCCATCCATGCGCGGCATCTCGACATCCAGCGTGAGCACGTCGGGGTTATATTTTTTAATTAAATCCCGCGCGACCAGCGGATCGGGCGCCGTTGCTACCATCTCCATGTCGCTGTGGCTATTGATGATTTCAGTCATGATCTGACGCATCAGCGCTGAATCGTCGACAGACAATACCCTGATTTTACTCATGCTTTTTCCTTACTCAGCGCATATACCGTTTGCCCACGCAGGCTAAACTCTCGCGCGAGGTTGCTGAAGTTTTCCGAGTGCCCGGCAAACAGTAAACCGTCAGGCTTGAGCAACGGAACAAACCGACGCAGAATGTCCTGTTGCGTCGTTTTATCAAAATAAATCATGACGTTACGGCAAAAAATGGCGTCGAATGGCCCCGGCACGTTGTACTGCTTGTCCAGCAGGTTAACGGGCGCGAATTCGACGCAATTCGCCAGCTCCTGGCGTACGCGTACCAGGCCTTCATGCGGGCCTGTCCCACGCATGAAATATCGCTGCAACTGCTGCGGCGACAGCGTTTTCAGTTCGTCCTGCCGATACACGCCGTTGCGCGCCTTCTCCAGCACCTCGGTGTCGATATCGCTGGCGTAAACCTTCCAGCGCCCGGGCGCCATCCCAAGCGTGTCGGCAAGTGTGATTGCCAGCGAGTACGGCTCTTCACCGGTCGAGGCGGCCGCACTCCAGACGCGATACTCCCCGGTACGACGCCGCGCGTGCTCGGCCAGTACCGGGAAGTGGTGGGCTTCGCGGAAAAAGGCCGTCAGGTTAGTGGTTAACGAGTTGATAAAAGCCTGCCACTCTGCGCTGTTCTGGTTGGCTTCGAGCATGCTCAGATAGCGACCAAAATCATCCAGCCCCAGCGTACGCAAGCGCCGCACCAGACGGTTGTAGACCATGTCCCGCTTATGATCCGCAAGCACGATCCCTGCACGCTGGTAGATTAACTGACATATCCGACGAAAATGCGCGTCGGACAGCGCGAGGCGCTGTGTCATCTGCAACAATAATGACGTTTGCCCAGGGGGCATTGGTGATGTCATAGCGCCTTCTTAATTACATTCAGGATACAACTGGCACGGCCTGCGACCGCCCGACTTCTGTTACTGCTTCAACGTGCTCTTTCACATTAAATACCGCGACCAGCCCGGTGAGACGATCCGCCTGGCTGGCCAGCTGATCGGTTGCCGCTGCCGCTTCCTCAACTAACGAGGCATTCTGTTGCGTCACCTGATCCATCTGGCTGACGGCCTGAGCAACCTGCTCAATGCCGCGACGCTGTTCGTCCGACGCAGACGCAATCTCGCCCATGATGTCGTTAACCCGCGTGACGGAGGTGACGATCTCATGCATGGTATGCGCCGCCGTATCCACCAGGGCTGAGCCTTGCTGGACGCGTGATACCGACTCTTCAATCAGGACCTTAATCTCTTTCGCCGCGTTGGCACTGCGGCTGGCCAGGTTACGCACTTCCCCCGCCACGACCGCAAACCCACGCCCCTGTTCACCGGCGCGCGCCGCTTCAACCGCGGCATTCAGCGCCAGAATGTTGGTCTGGAACGCGATACCGTCGATCACGCTGATGATGTCACCAATCTTTTGCGAGCTGGTGGCAATCTCCTGCATGGTGCTGGCAACGTGAGAGGCCTGATCGCCCCCTTTTTTCGCCGTCATTGCCGCCTGTTTTGACAGGTCAGACGCCTGACGCGCGTTATCGGCGTTCTGGCTGACCGTCGCGGTCAGCTGCTCCATGCTGGCCGCCGTCTGCGCCAGCGAGGCCGCCTGCTGCTCGGTGCGGGAAGAGAGATCGTTGTTGCCTGCCGCAATCTCTGAGATCCCGGTGTGCATGGCATAACTGCCCTGACGCACATCGGAGACGGTTTCCCGCAGGGCACCCTGCATCGCCTTCAGGCTGGCAAAGATCGCCGAAATTTCGTTCTTACCGAACACCGCCACCGGACGCGCCAGATCGCCCTTCGCAATACTGTCGAAGTGGCTGCTGATAATCGCCAGCGGCTGCACAATCATTTTGCGTGACCAGAGCAGTGCCCCACCGGTCAGTAGCCCCGCCAGAATCACGACGACGCCAAAGATCACACCCGACATGTGATAGCTGATACGGCTGTCTTCCTCTGCACGTTGAACAGACTGGTTAATATCCTGCTGCCACGCGTTAAAGCTGTCGTCGAACGCATCCTGTGAGGCCTGCACCGGCGCGGTCATAAAGTCCGAGAGCTGGTTGTTCTCAAGCCAGGTCGCCTGGTGGTCCAGATCGCTGTACCACTGTTCAAAGTTCTTCTTCATGGCGGCTTTCAGCGCGTGCTCTTTCTCGCTGCCCGCCGCCTGCGCCGTGAAAGCGTTAAACTGTGCGCCAGCCTGTTTCAGGCTGCTTCGCGCGGTGGCCATCAGCGCTTTAATGTCATCCGGCGGATAGCTCAGCGCGGTTAAGGTGCCCGCCTTGTTCAGCGCAGTGCTTGCCTGCAACAGCACGGCACGCGTTTGTGCCAGTGCGGAGCGCTGCTGATTACTCGCCTCAACTTCCTGCAAATTCTGATAGCCATCGCGAAACGCCCAAAAAGACAACCCGTTACTGCCAACCTGCAACACACCGCAAAGGATCAGAATCAAAAACAGTGTGGTCGAGATACGAATACGATTTAACATCCACGCTCCCATCAAGCGGCAAGCAGCCGCGGTTTAATTGTCAGTCAAAATGTTTCCCAGTTTTCATCTTGTCCGGTCGGTGCAGCACGCAGGCGAGTTGCCGTCGATTCGGCGGCAGGCGCTTTATACGTGGCTTGCGCAGTGACCGTATTTCCAGCGAGTGAAGCGAGACGAAACGCCGAGACGGCCATCTTCAGACGGCTCGCCTGGTCTTCAAGTGCAGCGGCCGCGGCCGCGGACTCCTGCACCAGCGCGGCGTTTTGTTGTGTCACGCGATCCATTTCCGATACCGCCAGGGCAACCTGGTCGATACCACGACTCTGCTCATCAGATGCAGAGGCGATTTCACCCATGATGTCCGTTACGCGGGTAACAGCATTCACGATGTCATTCATGGTCTCCCCGGCGCTTTCCACCAGTACCGAGCCGGTATCCACGCGGGAGACGGAGTCTTCAATCAGGGCCTTAATCTCTTTCGCCGCGTTGGCGCTGCGGCTGGCCAGGTTGCGCACTTCCCCGGCAACCACCGCAAACCCGCGACCCTGCTCACCCGCCCTCGCCGCTTCCACGGCGGCGTTCAGCGCCAGAATATTGGTCTGGAAGGCGATGCCGTCGATGACGCTGATGATGTCGGCGATTTTCTTCGAGCTGTCGGCAATTTCGTGCATGGTTTTCACCACGCCATCCACCACGCGGCCGCCGCGCTGCGCCGTCTCGGAGGCGCTTTCAGCCAGCTGAGAGGCCTGACGGGCGTTATCGGCGTTCTGCTTCACGGTTGCGGTGAGCTGCTCCATGCTGGCAGCGGTCTCTTCCAGCGCGGACGCCTGCTGCTCGGTACGGGATGAGAGATCGTTATTCCCCATCGCAATTTCGCTGGTGCCGGTATAGATGGCATCCGTGCCGCTACGCACGTTGGCGACGGTATCGATGAGCGAACGCTGCATATGGTCAACGCTGTTAGCCAGTTCGGTAATCTCATTGCGCCCGGAAACGGCCAGCGTTTTGGTTAGATCGCCACTGGCAATTTCACGAATGTGGGCAATGACGCGACCGAGAGGATTCAGCAGGATGTGGCGAATGCCGTACCACACCGCGACCAGGACAATAACCAGCGCCAGCGCCATCGCCGCCATCTGCCATTTCGCAAAGCGGTAGTCATTCTGGCTTTCCGTAAAGGCCGAGTGATACAGATCGCCACTGGCCTTCGCATATTCCCCGAGCGCGGCGCCGAGTGCGTTTTGCATCCCCTGCGTGGGCTGTGCGAAATAGGCGTCCATGTTGCCGCTCTCCAGGAACTGGATCAGCTCCGTCAGGCCAGCAAAGTAGGCAGTGTATTTTTCATCAATATTCTGGCTAACCTGCGCCATAGCAGGCTGCGGCGCGATCTGTTTGAAGGCGGCGTAGTGTTTTGCGGCGTCAGCCAGGGTGGCGCGGGCATTTTTCAACAGATCGGTCTTCGCGCTGCTCTGCTGATTGTTAGGGTCCATCATCATGCGCGCGGACGAGCGGCTCAGGTTGATACGCGTTTGCAGCATCAGATCCCACGTCGAGGTGAGTTCACTCTGCTGCAGGCGAAGATCGTTCGAGGCGGCGAAACTGTCCTGGTTCTGTTTTAATGACGAGAAAAAAAGCCCGCCGGAGATAAGCTGAAGTAGTGCGAAAATGACCAGCACCATCATAAGCATTGTGACAACGCGGATACGGTTCAACATACAACACCTTCTCATAGATTTATTAACGGTGTTATCGGCACAGGCCACAGGAACTTTACATTTGCGAAAGGGAAAAGCGTGGACTAAAACGCGACGTCAACAATCAGCGTATCGGTGTAGGTGCCAGCGGGCGGCGTAGTCTGACTGGTCAGGACCTTCGCGGTGTAGTTGTAGGTGCGCAGTAAACCGTCGGTGCTGACCTGGGACGCGGTCGCGCTGGTCCAGCGTTCGGCACCGCTGCCGCCCCAGCGGTTGGTGGTGGCTTCTTTATAAATGTCATAACTGAGGAAGTTGCTGCCGCTCACCATACGCCGTACGTTGTTCAGGGCGTTGGCACCATTATTAATGCCAATGGTGTAGGTGCTGCCTTTAGTACAGGTCACGGCAATGGCCTGCGAGACGGTGGGGAAACTTTGCACCAGCGGCGCGCTGTTAAAGTTCACGTCCGGCGTGGTCATGGCGCTGCAGTCATTGGTGACGGTCATGTTCAGCAGAATACTGGTTGTTGCGGTTCCCGACTGGGGAGACGTACAAAGGCTTCCAAGACCGACGGCACAGACGTTGTAATTGATGCTGAAGGTCAACAGCACCTGGTAAGGCCTGGCCGTCACGTTTTGCCCGGCGACGGTGCGAAAATAGAGCGGTATGTTGTACCGCTTTGAGCCAAGCAACCCCAGCAGGGTGTTACCGCTCCAGGTATACGATTTACTTATCTGCACTTCGCTACTGCTCGCACAACCCGATAATCCACACAGCCGGGTGGGGATCACATCCGTAATACTCGTGTCGTCGGTGCGTTTCAGGTTGGCGCGGCTGTTGCCCGAAACCGACGCCGCGGTGTAATTCAACGTCACCGAATCGTTGGTCAGAACATTCAGTACCGCATCGCATGCCACCACCAGCGTACCGGTGGTCTCCACCTCCCCGGTGCCGCTAAGCGCAAACGACGTGACGCTACCAAACGAGGCATTGACCGTACTGATGGTACACGCCGCCCAGCCCCCGCAGGAGAACAGCAGCAGCATCAACAGCAGCCAGCGTTTCACGGGCCCTCCCGACACACCAGCGGACCGTAGGTTTGCAGCTTATGCTGCGGATTAGGCCCCACGTTCAGGGTCGCCGTGCAGCGCTTCCCGGCAGGCGTGATCACCTCAAGCGGATTGACGTCGCTGAGATTCTCCAGCCAGGCGATCCCGTCATAGCCCACCACCGCATTACTGCGCGAGGCTCGCCGCACCTGGCTTCCAACCGGAATCGCTTGCCCGCGCGCATCATGTAGAATGACGCTTGCCACTCTCTCCTGCTCCATCGGGAAATCCACCAGATAACCGCTGTGACGACGGATGGCAATCCGCCGCTCTGTCTCTTTCAGCCGGGTATCCGCAGGCAGATTCAGCGTATCAATCCGGTAGCTTGCCGGGTAATACGCCGACACCCCGCTGACCAGCAGGTAACCGTTGTTATTCGTTTTACCCACGGGCTGGTTCTCATAGCTGACGGGCACGTCCGGATGACCGTCGGTGCTGATCACCACAAACGCATCGTTGATTTTGTTCGCCGCAAACAGCTCTCCGTCCATCAGGACAATCGCGCCCATTGCCTCGCCCCACCAGGTCATGGTGTCTCTTTCGCCGTAGCCACCGCCCTGCAGTTCGATGTTGTTATTGCGCCAGCCCAGCGTACCCTGCTGATAATCACTGGATTTTGACTGATTTGCCCAGGCCATGTTCCAGCTAAAACCACCGTCAGAAGGCATGGAGTGGTTATAGTTAATCCGCTGCGTGCTGCCCGCATCCGGGGTGTTCTCAACGGTGACGGCAGCGCTGTCGCGTGCGCCCAGCGGCACCTGCAGCGAGAGCGCAACCGTCCAGTCCCCCCGCTGCTGGTCCCGGCTGCCGGCCAGGTAAATACTGCTTGCGCCCCACAGATTTCGGCTCCACGAGAGATTCAGCAGCTCCGTTTTTTGGCCGTCAAAGCTCTCTACGCCGATCCAGGCCGCGCCAATATTGCCGTACTGCCCCATATTAAACGTCAGGGAATACTGGTCCGTATTGCGGCTAAAGCTGGCGATGGGTTTGTCGTTTTCGTCATAGACCGTCGGCTGGTCATAAAGGGCAAGATTGCCAAAACCGCGATCGCGACGCGTGTGCTGGGTGGCCACGCTGAACTCGCTGGTATTGTACTGGTAACCCCAGTTGATTTGCCCGCCGTTGTCTCCGCGCATGCGGCTTTGTGAGTAAGAGGTGTTCACTACGCCAAACTGGCCGAGTTTGATCACCGTCCCTGCCCCGCCCAGCGCCAGCTCCTGCGCCCCTTCCGCATGGCCCTCCAGCGTCAGCCAGTCGGTCACCCCGTAGCGATACGAGCCGCTACCGGCAGCAGGACCGTAGTCAAAATTCCTGATGCCATAGTTACGGCGCAGGCTGCCGAGCGTCACGGCGCCGTCACTCAGCCCTTGTTTGAGCAAATCGCTGGTGACATAAAACGGTAGCGTGGTACTCACCTGACGGCCCAGCGCATCGGTGGTGACCAGCACCGCATCCCCGGCACCGTTGATATAGGGCAGATTGGTCAGGGTGAAGGGGCCAGGCTGAAGCTGGGTTGAGCCAGAGCGATAGCCGTTGATAAACAGATCCACCGAGGTAGGCACCGCGGCTTCACCCGAAAACTCCGGCAGCGGCCATGTCACCAGGTCCGGGCGCAGGGAGAAATCACGTCCGTAGCTAATACCGCCCATCCGCACGCTGGAGGTCCAGCTCAGGGCATCGCTGATCACGTCCCCCGCGCTCAAGGTGGTCGCGTCATCCTCACGGGTTATCAGCAGCGTCGTGTCATAGCGAACATACCCTTCCTGTTGACCGTCGTTTCCGGTGAAATTTTTCCGGGCGTAGCCGGTGGAGGAGAACGAGCCGTTCTCGTTGAAGTAGCGGAATTCATGCCAGAGCGACGCCTGACCGCCGATATGTTCCGTGTGGTTGGTATACAGATCGTAATTCAGCAGCGCCCCGCGCCCATAGTGCGGTTTGGTCTGCGCCGTTTGGGCACTGAAAGGCGTCACCCGGGCACTGATCCAGTCGCGGGGAACGGTCAGCAACAGGCGCTGTGCGGCACTGTCATACGCCACACGAACCTGACTCAGTGAGGCGAGATTCACCTCGCCGGCGGGCACATGCTCCGGGGGGAGCCCCGCGCGCAGCAAATCGGCGCTGGAGATAAAGAAAGCGCCGTTACGTTGCGTCACGGGTACCACCAGACCGGTGTCGTAGTGGTTGAGCACGAGGGCAAGCTGGAAAACCGCCTCATCATTTACCGCCTGCGCCTGAGGAGGCGGCGGTAAACTGTCGTCACCGGGATCGGCCCAGGTTGTGGTGCTGACGCAAAGCAGTAGCATCATTGCCGGCTTCAGTTGACGGGCGTCGACTGCCATTGTTCATCCCTGGCATTAATCTGCGCGCTCATCCGGTCCGGCTGACGAACGCCAGCGGGTATTGGCCAGCTGCGGGTGCTACCCGGGAGGACGTAACCCAGTAATCCCTCCGCTACGGTGCGTTTCTGTCCGCCCTGCTCCAGTGACACCTGGCTTAATCTGACGTGCACATCCCCCTGATTACGTACCTGTAATGCAGGCTGTCCTCCCTCGTGGGTCACGCGCCAGCTCAGGTTTCGGGTCTCGGCCAGGGCATGATGCGCCCCCTCTTTAAGGGTCGGGATACCCTGTCCGTAGACAAACAGCGGAATGGAATAGCGCATCTGTAATTTAAGGCCGATGGAGGGTTCGGCTTTCGCGTCGGGCTGGGGAATTTCATCAACAATAATGCGGTAGGCTTGTTCGACCCCGACAGGGACTGCGCTCTGTTTGATAAGGCGAATCAGCTGTTTATTGCCTTTCTGAATGGTGACAATGGGCGGGCTGGCGACCACGTCCTGCTGCGCGCTGTAGCGTTCGTATCCCCCTTCCTGCTTCCAGCGCACAATACGCACCTGCATCGTCGTTGCGCTGTTTCCCTGGTTCTGGATCCAAAGCTCCGTGGCGTTGGCATCTGCGGCAAGCCAGGGATCGATGGGCCAGAGCAGAATGGTGGCCGCCGCCTGCGCCTCGCCTGTGGCCGCGACGCCTGATAAAACACCCGCCAGACACAACTGCCGGAACAATGGCTTCATCGACTCTCTCCCTTTATTACCATGACAAGGTCACGGTGAGCTGATCGGTATAGGTTCCTGCCGGGCTAAAGCCGGTCAGTAGCGCCACGCCAAACAGCGGCAGCGCGATGTTATTACTGTTGGTATAGGTCACCGGTATTGCCTGGTTAACGCCAATTTCGCTGTTGGCGGCCAGCGAGCTGCTGCTGTAGAGCCGGTACGGCACCAGTTCTGTTCCTCCGGACCGCTTCATCCGACGGACGGATGAATAATTTTGACCGCCATTAATGCTCATGCTCAGCGCCACGCCAGGCGTACAGGCGATAGACAACGCCCCGTTTGGCACAAAGCTGGTACTGACTGGCGCGCTTTCCACCCCGTTATGGGTGCCAAAATCCAGCGTACCGAGAAGCCCCCCGCTACCGGTGGCCACCGCGCAACCCGGTACAATGGTCGCGCTGACCTTAAAGGACTGCGATGTCACCGCCCCCGCAGCAGGTATCAGCAACAGCCCGACGATCAGCGCGAAAAAAGGCTGCACGCTTCCCTCTGCGCGTTTGCGCAGACCTGTAAAAGGGGCCTTCATGGCAGGGCAGATCTAATAGGTCACGCTGACGTTAATCGTGTCGGTATAGGTGCCGGGTACCACCGTTACGCTGTTCCCGCCTCCGGTAATGCGGCCGTACAGGGTATAACTGTCGACCCCACCTGCCGTAGACGCGATCGGCAACGCGGTGTTATTGGCAATCACAGAGTTGAACCCGCTGTCGCTGTACAGGCTATACGCCACGCCCTGTGCCGCGTTGGCCGTATTGACCAGGTAGCGCTCAGGCGTCCCTGGCGACCCCACCACGGAGCCAGGGGCGGTGGAATGGGTATTGCCGGTTATCGCGACCGTATAGCTGGCGGTCGTACACTGGACGGTAAAGGTGTTTCCGCCGCTGGCGCCGCTCAACTGCGTCGTAAGGGTGGAAAACGTTGCGGGATGGGTACCAAAATCGAGCGTCCCGAAGTTAATACCACTTTGCGTGGGCGATCCGTTTATCAGGCAGCCGTTTGTCAGCGTCAGCGTCGCCCCGATGGTGCCGCTACTGGTAACGGCCAGTGCCTGATTAACTACGGTCGTAGTCAGTAATGTGCCTGCACAGATCAAAAGGAGTTTTCTTTTCATTTACCACCCTCCAGAAGACGCCTCCGTTCCCTTGCAACATTTTATTTTTAACGTTCAAGATGTTAGCCCCGCTTAACGTTCCTCTGAGGGGGTTATTGAGAATTTAGTTTACGGATATCGCTTCGACCACCCGACGCAGGGTAGTCACAACCTATGTCTTATTGACAGCATTTATATTTTAAAAACAGAAAGTTAAACCGAAATAAAAGAATATTCGGGCGCGCAGGCTGAGGATATATCCGCAAAAGTGTGATAAGCGTCACAATATATCGTCTGCACATTAACAACAAAATTAATAAAACTTAAAAACTTGTTGTATCCCCCTACGCTTTGCGTCAATTTATGTGCCGAATAATTTCCCGCGCAGTAATAAAAAATCTATATGTATCGGCGCGGGCGACATCTAAAGCGCATAGAGGGTCTTTTTTCGTGGCAAGTGCAAACAAACTCACACTCTTCATCGTGATATTCATGCTGGCGGGTATTCTTTCAGGGGCAGCAATTCATGAATACGCATCTGCGGATGCCATTAAAGCCTGGTCGGATAATATTACCCTGCTGACCGACATCTTCCTTCGTCTGATCAAAATGGTTATTGCACCCTTGGTCTTCAGTACGCTGACCGTCGGCATTATGAAACTGGGCGAAACCTCCACCATTGGCCGCGTTGGCGGTAAAGCGATGGTGTGGTTTATCAGCTCATCGGTGCTCTCCATTCTGGTCGGACTGTTTATCGTCACGCTGGAGCATCCGGGAAGTGGTCTGAACCTGACGATCCCAACCGAAGCGGTAGATACCGGTCTGGCCGTTGGAGGCATGACGCTGAAAGCGTTTCTGTCTCACACTATTCCAACCAGTATCGCAGGCGCGATGTCGAACAATGAGATCCTGCAGATTGTGGTGTTCTCAATGTTCTTCGGTATCGGCGGTGCGTCGCTGGGGCAGAAATTCAACGCGCCGCTGGTTGCCGCGCTGGATGTGGTTTCCCATATCATGCTGAAGGTAACCGGTTACGTGATGTACGTTGCGCCGCTGGCCATCTTTGCGGCGATCTCCTCCGTCATTGCCACTCAGGGCTTAGGCATTCTGTTGAACTATGCCTCCTTTATTGGCGGTTACTATGTTGCCATCCTTCTCACCTGCCTGGTATTGCTCGCCGTGGGCTATATGGTTTTGAAAAAAGAGGTGTTTCGCCTGGTCAGCATGTTGAAAGACCCGGTACTGGTGGCGTTCACCACCAGCAGTTCTGAAGCCGCCTACCCTAAAACGCTGGAGCAACTGGAGCGTTTTGGCTGCTCACGCAATATCGCCTCTTTTGTTCTGCCAATTGGCTACTCCTTCAACCTGGTGGGGTCGATGGTGTACTGCTCGTTCGCGTCGATGTTTATCGCCCAGGCGTATAACATTCACCTGAGTTTCTCAGAGGTAACGGTATTGATGTTAACCCTGATGCTGGCGTCAAAGGGGATTGCGGGCGTACCGCGTTCGTCCCTGGTGGTGCTGGCTGCGACCATTCCAAGCTTTAATATCCCGGTAGCGGGCATTCTGCTGCTGATGGGGATCGACCACTTCCTGGATATGGGGCGTTCAGCCATTAACGTGCTGGGGAACGGGATTGCGACCGCGATGCTGTCGCAGAATGAAGGGGCGCGGGAAGCGGAAGCTGAGCTGGTAAAGCAGGAAGCGTAAGGATATGAAAGGGGTGAGGCCTGATGCCCTCACCCCGACCCTCTCCCACAGGGAGAGGGAGCAAACATAAAAAACGGCAAACGGGTTGCCGTTTTGCATTTACCTACGCTACATGATTCGCCGCGATATCCAGCAGCGCCATCTCTTCGCTGTTCAGCAGCTTCTCAATGTTCACCAGAATCAGCATACGCTCGCCGAGCGCACCCAGACCGGTAAGGTATTCGGTCGACAGGGTGACCGCAAACTCCGGCGCAGGGCGAATCTGGTCAGAGGTCAGAGAGAGCACGTCAGATACGCCATCCACCACGATACCCACCACGCGCTGCCCCAGGTTCAGGACGATCACCACGGTGTTGTCATTGTAGTCAACGTCGCCCTGGCTGAACTTCACGCGCAGATCGACGATGGGCACAATGACGCCGCGCAGGTTGGTGACACCTTTAATAAAAGCAGGTGTGTTAGCGATGCGGGTAACCTGATCGTAACCACGAATTTCCTGCACTTTAAGGATATCGATGCCGTACTCCTCATCGCCTAAAGTGAATACCAGGAATTCCTGTCCTGATGGCTCGCCCGCCAGTTTCGTTACATTACTCATACCGGTCATGTTTTTACCTTCTACTTAATCAGGCGGCTGTGTACGCCACACGTTGTTCACGATTTAATCCCTGAAGCGCCGACACATCGACGATCAGCGCCACGCTACCATCACCCAGAATGGTCGCGGCAGAAATACCAGGCACTTTGCGGTAGTTGCTTTCGAGGTTCTTCACCACCACCTGATGCTGACCAATCAGCTGATCAACCAGCAGCGCATAGCGACGGCCCGCACTTTGCAGGATCACAACGATGCCCTGCGTGGCCTCGGTCTTCGCGCCGTCCACTTCGAACACTTTCCACAGTTCCACCAGCGGCAGATATTCCCCGCGCACTTCGAGCACGCGCTCACCGCCCGCCAGCGGATGCAGATCTTCTTCACGCGGCTGCAGGGATTCCATCACCGCGTTCAGCGGAAGAATGAACACTTCGTCTGCCACTTTCACGGACATCCCGTCGAGGATCGCCAGCGTCAGCGGAAGCAGGATGCGAATGGTGGTGCCGGAACCCTGCTTAGACTGGATCTCAACGTGGCCGCCCATCTCCTGGATGTTACGTTTCACCACGTCCATGCCGACGCCGCGCCCGGAAACGTCAGTCACCTGCTCTGCGGTAGAGAAGCCGGGCGCGAAGATCAGCATCCCCACTTCTTCATCGGTCATGTTTTCGTTGACCGCCATGCCCTGCGAAATCGCCTTCGCCAGAATACGCTCGCGGTTAAGACCCGCGCCGTCATCGGTCACTTCGATGCAAATATTCCCGCCCTGATGTTCCGCAGAGAGAATCAAATTGCCCACCGGCGATTTTCCGGCAGCAATGCGGTTTTCCGGCAGTTCAATACCGTGGTCGAGGCTGTTACGCACGAGGTGCGTTAACGGGTCGATGATGCGCTCGATCAGGCTCTTATCCAGCTCGGTGGAGCTACCCATCAGCGTCAGTTCAATCTGTTTATTCAGTTTGCTCGCGAGATCGCGTACCAGGCGCGGGAAGCGGCTGAAGACATATTCCATCGGCATCATACGGATGGACATGACCGATTCCTGCAGATCGCGGGCGTTACGTTGTAACTGACCCATGCTGGTGATCAGATCGCCATGGGTAACCGGGTCCAGTTCATTAGAACGTTGTGCCAGCATCGACTGGGTGATCACCAGTTCGCCCACCAGGTTGATCAGCTGGTCAACCTTCTCAACGGCAACGCGAATGCTGGTGGATTCGCTGGAGCGCGCGGCCGGTTTTTCACCACGTGCAGGTGCAGCAGCGTCTTTTGGCACCGCTTTCAGCGCCGGGGCCGCAGGCGCGACAGCCGGGGTCGGAGCCTGAGCGATGACGGCCACCTCTTCCTGCGCTACTGGAGCTTCCGCTTCGGCGGTTTCGGTTTCGAAGGCAATCTGGTCGGCTTCAATCACAAAGCACAGCACCGCCACGATATCGTCCTGACCAATCCCGTCATCAAGCGTAGCGGCGAGGCTGTCTTTGCCTTTCACGACATTGCTTAACGTCGCCAGGTTACCCAGCTCTTCTTCCAGCAGGTTAACCTCATTCTCTTTCAGGCGTGAAAGCACAACACGCAATTTGCCCGCTTGCGCAGCGGCTGGCACGGTTTCACCGGCACCAACCGCATCGACAACGCTCAGTTTTGCAGCAGGGACAACGGCTGCTGCGACCTCACCTTTTGCTTCCAGGGCGAGTTGGCGAAGCGCATTGCAGATATATTCAAAGCTGGCGGCATCAGGCTCTGCCGAACTTTTATAGGCGTCGAGCTGTTCCTGCATAATATCTTTGGTTTCCAAAAACAGGTTGATAATGTCGGTATTGAGCTGCATCTCACCGCGTCGTGCTTCATCCAGCAGGTTTTCCATTAAATGGGTTGTTTCCTGCAGGATGGTAAATCCAAACGTTCCGGCTCCGCCCTTAATGGAATGCGCCGCACGGAAGATGGCATTGAGCTGCTCGGAGTCCGGTGCTTCGGGCACCAGGTCGAGCAAATGTTGCTCCATATCGGCCAACAATTCGTCGGCTTCATCAAAGAATGTCTGGTAAAAATCGCTAATATCCATGCTCACGCTATCACCTCGGATTGGCTGGTGGCGATGTTGGAACGGCAGCCGAAGGAACGGCCCCAGGCTGTTTTAAATCGTCCAGTGACTCATTCTGACTTTCGGCGTTTTCATGCAGGATGGCCTGCTCCGCCTGCTGGTTCAGCACTAAAAGACTGATACGACGGTTGATGGCGTCATCCGGCCCGCGGTCGGAGACGCGCATGGTTGCTGCCATGCCGACCACGCGCAGTACCTTGCCATCATCAAGCCCACCGGCCACCAGCTCGCGACGCGAGGCGTTGGCACGATCGGCAGAAAGCTCCCAGTTGCTGTATCCCTTCTCCCCACTGGCGTACGGGAAATCATCCGTGTGGCCTGACAGGCTGATTCGGTTAGGAATGCCGTTCAGCACCGGTGCAATAGCGCGCAGAATATCGCGCATGTACGGCTCAACCTCAGCGCTGCCGGTTTTAAACATCGGACGGTTCTGGCTATCAATGATCTGAATACGCAACCCTTCCTGCACCAGATCGATTTTCAGGTGCGGTCGCAACGCACGCAGTTTGGGGTCAGCCTCAATCAGCTGATCGAGATCGCCACGCAGTTTTTTCAGACGCGCCTGTTCCATCTTCCTCTTCAGCTCGTCGATGTTCGGCTCTTTTTTCACCTCACCCTTCTGCTGGGTGTAATCATCACCGCCGCCAGGAATGGGGCTGTCGCTGTTAGAGATACGCGGCCCACCGGTCACTGCCGTCGCCAGCGGCGTACGGAAATATTCGGCAATCTGGATCAGTTCTTTCGGGCTGGAGATGGAGATCAGCCACATCACCAGAAAGAACGCCATCATTGCAGTCATAAAGTCGGCGTACGCGATTTTCCACGAGCCGTGCGCGCCATGCCCACCGCCCTTGTGCTTGCGTTTTTTTACGATGACGATCGGATGGGACTGATTTTTCATGCGTCCTCAGTTGTCGTCTGTTGGTTTGGGTTTTTCACCGCGCGCACGTGTTCTTCAAGTTCGATAAACGACGGACGCTCGCTGGAGTAAAGCGTTTTACGGCCAAATTCAACCGCGATCGGCGGCGCATAACCGTTGAGGTTTGAGAGCAGCGTGATCTTCACGCACTGCATCATTTTTGTGGTTTCCGCGCTCTTCTGGCGCAGGACGCTGGCCAGCGGAGAGATAAAACCATAAGCCAGCAAAATACCGAGGAAGGTCCCTACCATCGCATGGGCAATCAGCGCGCCCAGTTCGGCCGCCGGACGATCCGCCGAGGCCAGGGCATGTACCACCCCCATCACCGCCGCAACGATACCGAAAGCCGGAAGCGAGTCACCCACCAGCGCCAGGCTGTTGGCAGGCACTTCAGATTCGCTTTCGTGGGTTTCGATCTCTTCATCCATCAGCGCTTCGATTTCGAAGGTATTCATATTGCCGCTGATGATGAGTCGCAGATAATCGACGATGAAATCCAGCATCATGGCATCAGCCAGAATGCGCGGATAGCTGGCAAAAATTTCGCTCTCTTTCGGGTTTTCAATATCCCGCTCAAGAGAGAACATCCCCTGCTGACGTGACTTCGCCATCAGGCGATAGAGCAGCGCCAGCAGATCCATATACATGCTTTTGGTATATTTCGAGCGACGGAACAGCAATGGAATGGCTTTCAACGTGCCCTTGATGGATTTGCCGTTGTTACCAACGATAAAAGCCCCTACCCCTGCGCCGCCGATGATAATAAGTTCAGCCGGTTGATAGAGTGCTCCAAGGTGCCCGCCGGTCATCATGTAACCGCCGAAAACTGTACCGAGAACTACCAGGTAACCTAATAAGATAAGCACGACATCATCCTTCCGCTAGTGACTATGGCAAGGACGTTCAGTTCGTAGCGTTTACCGTTTGAGGGGTAAAAAAAAGCAGCGGTAATGACTTACCGCTGCTGGAATCTTGCCCACACGTTCGGGTTAAACAGCTTGTTCGATCTGTTCATCCAGCAGTTGTGGAATAATATCGGCAGCATCCCGGGAAAGTTTACGTCTTTTTACTGCGCGGGATGGAGGCTGGCATAAACTACAGGCGAAGCTGCCAACAGGCTGATGAGCATGGGTAATAAAATTGCCATCGCAGCAATTGCAGCGCGACAATTCAAGCATTCCGCTCTCAACAAAACGTACCAGCGTCCATGCTCGGGTCAGTGCCAGCAGGGGGCCTTCGTCCTGCTGCGGGCATTGTTCAAGGTAAAGTTTATACGCTTTGATCACGGCGTCGACGCCGCTACACAAACCGGTTTTCAGAAGGTATTGCCAGGCGTTACAGAACATCGATGCGTGGATATTTTGCTCCCACGTCATAAACCAGTCTGTCGAAAACGGCAACATGCCTTTCGGCGGGGGACTACCACGTAACTCTTTATACAGTTTAATGAGGCGACCACGGCTCAGCTGAGTCTCGCTTTCCAGCATTTGTAAACGAGCACCCAGCGTAATCAGCTCCATGGCAAGCTGTATGTCACGCGCTTCCTGAACAATGCTTTTCTCGCTCATTGCTAGGCCCTTTTCTTACGGGCTGCGTCATCAGGCTGGCTGATTTCGTTAAGCAAGCGAGTGGAGAGAAGAATACCGGTATGGATCTGTTGCAGATCGTCAACACGGGATTCCTGCGTCAGACGCGTGATCGTCTGCGGATTGTCAAAACGGAACTGGCAAACCAGTTGATTCGTTTCGGCCAGTTTTACCATCTGCGGGAGGGTTAAACCACCCAGCATGGTTGCCATTTCTTCGTTAATACCCAGACGAAACATCGCGGACGCTTTGTCCTGACTAATTAAACGCTGCGCGAGCAGTAAATATGACAAATTGATGTCATAGATATGTTTTAGCAACTCGGATGTATGCATTGTTCCCATCCCGAATAACCAACTATTATTTTTATGCGGAAAGACCGCACCCCGTGATGTCGCCGGGAAATCACCCGGTATAAAAAGAAAAGGCTAAATGCATAGTTGAATCTAGGTTTGTATTCATCGAAACGCGCAAGAGTCGAAACGCAGTAACGTCTCTTACGTGGTTTATCATTTCTTACAAATAACTAAGATTTTTCCTAATTCGACGCAAACTCTACTCGTCAGATTTGCCACATACAATGCAGCCACCCTCAAATTTAAAAAAAATGTGATCCACGTCACACAATTTAAGTGAATATCCTCCATAAATCCATCAGTATGACTTGTAGTTTGTTCATTTTTTGCCCAATTGGCACAGTTTTGTATTCTTAATCGACGAATAGTCATGCAGAAGGGTGAAGCGAACTGGCATGTATCGTGCTTTTCCTGCCGTGAGCGCGCCCCGGAAACCTTCACAAGATGCTCATCTTAAGGAAACATTTTTCTTACCGTGAAAAAACATAGAGTTATGCAAGCCGCCCACAAAAATTGTTTCAGAGCGTGATCATTCGAAATATGTTTATAACGGGTTAAAACGATTTAACGGCAAAAGAGGGAAATTGTGTGATTTACGTTAAGTTGTTAATTTTTTTCATTTAGACGCGTTTTTCAGTTATTCTTCTTATAAGAATAATTAATGAATAATTATGATAAGCTTCACACTAATGTCGTAATCCCCTCTTGCAGATCCTGGTCATTCGCGGTAATGGTGATCACACGCTGTCTTTCAGACATCTAAGGAGTGCGACATGAGTTACTCCCATCTGCTTGTATCTGTTGCTGTTTCTCCCGAAAGCCATCTGCTTGTTTCCCGGGCCGTGTCCATCGCCAGGCCCAGCAATGCGCGCATTAGCCTCATCACGCTTGCAGCCGAACCCGAGATGTATAATCAGCTGGCAGCCCCCATGCTGGAAGATATTCGTGAGGTATTGCAGGAAGAAACACAGCAATTTCTGCGAGAGTTGGTAGAAAAGGCACAATATCCTGTTTACGAGACCGTAATTGCGACCGGTGAACTTAATGCTCATATTCTCGACATGTGTCGCAAACAGAATATTGATTTAGTAATTTGCGGGAACCATAACCACAGCTTTTTATCTCGCGCAGCTTGCGCGGCAAAATCGATTGTCGCGTCAAGCCAGGTTGATGTGCTGTTAGTGCCGCTTGGGGGGTCGTAAACCCCCCGGAGGAATATCAGGCGAGTTTAGGGAATGTTGCGATCTTTTTTTGCAGATCGCCTTCATGGCTTTGCGGCGTTATTTCGCGGAGATCCTGAATAAAACGCGCCTGCCAGTGATTAATATCGTTCTTACGGATCGTTTCCATCATCTCAGCATGGCGTGAAATGCGCTCCGTCAGCGGCATGGTCAACGCGCGGTTGAGGGCATTAGCCACGTCATCCCTATCGTAAGGGTTCACGATAAGCGCTGACGTGAGCTCATTCGCCGCCCCGGCAAACTGGGAAAGCACCAGTACCCCCGGGTCCGCCGGGTCCTGAGCCGCCACATACTCTTTTGCCACCAGGTTCATCCCGTCACGTAACGGGGTGACCAGCCCCACGTCTGCATAGCGGAAGACTTTCATCAGGATTTTGCGGTCAAAATGCTGATTCAGGTAAAAGAGCGGCGTCCAGCCAAGCTGACCATAGCGACCATTGATGCGCCCCGCTTCCGTTTCCAGCTGGTGACGAATATCCTGGTAGGCCTGAACTTCACCGCGCGACGTTGGCGCTATCTGTGTATAACGAATTTTACCGTGGTGCTGAGGGTATTTATCCAGCAGCGTTTCATAGGCCAGGAAGCGTTCCGGTAGCCCTTTGGAATAATCCAGACGCTCTACCGAGAAGATATTCTTCACATGCTTGAGTTCATTCTTCAGCTGCGCCAGCTTCGGCGGCAGCGGGCCGGAAGCCTGATCCGCAATCTCGTCGGGTTCAATCCCAATCGGATACACTTCGGTGTGGAAGGTTTTCCCCCACGCCGTATGGGTCTTGCCGCCTTTTGTCATCAGTCGCGTTTTACCTGACACCGAATCCAGGAACGCGAGGCGGTCATTTTCGGTCTGGAAGCCCAATAAATCGTAATCACACAGCCCCTCCAGCAGCGCTTCATGCGGCGGCAGTGCGGTAAAGATCTCCGGCGTCGGGAACGGTATGTGCAGGAAGAAGCCAATCCGGTTGTTTACTCCCCTTTTACGCAGCTCTCGGGCGAAGGGCAGCAGGTGGTAATCGTGGATCCATAAAATATCGTCTTCCTCTATAAGAGGCAGCAGTTTATCCGCCAGCAGCGCGTTGACGCGCGAGTACCCTTCGAAGGATTCACGCTGGAATTTGACCAGGTCAAGACGGTAATGAAACGCAGGCCACAGCACGGCGTTGGAGAATTGCGAGTAATACTCGTCATAGTCTTTCTCTTTCAGCGCAAAGGATGCCCACGTGATATTCCCACGCGTCACTTTGTTAAGCGGTTTCTCTTCTTCACTGATTTCACCACTCCAGCCAAACCACAGCCCACCAGCAGCTTTCAAGGCACCTAACACCCCTACCGCCAGGCCACCTGCACTGGATTTTTTATCATCAGGCGGTGCAATTCGGTTAGAGACGACGACTAAGCGACCCATAATGGTTTCCCCCTTTGTTTTGCGCTATTTGTTGTTGTTGCTGGTTAGCGATTTCAGATATCCACTGCCAGACGGCGTCGACATTTGCCAGACGCCATTCTGCGACAGTGTTACCAGGCCCCACCTTAACGGCGATCCCTCCGGCCTGATTCACCACGCGAAATCCGGCCTCGTCGGTCAGATCATCGCCTAAAAATACCGGTATACGTCCCTTAAATGGCGGTTCCGCCATAAACGCCGCAATAGCAGCACCTTTATTAATGCCTTCAGGTTTTATCTCAACGACACACTTCCCCGGCTGTAGCGCGAGCTGCGGGTGTGCATCGACCACGCTACGGGCAATCGCAAATATCGCTGCTTCGTGATGCGGTGCCTGCCGATAGTGCAAGGCGAATGCCATGCCTTTCGCTTCCAGTTCCGTACCCGGGAGTGACGCCAGCGCCGAGGAGAGTTCAGTGTGTAACGCCTGAATTAAGGTATCGGGGAGTGATACAACATGCAGTTGATCATGGATATCGCGGCGCTCCGCTCCGTGTACACCGGCTAGCGGAAAGTGGTAAGGACTGGCGAGCACATCCAGCTCGGCCATTGAGCGCCCTGAAATCAATGCCAATGCGCCCTCGTTCAGTCGAGAGAGCTGCTGCAAATTCTCTAGCACCGTATCCGGTACGACCACGTCGTCAGGATGCGGCTGGATCCCGGCGAGCGTCCCGTCGAGGTCAAAAAAGAAAGCATATTTTCCGGGCAGTACAGGCGGTGCGGTTAACGAGTCAGCCACCCTATTCCTCCTTACAGTTGATGAGAGGTAAACGCCTTTACCTCTTTCATAGCCATGTAAGTATAGACAGTGTGATGGGGCTCGCCATTTGACAACCGCCCCGCCAGCAAAACTGGCGAGGCGGTTCAGGGGTCAACTATGGTTATAAGTTGAGCAATAAAAAGTCAGCGTCGGGGTTACACGGTACGCTTTGCTTTTTGCTTGTAACGGTCGAATATCACCGCCGCCAGCAGGATCAGACCACGCACCACGTACTGAGAGAACGGCGAAATATTCAGCAGGTTCATGGCGTTCTCTACCGTCCCTAAAATCAGGATACCAGCCACCACATATGAGATTTTTCCGATGCCGCCCTTGAGGGAAACACCCCCTAAAACGCAGGCAGAAATGACGATCAGCTCATAACCAATCGAGGTCATTGGCTGGCCGCTGGTCATACGCGAGGCCAGAATAATCCCGGCGGCGGCAGAAACCAGTCCCGAGAGGACAAAGATAATAATCTTGGTGCGCACCACCGGCACACCGGCCAGACGTGCGGCTTCTTCATTGCCCCCGATCGCCAGAGTATTGCGGCCAAACGTGGTCCGGTTGAGCAGGAAGCCGAACAGGATCAGGCAGGCCACGGTGAGCCAGATTGGCGCAGGCAGGCCCAGCCAGTTAGCGTAACCCAGCGTAAAGAAGCGCTCGTCTTCAATCCCGACCGCTTTACCGTCGGAGATGATATAGGCCAGACCTCGCACAATTTGCATCGTCGCAAGCGTGGTTATCAGGGCGTTAATCTTCAGACGAGCAATGACAAAACCGTTCACCAGGCCGCTAAGCACGCCTAGTAACAGACCCGCCAGCACGCCAATCCACAGGCTTTCTGTCATGTTGATCACCACGGCGGTGGTCACGCCCGCACAGGCGATAACAGAGGCCACCGACAGGTCGAAATCACCGGAGGCCAGACAGAACAGCATACCGCAGGCCACCATGCCGGACATGGAAATGGCCAGGCCCAATCCTTTCATATTAATGAAAGTGGCAAAGTTAGGGACGAAGATCGCACAGGCGACGAAAAGTGCGGCAAAGACCACCAGCATGCCGTACTGATCCCAGATACGACCAAAACTAAAAGCCGACTTCGGCGCTCCGGATGTAGTAACAGAGGACATCATTAACTCCTTACTCAGGCGACTGCCTGGCTGACTTTAGGCATGGCGAGGTTCAACGCCTGTTGTTCATTCGCCTGTTCATGAAGTAATTCACCGGCGATTTCGCCTTCACGCATCACCACAATGCGGTCGGCAACGCCAAGCACCTCCGGCAGATCGCTGGAGGCGAAAAGTACCGCCACGCCGCGTTTTGCCAGTTCATAGATCACGTTATAAATCTCGTGTTTTGCGCCCACATCGATACCGCGCGTCGGCTCATCCAGCAAAATGACCTTCATGTCTTCCGACAACCAGCGGCCTAAAATGGCCTTCTGCTGGTTCCCCCCTGACAAATTCATAATCAGCTGTTCCGGGCCGGGCGTTTTAATATTCAGCGAGCGAATATGGTGGTCGGCATTGCTCGACTCCCAGCTGTCGTTTATCAGGCAACCCGCGCGAATAAACTTACGGCGGGCGGAAATATTGATGTTGTCACGCACCGAATGCACCGGAATGATCCCTTCCGCTTTGCGGTCTTCCGGACAGAGCATCATTCCTGCCCTGATCGCGTGGGCGGGTTTCTGGATATCAACCTGCTCACCGTCGATGGAGACCCGCCCTGCGGAAATGCGGGTACCCCCGAACAAGCCTTTCATTAATTCGCTGCGCCCCGCCCCTACCAGGCCAAACAGCCCGACGATCTCGCCGCTGCGGACGGATAATGAAACCGGTGTTCTCACGCCTGGCGCTTTCACGTTTTCCAGCCGCAGGCGTTCAGGGCCATACTCGCGCGGCTTCCAGTGATAGATATCGCCCAGATCGCGCCCGACCATCGCCTGAACAAGCTGGTCATGGTTAACCTGCTGCATATCGCTAAAGGTGCGCACATAGCGCCCATCTTTAAAAACGGTAATGGCATCGCTCAGGGCAAATATCTCTTCCATGCGGTGCGAGACATACAAAATGGTGCGTCCTTCCTGTCGCAACTCGCGGATCACGCGGAACAGGTTTTCGATTTCACGCTTGGAGAGCGAGCTGGTGGGTTCATCGAAAGCAATAATTTTGGCGTTGCGCGCCAGCGCCTTGGCAATTTCAACCATCTGCCACTGGCCGATGGAGAGATATTTCAGCGGCGTCTGGGGATCGACATCCAGACCAAGATGTTTAAGCTGCAGCCCCGCTTCATAATTAAGTAGCGAACGGTTCACCACGCCGCCTTTGTGCGGAAGCTGGCCTAAATAGATATTTTCCGCCACGGTCATCTCGGGAATAAGGTGCAATTCCTGATAGATAATGGCCACCCCGGCATTAAGCGCCGCCGTGGTATCGGCAAAGGCCATCTCTTCGCCGCGAATAGCCAGCGTGCCGGTTGTTGGCGCGTAGTTGCCGCTGAGGATTTTTAACAGCGTGGATTTCCCCGCTCCGTTTTCCCCCATCAGGGCGTGAACCTGTCCGGCATAGCAGTCAAAGCTGATATCGGTCAGCGCATTAACACCGGGGAACGTTTTCCCGATGCCGCGAAAAGAGAGATAGGGATGAGACTGTTGCATAACGACTCCGTGATTCCTGTAGTCTGTACGTCTGGCCCCTTACGGCGAGTAAGGGGCACAATCACAGCGTATTACTTACCGCCCAGTCCTTTTTTCGCCAGTTCCTCTTTGAAGTTGTCGCGGGTGATCAGCACCACGTCGGTCACTTCGGTAAATTTCGGCGGTTCAGCGCCTTTGGTTACCCAGTTGTAGAGCATTTCGCTGGATTTGTAGCCGTGGACATCCGGGCTTGGCAGCAGAGAACCGTAGAAGCCGGTGGCCTGCGCTTTGGAAAGCTCACTGACGGCGTCAACGCCGTTGATGCCAATTCCGATCACATCGGGCGCTTTAAAGCCCTGGCCTTCTGTCGCACGGACCCCACCCAGCACGGTGTTATCGTTCATACCGACCACCAGCCAGTGCTTCACTTCCGGGTGCTGAACCAGCATGGAGTTCGCGGCGTCAAATGCCCCCGGGATATCGTTGGATTTGGTCGGGACTTTATAGATCTGTTTCTCCGGGAAACCGGCCGCTTTCAGCGCGTCCATTGAGCCCGTCGTACGACGACGTGCTGTGTCCAGCTCATCAGCGGTAATGGCCATGACGGCGGTCTCTTTCACATCCCAGCCGCGTTTCTGCATTTCTTTATAGAGTTCCTGACCCTGACGTTCGCCGATTTTGGTCGCCGCCATCATGACCAGCGGCACGCTGTCCATCGGTTTGCCTTTGGCATTCACGAACTGATCGTCAACGGCAATGACTTTCATGTCGTAACCGCGGGCTTTCGCCGCAATGGCGGACCCCAGTTTCGGATCCGGTGTACAGATAACAAAACCTTTTGCACCGCTGGCCGCCAGGCTGTCGATGGCGTTCAGCGTTTTCTCACCGTCGGGCACGGCGATTTTAATCACTTCAAAACCTAAATCTTTCCCGGCTTTATCTGCGAATTTCCACTCGGTCTGGAACCAGGGTTCTTCGGGCTGTTTTACCAGAAAACCGAGTTTTAAATTCTCAGCGATAGCGGATTGTGACATAACGGCAGCCAGACCGATGGCCGCCAGCGCTTTAGTAAATTTGTGCATGGTAAACTCCAGCTTTAGCATTCTTTTCTGTAGGGAATATTTACGTGCTTCTTATTTAATCGGACTTAAAACAAGGCATTAGCGCTTACCTCGTCATAAGCGTTATTGCTGGTGATAGTTTTAGCGGGAAATTAATCATCCATAAGAGAGCCCCATCACACCGCAGAATTACAGTAATTGCGTACATAAATTCAGCGAAAATGACATAAAAAAGGCAGGATTTGTCAGACAAATAAAAGAGGGGTGAGCAGAATTATCCATAAGATTCGCTAAGAAGTCCCTGATGCCATTAGACCGGTCACGCCGGGGCTAAGGGTTGAAAGGAACACCCTGCTTTCCATCAAAAAAACACACTCGCGCTGAAAATATATTTCCCGGCAAAAATTGATTTAGCGCAATTTTAATGAAACATCATATATGCGAAATGAATTATCTGTATTTCTTGCTTTCCCAGATAATTATTCCGACGCAATCCCCCCGAAACACAAACCGCAACATTAAAAACACACTCCCCCTTAACTATCAGTAAGATAGAATGATTTCATTTCATGGGAAACTATTTGAATATTTGTACTATATTAAATTTTGTAATGTATGGTAAAAACAGCGGGATTAAGACTTTTCTTAAATTAAAGACAACGGTATGCTTATTTATATCGAACACAGGAAGTGAATTTCGGTCAGCTTTGGCACTGCAGAATCTCTTTTTCTGCTCTATTTCTTCGTATTTGCCTGGCGCTCAGGTTAAGCAACGGACATCACGTCCCACAGTCTATAAGGATATGAGTATGGCTACCCAAACGATGATGCAAAAACTTAACGCGCAGATGAACCTTGAGTTTTACGCCTCAAATCTGCACCTTTACCTCAGTGCGTGGTGTTCCGAGAAAAGCCTTACGGGCTCTGCCACGTTCTTTCGTTCACAGGCCCAAAGCAACGTCACCCACATGATGCGCGTCTTTAATTTCCTGAAAGCGGCGGGGGCAAACCCGGTTGTTAAAGCCCTGGAGGGGATCAACGATAATTACTCTTCTCTGGAAGAATTGTTTGAAAAGACGCTTGAAGAGTATGAACAGCGTTGCACGACGCTCAACAAGCTGGCCGATGAAGCCAGAGCGCAGCATGACATGACCACGCTGAAATTCCTGCGCGATATGGATAAAGAGCAGCAGCAGGACGGAATGCTGCTGAAAACCCTTGCGGACGAGATCCATAATGCGCAACAGGCAGGTTTGTGCCCGGAACAAACCGATCGCCACCTGCTCGACATTGTCACAGTGCAGCATCACTGACGCTTTTGACCTGCTCCCGTTCGGAGCAGGTTACCTTCCCTGCGCCAACCTTCTGCTTTTGCTGAGATTTAACAAATCAGATCTCGCTCCCAATGATTAACCACACAACATGTAATGATTTATTTAATTACATAATCATTGACGAGGGAGCAGCATGATCACCATTGAGTTTATTGTCATTCTCCTCTGCCTGCTGACGGGTACACGTTTCGGCGGCATGGGGCTTGGGTTAATCAGCGGGATTGGCCTTTTTATTTTGTGTTTTGTCTTTGGTCTCCAGCCCGGCAAGCCGCCGGTTGACGTGATGTTGACCATTCTCGCCGTGATTGGTTGTGCAGCCACCCTGCAAACTGCCGGTGGGCTCAATGTCATGATGCAATTTGCCGAACGCCTCCTGCGCAAACATCCGCAGCACATCACGCTTCTCGCCCCGTTTACCACCTGGATGCTGACCTTTCTCTGCGGTACCGGCCATGTGGTCTACACCATGTTCCCCATCATTGCGGATATCGCCCTGAAAAAAGGGATCCGACCCGAGCGCCCAATGGCCGTGGCATCGGTAGCATCGCAGATGGCAATCACGGCATCACCGGTTTCCGTCGCCGTCGTGTCGCTGGTCTCCATCCTGGCCGCCCAGCATGGGATCGGTCACGCATGGGGGATCCTGGAAATACTCGCCGTGTCGGTTCCCGCTTCACTTTTTGGTGTCGCCATTGCTGCCCTGTGGAGTTTACGCCGCGGGAAAGATTTGTCTGACGACAGGGAGTTTCAGGAAAAACTAAAAGATCCAAAGCAGCGTGAGTTTATCTATGGCGGTACGGAGACGTTAATGAATCAACGTTTTCCGAAGCAGGCTTACTGGTCGACCTGGATTTTCTTTGCCGGTATTGCCGTGGTTGTCCTGCTCGGGGCCTTCCCCGAACTGCGCCCCGCCTTCGAGTTGAAAGGCAAAATGACGGCGCTGTCGATGAACCTGGTCATTCAGATGATGATGCTCATTGCCGGTGCCGTGATGCTGATGGCCTGCAAGGTCAATGCCTCAGCCATTTCTAACGGCGCGGTATTTAAGGCCGGTATGGTGGCGATTTTCTCGGTGTTCGGGGTGGCGTGGATGAGCGATACCTTTTTCCAGGCGCATCTCGACGAGTTAAAACTGGCGCTGGAAGGCGTGGTGAAAAGCCATCCGTGGACGTATGCCATCGTGCTTTTCCTGGTGTCGAAGCTGGTGAACAGCCAGGCGGCTGCCCTGACGGCCGTGGCGCCAATGGGGCTGATGCTGGGGATCGATCCAAAAATGCTGATCGCCTTTTTCCCGGCGTCATACGGCTATTTTGTTCTGCCGACCTATCCCAGTGATTTAGCCTGCATCGGCTTCGATCGCTCAGGAACCACCCGCATCGGCAAATTCATCATTAACCACAGCTTCATTCTGCCCGGATTAATCGGTGTGAGCTGCGCGTGTGCGGCGAGCTACCTGCTGGTACAGACTTTCTTTTAAAGGCATCAACGGTCGACTTACGCGGTCGCCCGTTTGCAGATATTAATGCGACTCGCCCTGCGGGGTGAAGCGCAGCTCAATCAGCGCGATCGCTTTCTGGATCGCACGAAGCGTCACCGGGTCAGCGGCGGCAGGATGGCTGGTGAAATCAATGTTTCTCAGCTGCGTGGACATCTTCTCGCGGACTTCAACCGGGGCAATAACATCCAGAACATCAAGGATTTGCTTAATAACCAGCTGACAGGCAACAACGTCAGAGACCAGTTCCTGATCGGCGCTCAGGTTTTGTGACATGGGGCTTCTCCTTATTTAAAGGCCGCCATAGTATCAAAACGCAGCCCCTGACATCTCCCCTTCGTCACCAGCAGGGACAAAAAAACCCGCCGAAGCAGGTTTTTTTTATCAGAACATGGCGCCCGGCGGCACGTCTTTAAAGGTGCGGCAGTAATTGGCCCACATACTTTTGAGGATTTTGCGCAGTTTCATTGTGATGCTCCATTAACTTGTCATACAGCTTTATCGTCAATGCGCCTATAATATGACCAACATCACAAAAATCAATGTTTTTGTGATGTGCATCACAATTCAATTTACTGCAACACCTGTTAGCCAGCAAAACCGCGAACAAAATCAAAGAGAGAAGGCAGATCGTCCGGCTATTCCTGGCATTGGGCTACGTCTCTGCGGGTACGATAACGTATCTCCATCCACTCAGAGCGAACCATGAAAAGAGTCATCGTAGCCGGTACGATCCTGCTGCTCGCGGGATGCAGCGTTAACCGTCAGGCGGAAATCAGTAGCCTCGACGCACCAAACGGCATTGTCCGCCTCGATTACGGTCAGGCCGTGCTGCAAAATGCCTGGTCTGACGAATATGTAAATAACGGCACCGCAGTGAAAGCCTGCCAGGGTATGGGGTATGCCACCGCGTCTGCCTACGGGCAACCCGTCAAAACCTGTGCGCTGATAAGCGGCTCTTTGTGCCTTAACGAAAGCGTGACCATTCAGTATAAATGCATGGGTTATGCCGTTAACCCTAAGTCAAATAATCCCTGGTATTAATCCAAGCTGCCAGCGTTTGCTGGCACTTTATTTAACTAAGAACAAAAACAATTCGCATTAATATAAAACCGACAATGCGTTTTATTCCCATTCGTATTTTGAAGTAATGAATATTTATTTTACGTTTTGCAAATAATTAAATAACAAATTATAGTGTCGCTCATTGTGAACCAGTAATAATAACCCGGAGCGTCACCATGCTGAAAACTGAAATGATCGACAAGCTCAATGCGCAAATGAACCTTGAGCTCTTTTCATCCCTTCTCTACCAGCAGATGAGCGCCTGGTGCAGCTACCACAGCTTTGAAGGTGCGGCCGCGTTTCTGCGTCGCCATGCGCAGGAAGAGATGACCCACATGCAGCGCCTGTTTGATTATCTGACCGACACCGGCAGCCTGCCGCGCATTGAGACCGTGGCCTCGCCTTTTGCCGAGTATAATTCTCTCGATGAACTGTTCCGCGCCACCTACGAGCACGAACAGCTGATCACGCAGAAAATTAACGAACTGGTTCATGCGGCAATGACCAGCCAGGATTATCCAACCTTTAATTTCCTGCAATGGTATGTGGCAGAACAGCATGAAGAAGAGAAGCTGTTTAAATCCGTGCTGGATAAATTATCCCTGGTGGGTAAATCAGGTGAAGGTCTTTACTTTATTGATAAAGAACTTTCCACTCTCGATACACAGAATTAATTTCAACGCGGTGCGGGTTTCCTGCACCGCGTTAATTTACATACATCCTGCGCAGCTGGTACAGCGCCAGTCATGGGGATTGACGGCCTGATAAAAATAGCGGTAGCTGGCCGTCTCAAGCGGAATACCCACCTCGAAAAACAGGTCTGTCAGCCAGTCAACGTTTTCGATAATCCACTCATCTTCCTGTAAGCCTTGTGCAAAGGTTTCATCTTCAGGATCAATAACCGAATAGATTGCCCAGGTGCCCATATCCTTTTCGCGGCGGGACTCAGGCAGCGTCAGAGGCTGGTTCTGCCAGCTTATTATCCAGTGTCCATGGCACAACAGATTGCCTCCCCGGCTCCATGCCGCCGTAAATGGATTCTCCCCCTCCATAAAAAATCCTCACATTATTTTATTATTTGCACGAGTTGTTTACGTTACGCCTGAAATTTGCGCCGTGACATTGCTCTTATGAAGTAGGCATCGCCCCATTAAGGATCACTGCACGCCTAACCCGTAAATATTTCATTACACATCTTGTAACGGTGATTTGACGAGTTACGGCTTTTCCCTTACTCTGCGCCGCAGAAATTGTCGCGATTCACCATCGTCGTAGAGGAAAGCGTGAAAAACAGAACCCTGGGAAGTATTTTTATCGTCGCCGGAACGACGATTGGCGCAGGAATGCTGGCAATGCCCCTGGCTGCTGCAGGTGTGGGATTCGGGATGACGCTGCTGCTTCTTGGCACACTCTGGGCGCTGATGTGTTACACCGCGCTGTTGTTGCTTGAGGTTTACCAGCATGTGCCCGCCGACACCGGGCTGGGTTCACTGGCGGCGCGCTACCTGGGACGCTACGGTCAGTGGATAACCGGCTTTAGTATGATGTTCCTGATGTACGCCCTGACTGCCGCGTATATTAGCGGGGCCGGGGAGCTCATTGCCTCCAGCGTCAATGACTGGTTTGGCTCTGACATTACCCCGGCGACGGGAGCAATCTTCTTTGCGCTCATCGGCGGCGGCGTGGTCTGCGTGGGGACCTCGCTGGTCGATCTGTTCAACCGTTTTCTCTTCAGCGCCAAAATTCTGTTTCTGATTGTCATGCTGGTCCTGCTGGCACCGCATGTGCACAAGGTTAATCTGCTGACGCTGCCGCTGGAAAAAGGGCTCGCACTTTCCGCTATCCCGGTGATTTTCACCTCGTTTGGCTTCCACGGCAGCGTACCGAGTATTGTCAGCTATATGAACGGCGATACTCGCAAGCTGCGCCGCGTGTTTGTTATCGGCAGCGCGATCCCGCTCATCGCCTATATTTTCTGGCAACTGGTGACGCTGGGCAGCATTGACTCTACAACCTTTATTGGACTCATGGCGCAGCACGCTGGCCTGAATGGTTTTCTGCTGGCACTGCGCGAGGTCGTCACGTCTCCTCACGTGGAGCTGGCGGTCCATCTGTTTGCCGACCTGGCGCTGGCGACCTCGTTCCTGGGCGTGGCGCTCGGCCTGTTTGATTACCTGGCCGACCTGTTCCAGCGTCGCAATACGGTTAGCGGACGGTTACAGACGGGGGTAATTACTTTCCTGCCGCCGCTCGCGTTTGCGCTGTTTTACCCACGCGGGTTTGTGATGGCGCTGGGTTACGCCGGGGTGGCGCTGTCGATCCTGGCGCTGTTACTCCCTTCCCTGCTGGCATGGAAGAGCCGCCAGCAGCATCCTCAGCAGGGGTACCGCGTGGCGGGAGGAAAACCGCTGCTGGGCATTGTGTTTAGCTGTGGGGTGGTGATTATTCTGGTGCAGGTATTGATTGCCGCCGGCATGTTGCCGGAAGTGGGTTAAATAAAAAAGGGGCTATCTTTAGCCCCTTTTTATCAATGCAAACAGCAGCTCTTAAACTTCTTCCCGCTGCCGCAAGGACACGGATCGTTGCGCCCGACCTTCGTACCGTTCACAATCGGCTTCTTTGCTTCAGGCTGCTGCGGGTTATCTACCCAGTATTGATATAAACGCAGTGGCGCTGGCTGGATGCGCTCAATGCTGGCGATATAGTCTTCTTCGCTCAGTTCATCCAGCTTCTCGCTGTTCTCTTCCGTACCGTGCAGGGCAATCACTTCGAGATCGGCCTTCAGAGACTCCGGCAAGGCTGACCAGTCCGTCAACGCCACGCCGCGCATATAGCCATAGCACCACTCTTCCACCACGGTGTAGCTCTCACCGTCGACGTCGTTATATCCAAACATCGGCTCAAACTGGTCCGGGTATTCGCTCAGCCGCTCAGCAATGTCGTTCATATGCTTAAAGCAGAGATCGATAAAACGGTTCATTTCACGATCGTTTTTCCAGCGCGGAATGTATTTCTCCCCGCCCCACACGGCCACCAGCCAGGTATCTGGCTCAACGACAACAGGGCCGGAAAGCACTGCGGTAAGCATGCCGTCCAGTTCGGATACGTCAATCACAGACGCATCGTCATGGCCGTAAGACATGAGAGTCTCTTCCAGCCATGCCATTTCGCTTTCATTTAATGGACCTTCCGTCATCGCGGACACTCCTGATAAAAAGGAAAAGATCCTAACACAGTTCTCACGCCGTTCCCGGCTGAAGTTTAGGTCTTTATTGCTGCAAAAGTGTGCAAATCGTGACCCTTGCACAACTTATGGGCTTTAATGTTAACGATATGTGATCTCCGCTGTAATTTCTTCTCCTGCCGCAGGGCGGCAGAACGCGGCGCTCTATACTCAAAGATGTCATAACCCCGTCAAGGGGTTAACCATTCTGGCAACGTTTTTGCTTGCTGTTCTTCGCGCGACGCTGCGCATGGAAACCTCGCCGTATCATGCAGGATGCCGTTCGTTTAGTGCATTTTGTTCTTGCCCGTGTTTTGGATTGGCTGCGCCCTGGGCGTTCAGGTTTACGCCGTGGTGCAAAAACCTCTTTGCTAAGGAACATAATAATGTCGCTGAAATTAATCAGAACTCCCCTGTCTCTTGTGTTAGGGAAGGTGCGAATAAGCAGGTCATTTCTTCCCAAGCTGACTCGCTGATTAAAATTTCGCGGATCTGGGCCGATTTTTTTCCCGCAAACACATCGAATCAGCCTATTTAGGCTATTTTTTCCACCATTTCTGGCGTTATTTCCGGTTTTTACTGAGATCTCTCCCACTGACGTATCATTTGGTCCACCCGAAACAGGTTGGCCAGGGTGAATAACATCGCCAGTTGGTTATCGTTTTTCAGCAGCCCTTTGTATCTGGCTTTCACGAAGCCGAACTGCCGCTTGATGATGCGAAACGGGTGCTCCACCCTGGCACGGATGCTGGCTTTCATGTATTCGATGTTGATGGCCGTTTTGTTCTTGCGCGGATGCTGCTTCAAGGTTTTTACCTTGCCGGGACGCTCGGCGATCAGCCAGTCCACATCCACCTCGGCCAGCTCCTCGCGCTGTGGCGCTCCTTGGTAGCCGGCATCGGCTGAGACAAATTGCTCCTCTCCATGAAGCAGATTACCCAGCTGATTGAGGTCATGCTCGTTGGCCGCGGTGGTGACCAGGCTGTGGGTCAGGCCACTCTTGGCATCGACACCAATGTGGGCCTTCATGCCAAAGTGCCACTGATTGCCTTTCTTGGTCTGATGCATCTCCGGATCGCGTTGCTGCTCTTTGTTCTTGGTAGAGCTGGGTGCCTCAATGATGGTGGCATCCACCAAAGTGCCTTGGGTCATCATGACGCCTGCTTCGGCCAGCCAGCGATTGATGGTCTTGAACAATTGACGGGCCAGTTGATGCTGCTCGAGCAGGTGGCGGAAATTCATGATGGTGGTGCGATCCGGCAGGGCGCTATCCAGGGATAATCGGGCAAACAGGCGCATGGAGGCGATTTCGTACAGGGCATCTTCCATGGCACCGTCGCTCAGGTTGTACCAATGCTGCATGCAGTGAATACGCAGCATGGTCTCCAGCGGATAGGGCCGTCGGCCATTGCCCGCCTTGGGATAAAACGGCTCGATGACAGCGGTCATATTCTGCCATGGCAGAATCTGCTCCATGCGGGAGAGGAAAATCTCTTTTCGGGTCTGACGGCGCTTAGTGCTGAATTCACTATCGGCGAAGGTGAGTTGATGGCTCATGATGTCCCTCTGGGATGCGCTCCGGATGAATATGATGATCTCATATCAGGAACTTGTTCGCACCTTCCGTAGTGAAGACCCTTTTTGAGTGATAGGGAAATTCAAAAGTCGATTTCGAGACGTAAGGTCCAATAACTTCTTACGCATAGCCTCGAGGGAAGTCAGAATAAAATCTGAGCCTCCTTGATTGAGTTCCTCTGCTGTAGAGGTATCTACAGTCGACATAATGTTCTCCATTTCTTAGGGTCCACAAGTAAAACGTTTTATGCTGATGCATCACAAAAAGACCGCAGTAAACTGCTGCAAAGAAGAGGAGATTTTTAGTCTCCCCTTCTTTATCAATCAGATCATACAATCAACTTAACGCCCATTAGTTGATAGCAGCCAAATTTCATAAACAGATTCAATCCGTTATTGCTGAATTTGATTGGATAGTAAGACCTGCAACATATCTTGTTGATGCACAGCTATCTCATCTTCCAGCCAACGACCTTTATCTTTCATCAGCCGAATCATAGCAAGCAATTTAAGACTATCAGTCTGGTTATTGGCAAGGCTTGCTTCAAAGTGCTCCTGCTTCTGTTGCGGCTGGAAGTTACTCAAGCGCGAGTTCTTGCTGTGGCTGATAAGGCAAAGGTTGCCAAACGAATGGAGTGCACTCTGCTCAACCGGTTTATAGCCATCCATCGGATGCTGGGGTGAGAAGTGCTCCACCGAGCTGCGGAAAGTGAACTCAAAGGGGCCAGCAACTTTGTCACTATTCCGATCTCGTACCCACAGCAGATAGTCGAGGAAGTTGAAGACAAAGTTGTTCTCGATATGACCGAAGCGAAGTTTGGATGTAATCACCTTGTGCCAACTCTCATCCACATTGATGGCGGGCAACAGGGCGTTATCAAGGTAGAGCATCTGGTAATAGGAAGCCCCTTCACCAGGCGCCAAAAAGCGCTGGAAGACAAAGCGGCGAGCCTGACTCTCCAGATAGGACAGATAAGCCCCGGCATCCACCGGTTGATCAGGGTGACAATTGTCGAACAGATATCTCAGTGCACCATTCAGCCAATGTTTGTAAACCAGGGTCGGGGTCGACACATGAAACGCCGACAGCAACATCAGGACCCGCCGGTTAACACCAGAGAAACCATTCTCATTTTCATCCTTGTCAAAGGTATTGATGTAACTGACGCTCTTTTCCGAATACCAGTGCAGCCGCTTCAGACTCCAACTATCCTTGCCATCGGCAAACTCGCGCTTGATGATGAACTGATCAAACAGATACTTGCTCTTTAACAGGCCATAGATAAAACGCTGAACTGCCGCTACTGGATCCGGTTGCCTTATCACTCGCAGCTCAAACTGATCGACCAGTTGTTTATCATCAAGCGGCACCCCCTCCGTATCACCCGGGTCGCGGCTCACGAGTCGCAGCACATGGAGCAAGAAGTTGGAGAAGTTGATGACGCTGTTAAAGCGCTCGGAGCCTGCGCTCTCCTCCTCCACCGTCTGCTCACCATCAAGCTTGTCATCCTGCAAAATGGCCAACAAGGTGCGCCCTTGGCTACCGGCAGCTGCACGGCTTTTATCGGCAGCGTCGGCCGTGTTTGGGGATCCTAGCAGATCAAGCAGATGGGCAAAATCACGGGGCACAAACTGACCCCAGTCGCTCTCACCAAACAGACGGTGGCGCTCTTGCGGGGTAAAGCCGTACTGGATATAGCGCTCCATATTGGCGCAGGCATCCCATACCCGGGTCAGTATATGAATACTTTGGCGACGATGCTCTTCCTCGGGTATCTGGTTCAGCGTCTCCATCAGCCGCGCCTTGATCACTTCATGCTTTTCCAACTGCTCGCCGCGATTGTTCATCGCCTCGAAGAAGTGATTGAGATCGGTATCCTTGGGTACTTCGATACGAGAGATCTGCACATGCTTGAAGAGGTAGTCGCAAAAGGCCGTCAGTTTAGCCCCTACCAAACCAAGATCCGCCATTGCCTTGCCAATCAGCTCAAAACCGTTCACCAAACCTTCATTGAAGGTACTCCCCCGCAAATCGTAGGGGGCAACACCCTGCCATAAGCGCTCGAAGGTATGGCTCGATATCGGGCGACTCTCAAAAGCGAGGTTGATGGTCTGATACCAGCTCATATCCACCGAATCTATCGCGTGATGTTTGAGCCAATTGGCCAGCAGAGAGAGGGTAGTAAAGCGCTGCTGGCCATCGATTACCTCGAAACTGCCATCGTCCCGGGCAAACACCACCAGGGTGCCGATATAGTAGGTTTGCGGCCCCTTACCACTGACCAATTTTTGATGATAATCCAGCACATCCTGCAGCAGCTGGGTGATCTCTCCCTCACCCCAGGCATAGTTGCGCTGGTACATGGGCACCAGATAGCGGGCGCGATGTTCAAGCAGTGCACGAATGGAAAAGGGGCGAACGCCTGCATCATTCATAATATTTCATCTCCCGAAACAGCCCGACCAGCTCATCTTCGGCACCATTGCGATTGTTCTTGTTCTCTCGACTGCTCATGCTAGGCAAAGGGAAGCCGTGCAGATCTCCCGGCAGACGAGCATCACGAATGGCACGGATCAGATTGTGCTCCAGCACATAGTTATCCATGGTTGCCAACTGCACTACCTGCTGGCGGATGCGGCAGCGATAGGCCCAGATAAAGCACTTCTCGATGGCCAGTGACAGCCCTTGGCTGCCGAACTTGTCGATATAGAAGATCAGGGCGCAGTCGAACATGGCCCGCACATAACGATCCCCGGTGCGGTGGCGACGCTCGTAGCTGCCCAGGGTCGATAGCACCTTGCTGGCCATCGGTGTCAGCGTTTCGCCGAGCAGGGTGGCAGATTGCGCCTTGCCGGAATCAGACTCCTCGGCCACGATGGCGGCCACCCGCGTCTGGTAGTACTCGGCCATCTCGAAAAAGCGCCGACCATTGATGATCATCTGGTCGAGATGAAAGGGAAACGTCATGTACTGGCCGTCAATCTTGCGCTGGTACTGGCTGTTGTACTCATCGACAAAGTGGTGGGCGATGCGCAGCGACTCCACGTAAGGATAATGCCCTACCCGATCTAGGTTGACCCCCTTGAAGAGATCCACCTCCCCCTTGCCAAAGTAGCGGGCCGACTTGCCCTCGGCCCACTGGCGTACCCGATAGAGATAGAGGGCGAACATATTGGCCAGCTCGTCGCTTGGCAGGCGCTCCCAATGGGCGACCGCCTCGGCCTTGAGATTGGCCTCATGACCGGCAAACTCGCGCAGGTGAAATGCCTTGAGCAGATCGTGAGGAGCCAGATCGCGCCCCCGGGCATTTTGCGAATCGAAGAACTGGAACGCCTCCGAGATATCCTGCAGTACAAAGCAGACCACCTGACAGCGGTTGAGCAGAAAGTCAATTTGCTGCTCGTCAAACTCAGGGCGGGCCACCAGCCGACGCAACTCCAGATAGTTGCGTCTGAGGTTGAACTCCGAATCCCGGCTGGGGAAGCGCTGGCGCTGCATAAACGCATCGATAGGTCCACGCAAGACCTGCAATTGCTCACGCAGATCCTGACGTTGAAACCGGATACTCTTCTCTTTGCCACTGCGATTTTCGTTATCCAGCACCTCGATCAGCGCCTTGACGGTCAACATCAGGGTCAGGGTGCGTTGCTGACCATCGACGATATCAAGCATCTCGCCCTGCTCACTATCGGTGTGCTGATGAAACACCACCGAGCCCAGCCGGTAGGCGCTCTTGTCCTGATGGGTTGCCAAATCGGTAAAGAGATTCGAGATATTCTTGGAGCCCCAGCGGTAAGGTCGCTGATAGCTTGGGATGGCCAGTTGGGGAATGGCCAGCAACTGGCGTACCGACTGCACTTGATTATTAATGCTCTCCATCATGCCTCCTGCGGTATGAAGTGGTCAACAAAAACTGGCCACCGCGTTAGAGTTTTTCCAGTATCGGTTTTCTGATTCGTTTGGCGGTAACCCACCATTATATTCGTGCGGTCTTAGTGCGCTGTAATATCCAACGATATAGTCCGTTATTGCGTGAGCTGCATCGCTGAAGCTTACATAGCCCGTCGCCGGCACCCATTCGTTCTTCAGACTCCTGAAGAAGCGCTCCATTGGGCTGTTATCCCAGCAGTTTCCACGCCGACTCATACTCTGCCTGATCCGGTATCGCCACAGTAACTGCCGGAACTGCCTGCTCGTATAATGGCTACCTTGATCGCTGTGGAACATCACCCCGACGGGCTTACCACGGGTTTCCCATGCCATTTCCAGTGCTTTCATGGTGAGCCTGCTGTCCGGCGAGAACGACATGGCCCAGCCCACTGGTTTTCTTGCGAACAGGTCGAGAACAACGGCGAGGTACGCCCAGCGCTTACCCGTCCAGATATAGGTCACATCACCGCACCACACCTGATTTGGTTCCGTTACGGCGAACTGTCGCTCAAGATGATTCGGGATAGCAACGTGCTCATGACCGCCACGCTTATACCGGTGAGTCGGCTGCTGGCAACTGACCAGCCCCAGCTCTTTCATGAGTCTGCCAGCAAGCCAGCGCCCCATCTGGTAGTCTCTCTGGGTTGCCATTGTGGCGATGCTTCTTGCTCCGGCAGAGCCGTGGCTGATGCCATGCAGTTCAAGTACCTGACTGCGTAATACAGCCCGTCTGCCGTCTGGCTTTTCAGGACGGTTTTTCCAGTATTTGCAGCTGCTGCGATGAACCCCGAACACATGGCAGAGAGTGGCCACAGGATAACGCGCCCTGAGTTTCCCGATTATCGAGAACTGTTCAGGGAGTCTGACATCAAGAGCGCGGTAGCCTTTTTTAATATTTCATTTTCCATTTCAATACGTTGTAGCTTTTTCCTGAGCTCACGGATTTCAATTTGTTCCGGGGTAATGGGGGAGGCTTTTGGTGTTTTGCCCTGCCGTTCATCACGTAATTGTTTCACCCATCGCGTCATTGTGGAAAGGCCGACATCCATAGCGCTGGCTGCATCTGCCACGGTGTAGTTCTGGTCAACGACCAGTTGAGCGGATTCGCGTTTAAACTCTGCGCTGAAATTTCTTTTTTTCATTATGACACCTGTGTTGTTCTGAGGTGAGCATATCACCTCTGTTCAGGTGGCCAAATTCAGTAAACCACTTCAGCCTGAGCATCTGACTGTTCTTTATTAGTGGAAGAATCCGGACCGTACTTCTTTATCCAGGCATAAAGGCTGTGGGTGGTGATATCGAGACGTGTTGCAACGCTGGCAACAGAATAACCGCGATCAACAACCTGTTTGACTGCTTCAGTTTTAAACTCTTCGGGATAACGCTTACCGCTCATGGGCACCTCTCTTTAAGCCATCTTAAATGACTCTGAGGTGTCTGTTAAACCCGTGGCGATTCAAACCATATTCATAGCCAAGAATCCGACACCTCCAGCCAACACCAAGATACCTAAAACAACTATGGTTCGTAGCCCGCTTATCGATCTTTGCTGAGACTCCACCGCTGCCTCTAACTTGCTTTTCAATTCCGCTAATTGTTTAGCAATGCGGCTATCAATTGCTGTGCAGCCTTGTTCAAACTGATCAGGTGTTACAAACTTCAAGGCTGCAACCTCACGCCTTAGTTTCAACTGTTCATCTTTGATCTGGCCTAGAAGATCATTCAGTGACGTAAGGCGACCGTCAAACTCTTCAAATTTATTCGAGTTCTTCGTAACCAATTCAGCTTGTTCATAAGCTAGACTTGCGAGCGTTGATTTCGCTGCCTCTATCTCAGTTCTTGCATCGTTGACGGCGCTCAACAGGCCATTAAACTCTGCCACTTGCGTCGATTGCTCTTCGAGTGAATCGATTAATGGGGTTACTACATGAAAGCTCGAAAAAGTCATAGTCAATCAATTGACTGGTTTCTATTGAAACAGCATCAGAATCTTCGAAGTTTCGATAGAAATCGAAGTAATCCGTACGTGAATATATGACGTCTTGGTTAACTTGAAAGGAATCGTCATAACGCTCCAGTAAGCTGAAGTCGATGAATATATTTTCACCAGACCGTTCGCTCGGAAGCTCATCTGATTCGATCAGCGCAACCTCAATTCGCTTTTCTTCAATGCCGATGAGACGAAAGATATTCGATAACAAATCGTTCAGGTCGTCCAACGCAGCAATGCTGATTTACGTCATTTCACGCGCATCCTGGGTATTGATGGGCTGTTCCCTCGCTGGGATGACAGACTACTGAGTATTTTGTTAGGTAACACGGGTAATGACTCCAACTTATTGATAGTGTTTTATGTTCAGATAATGCCCGATGACTTTGTCATGCAGCTCCACCGATTTTGAGAACGACAGCGACTTCCGTCCCAGCCGTGCCAGGTGCTGCCTCAGATTCAGGTTATGCCGCTCAATTCGCTGCGTATATCGCTTGCTGATTACGTGCAGCTTTCCCTTCAGGCGGGATTCATACAGCGGCCAGCCATCCGTCATCCATATCACCACGTCAAAGGGTGACAGCAGGCTCATAAGACGCCCCAGCGTCGCCATAGTGCGTTCACCGAATACGTGCGCAACAACCGTCTTCCGGAGCCTGTCATACGCGTAAAACAGCCAGCGCTGGCGCGATTTAGCCCCGACGTATCCCCACTGTTCGTCCATTTCCGCGCAGACGATGACGTCACTGCCCGGCTGTATGCGCGAGGTTACCGACTGCGGCCTGAGTTTTTTAAATGGCGGAAAATCGTGTTGAGGCCAACGCCCATAATGCGGGCGGTTGCCCGGCATCCAACGCCATTCATGGCCATATCAATGATTTTCTGGTGCGTACCGGGTTGAGAAGCGGTGTAAGTGAACTGCAGTTGCCATGTTTTACGGCAGTGAGAGCAGAGATAGCGCTGATGTCCGGCAGTGCTTTTGCCGTTACGCACCACCCCGTCAGTAGCTGAACAGGAGGGACAGCTGATAGAAACAGAAGCCACTGGAGCACCTCAAAAACACCATCATACACTAAATCAGTAAGTTGGCAGCATCACCGGATGTCGATGTCAGGAACCGGTCATCGCGAGTCACCTCTGCTATCTTTCCGGCAGTTTCTGTCACTGTGTTTCGGCTACCACACTTAGGACATTTTAACGGCATACTCATTCTCCACGTTTAAGGGGTGCTAAAATCATCATTGTTACCGGCAGTAACGGTGTTCAAAAGAAGGTCAGTTACGCCCTGCCCGGTCTGACGCATACGCTCTGGTGTCAATTTCGCGTAGCGCTCCGTACTTTGAATACTCGCATGCGCCAGTTGGGCTTTAACGTCATACAAACTGTACTGACCACTGGAGACAAGTAATGATGCGACAGAATGGCGCGTGGTGTGGAAACAGACTTCACTTTTATTTATCCCGCACTCTGCCAGTATTTTTTCATAGGCCCATCGGGGTTCAGATATCGGTTTTCCATTGTCCTTTATGGCGAACAGATAGGGATTACTGCCAACCCGTGGGATCGAATCAATAATTGATAATGCGGCTTCGCTAAGATATACAGTCCGGCTGCGACCATTCTTTGTATAAGGAATAAACAAGGACCTGTTATCTCGATCAACATGTTTGTGCATGACGTTAAGCATTTCTGATTTGCGGGTACCGGTTAACAACAGCATCGCTATCAGTCCCCCAGCAGCCTTATTGGGATATCGTGCCGCAGCGTCGAGGATCCTCCTGATCTCATCAGCGTCAAAAAAGCGCGTCCGCTGATTATTTTCCTTTAGCAAAGGGATCTTATCGGCTTCATTCTTCTCCAGGACATCCTGTCGTAGCGCATAACGCCCCATAGTTTTCAGAATAGCCAGTGCCCTGTTACAGGTAGAAGGTGCATACTGCTGGCCGTGAATACGGCCCTCAAGCATGTCAAAAAGCACCTGCTGAATCTCCCGGGCCCGAAGGTCGCAGTAACGTATCTTCCCCAGACGAGGTTCAATGTATTGCGTGAAACGCTGAACATCCTTATCCCAGGACTTTTTATGGCGTTTGATGAACGGAACATAGGTCTGGTGAAAAAACTCACTAAGTGTTGGCATCGCACGATAATTATCGCGTTCTGCTTTAGGGTCATTTCCCAGTGCAATCGCCTCCTTGTGACGACGAGCTATCTGACGGGCTGTCCCCACATCGATTTCAGGGAATCTGCCAATACTGATACTTTTTTTGGTACCGTGGAATGTGTAGCGCAGGAGGAAACGTTTGTTACCCGTTCGACCTGAGACATTTGAGGCCAATGACCTCGGTATCTGATACCTCTAGCTCTGTAGATCTGGTATCTGTGTTTGCCGGAAGGGCTTTGATGGATGAATTGGTGAATCGGAAGGATTTTTGCATATTTATCCTCATGTATCTGATTGATATCATGAAAATAATATATATCTGAAGGTGTTTTTATTACGGGGCAGGATTGAAGAATGGAAAAGCTATTAGACGCGTACAAACGGATATTGCAGGAAGTTAACGCCCAGTCATTTAACCTGAATGAGGATAAATACTCAGGCGTATTTTTACCCGTACCCTTTGAAGAATACTGGCATTCACCGATAAAAATCATGCTGGTTGGACGTGAAACCGCAGGCTGGAATACGCTGAATGGTAAGAATACGATATCACGGGTGTTGGGACTTATACCTGACGTCACCATCGGTCAAGTGGTTGAAGAAGCTGTAGATCGTTACAGGAAACATCTTCCGGTACAAAATTATGGCACCACCAACCTCAAATCACGTAGCCGCTTCACGCAGTATCATTTCCGGCTGGCCCGGGAGCTTAATATTCCTCCTCAGGCTATCGTGTATGCCAATCTACTGGCGTGGGATTACGATGGGCTGACACCTCTCACCCGACCTGTAAATGAAGTGCAGGAAGTCATATTAGCCTCACTGAAACTGCTGGCGGTACAAATTAAACACCTTGAACCAAATTTCATCATCTTTGCATCCGGAGCCCGGAGAACAGACTACATCATAAAACAAGTGCTTACTGAGTTAGGCGGCTATGAGACTTCTTCAGTCATACCGGGGAAGCTGTGGGAGTTCAAAACAGGTAATGCAATCTGTTTCAGAATTGCCCATCCAAGGGCTATGCGCGGACACCAGAAGTACAGAGATGAGGTGATTGCACGAATTAAGCAACTTTGTACTCAGGGTGGCTAGAGCATTACAGCTTGCTCAGCAGGGCCCCCTTCCCGGAAGAGTACCGGAAAACAGGCAAAACGACCTGGTTCTCTATGCTGGAGGCGACACGTTCGATTCGGCATTACCACGCTGGAGATTGCAGCTCATTGCACCCCGTGAGCACAGGATATGCACAGGACATGAATTTCAGGCACAAAAAAACCACCCGTAGGTGGTTTCACGACACTGCTTATTGCTCTGATTATTCTGATGTTTCCCATGGTAGCCGGAGTGGGACTTGAACCCACACAGCGCGAACGCCGAGGGATTTTAAATCCCTTGTGTCTACCGATTCCACCATCCGGCCAGGGAAGAAAGTGGAGGCGCGTTCCGGAGTCGAACCGGACTAGACGGATTTGCAATCCGCTACATAACCGCTTTGCTAACGCGCCGTAAAACTTTTCTAACTGACACCCGCTACTGCGCATGTCTTTAATCTGGAGCGGGAAACGAGACTCGAACTCGCGACCCCGACCTTGGCAAGGTCGTGCTCTACCAACTGAGCTATTCCCGCATGTCATCAAGTCAACTTCTAAACACTTGATTTCATTATCGTCCGGCTTGCTGTGCCGCCGTTCGATGCGTTGCATTCTACTGATATGACGTTATGAGTCAACGTTATTTTTTGCTTCCCTGGATCGTTTGCTGAAAATTACGGCGAAACGATCACTGATCAAGCAAATCCCCGCGCGCAGCGTTCAAATATTGCAGCATTGACCACAACGTCAGCACTGCCGCTACCCACAGCAGACCAATTCCCGCCCACTCAACCCAGGCGTTTGGACGCCAGAGCATCCAGACCAGCGCCGCCATCTGTGCGGTCGTTTTCACTTTCCCGATCCAGGAGACCGCCACGCTGCTGCGTTTACCCAACTCCGCCATCCACTCACGCAGCGCAGAAATGATGATTTCACGGCCGATCATGGTTGCCGCAGGCAGCGTCACCCACCAGGTATGATAGTGTTCAGCCACCAGCACCATCGCGATAGCAACCATGACCTTATCCGCTACCGGATCGAGAAACGCGCCGAAGCGAGTGCTTTGATTCCAGCGACGCGCCAGATAGCCATCAAACCAGTCCGTTACCGCTGCGATAAGGAAGATCAATGCGCAGGCAAAAGGTGCCCACACAACCGGCAGATAAAACGCCAGCACGAAGAACGGAATGAGTACAACACGAAAGAGAGTGAGCAACGTAGGGATATTATATTGCATAGTGACGGTAACTATTTGTTGTCAGTAAAATTTAGCTCTATGTTGCTACAGAGCCCTCAATGTTTCAACGAGTAGTAGATCTTTTCTGCCAGCCCTTGCGAAATACCCGGCACTTTTGCAATTTCCTCCATGCTGGCGTTGAGTAATCCTTGCAATCCGCCCATATACTTCAGCAGCATCTGACGACGTTTCGGCCCGACGCCCTCAATGGTTTCCAGAGTACTGGTATTTTTCACCTTCGCCCGTTTTTTACGGTGCCCGCTGATAGCATGGTCGTGCGATTCATCGCGAATATGCTGGATGACATGCAGCGCCGGGGAGTCTGGCGGCAGACTGAAGCCCTCACCTTCCGGTTCGAAGAACAACGTCTCCAGACCCGCCTTACGATCGGCCCCTTTCGCCACACCTAACAGCAGCGGATGGTTTTTGTCCCACTCAACGTCGAGCGATTCAAATACCGCTTTCGCCTGGCCAAGCTGGCCTTTACCACCGTCAATCAGGATCACATCCGGGATCTTGCTCTCTTCAATCGCTTTACCGTAACGACGACGCAGCACCTGATTCATGGCGGCATAGTCGTCCCCCGGCGTAATGCCGGTGATGTTATAGCGTCGATACTCGGCGCGCAGCGGGCCATTAGCATCAAACACGACGCAGGATGCTACCGTCTGCTCACCCATCGTATGGCTGATATCGAAACACTCCATACGTTTCACTTCCGGCAACTTCAGGAGCGTTGCCAGCGCGGTTAACCGCTGGCTGACCGTCGATTGCTGAGACAATTTTGTGGTCAGCGCTGTCGCCGCGTTGGTCCGCGCGAGCTTCAGATAACGCGCCCTGTCGCCGCGGGGTTTGGTTTGTACGTTGACCCGACGGCCCGCCAGCTCGGAAAGCGAATCGGCCAGCAGGGTTTTATCGTCAAGGTTGAAATCGAGCAGGATCTCCGAGGGGAGCGTTCGCATCTGGCTTCCCTGTAGATAGAACTGGCCGACAAAGGTTTCCACCACTTCCCCCAGCTCGGTGCCACCAGGCACTTTGGGGAAATAGCTGCGGCTGCCGAGTACTTTGCCCTGGCGGATAAACAGCACGTGAACACAGGCCATTCCTGCGTCAAAGGAGACGCCGATAACGTCGAGATCGTCACCGGTATTCGAGACAAACTGTTTCTCGGTGACCCGGCGCACCGCCTGAATTTGGTCACGGATCCGTGCGGCCTCTTCAAACTCAAGTGCGGCGCTGGCTTTTTCCATCCGCGCGATCAGCTGGGTTAACACCTGATCGTCTTTTCCGGCTAAGAACAGGCGTACATAGTCCACCTGCTGGGCATACTCATCTTCACTGACCAGCCCGGCAACACAGGGGCCCAGGCAGCGACCAATCTGGTACTGCAGACACGGACGCGAGCGGTTACGGTAGACACTGTTTTCGCACTGACGAATCGGGAAGATTTTTTGCAGCAGTGCCAGCGTCTCCCGCACGGCATAGCCATTCGGGAAAGGACCAAAATATTCCCCCTTCGCGTGTTTTGCACCACGGTGCATCGCCAGACGCGGATGGGTATCGCCACTCAAGAAGATAAAGGGATAGGATTTATCGTCCCGCAACAGCACGTTATAGCGCGGCTGATAGAGCTTTATATAATTGTGCTCAAGCAGCAGGGCTTCGGTTTCGGTATGCGTGACGGTGACATCAATATTATGAATGAGAGAGACCAGCGCTTCAGTCTTACGGGAGGCAAGGTTGCTGCGAAAATAGCTGGAAAGGCGTTTTTTAAGGTCTTTCGCCTTCCCCACATAGATAACCGTACCGCCAGCGTCATACATCCGATAGACGCCAGGCTGGCTGGTTACCGTTTTCAGAAATGCTTTTGAATCGAACACATCACTCACTGACTTAACAACGTCTCCGCATTACATAAACCATGTCGGATGGCCAGATGAGTCAGTTCAACATCACCATGAATGTTCAGTTTACTGAACATTCGATAACGATAGCTGTTCACCGTTTTCGGGCTGAGGTTCAGCTGTTCCGAGATCTCATTTACCTTCTGACCTTTCGTGATCATCAGCATAATCTGCAATTCGCGCTCAGACAAACTGGCAAACGGGGACTCGTTTTTCTCGGGTTCGATCTGGCTCAAAGCCATCTGTTGCGCAATGTCAGAGGCGATGTAACGCTGCCCGGCAAACACGGAGCGGATGGCATTGACGACCTCCTGCGGAGCGGCACCTTTACTCAGGTAACCGGCCGCACCCGCCTGCATCACTTTCGCAGGCAGTGGATTTTCAGTATGCACGGTCAGCATGATGACTTTGGTATCTACGAAGGTACGCGCAATTTTGCGCGTTGCCTCAAGGCCACCGATGCCGGGCATGTTCATATCCATCAGCACCACATCGGCGGAGTTTGTGCGGCACCATTTTACGGCATCTTCCCCACAGCACACCTCTCCGGCAACTTTAATCCCTTTTATATCTTCAAGAATGCGTCGTATCCCTGCGCGCACCAGTTCGTGGTCATCAACAAGAAGGACGTTGATCAAAGGAAATGTCTCCAGAATAGGGATAACGCTACTGAGTGATAATTTGGTTTATATTAACGGTTTTCCTCACAAGATTAAAACGTTAAAAAATCGGCTATTCGATTTTGCTCTCGTTTTTGGAAATTAGCCTGTACAGTCCGTGGAAAGAGAGTCCTTGCCATCAGGGCTTTTGCGCTTTTTTTTAAGCATCCGTATTCAAAAAGTTACAAAAACCTTGCTCCTTTTCTTCGGGGAAAACAGTTTTCAGATTTTTGTAACAATAATTAACGGTAAGCAAACCACTCATAAACAATTAATAGTCATACCAGGGCATCAGTCTACCGCCTGGCGGAGTTTACGCAAATAAACAGCGCAGTAAAAGTACGAAAAACAACCGCTGCATTTTTTGCTACAGCTTGTGGTATACTCCGCCGCCTTGACTTTCGTCGTCGCGCTTTAGCGCCGTTTAATAATGAGGAAAATAAATGAGCACACCTGAATTTGCCACTGCGGAGAATAACCAGGAACTGGCACAGGAAGTAAACTGCCTGAAAGCACTGCTGACGCTGATGCTGCAGGCGATGGGCCAGGCTGATGCTGGTCGTGTGATCATTAAAATGGAAAAGCAAATCGCGCAGATGGAAGACCAGGCGGAATCGGCTGTATTTGCAAACACCGTTAAGCAAATTAAACAAGCGTACCGCCAGTAACAAAAAACGGCTGGATGCACTGCATTCAGCCGTCCGCTCGTCTGTCACGCAGAACGTACTCGCTAATCAGATCAGTCCCGTTGCCGCCGCGTAACAAGCAATCTGGGTTTTGTTGGGTGCATTGAATTTTTTCTGCATATTCTTCTGATGGAAGTTAACCGTATTCTCTGAAATGGAGAGAATGATCGCTATTTCCGCTGACGTCTTCCCTTCCGCAGTCCATTTCAGAATTTCCCGCTCACGCTTGCTGAATTTCATCTCTGGCGGCATCACCATCCCATCTTCAAAACGCAACAACGTGGTTAATGCCATTTGCACCAGCATTTGCAACCGTAGTTCTATTTCTTCCTGCCTGTACGGCACATCCTGCACACTCGTACGGGAAACCGAGAGGAAACCGAGCGCGTGATTAGGCAGCATCAGACACTGCGTTATTCCCGTGCGTAAACCGTGATCCTGTGCGTTATGCCATAACTCCTGCGCATCCACGAATAATGCGTCCGTCCAGGGAAGATGACCCTGAATGAAATTCTCCGGCTTTAAAACCGGATCAATCGCGAAATAGTTCGCGGATTGATATTGCGCCATCCACTGCTTTGGATAAGTGGTTTGCAACGAGACCTTGGGCCGCGTAAATGGTACGGGATGGCGCACGCAGAGCGCGTAATAATCGAATTCAAGCGCCTGCGTTTGTCGCTGAAGTTCCTGATATACCTCGTCGGCACAGGTCAATTCCTGAAACCGGAGGAAGCAATCCCGTCGCCAGGTGAAAAAGTCTGAATCCTTCATACTTACTAAAAGAAGCCTCTGAAAAGATAATCATTATTATGGTGAATATAACCTAACACATAAAACTTATTTCTAACCACAAAATATCGGCAATAACACAATTAACTTTACTATTGATAAGGCTTATCTGCGTCGGGTGGAATAAAAAAGCAGACGCCCGGGGCAACAGGGAGAATAATTTGCTCCAGAAAAGATTTCCGGAGCAAATAAGGACAAAAATGCTACTGCATGAGGAATTTTTCAAGGAACTGGCGGGTTCGCGGCTGTTGAGGATCCGCAAATAAACTTTTCGCCGGCCCCTGCTCCACAATCCGCCCCTGGTCCATGAAAATGGCCCTGTCCGCCACGTCACGAGCAAAGCTCATTTCATGGGTCACGATGACCATCGTGCGCTTCTCCTGCGCCAGCTGGCGAATGGTGTTCAGCACTTCGCCCACCAGCTCGGGATCGAGCGCGGAGGTCGGTTCATCAAACAGGATCACGTCAGGGCGCATCGCCAGCGCACGCGCTATCGCCACGCGCTGCTGCTGGCCTCCTGACAGGCGGCGCGGATAGCTGGTCTCTTTACCTGCCAGCCCAACTTTAGCGAGCAGCTCGCGTGCACGCGCCGTCGCGTCCTCTTTTGGCTCACCTTTTACGATGACCGGCCCTTCAATAATGTTTTCCAGTACCGTGCGGTGCGGAAAAAGATTGAAGTTCTGGAAAACAAAGCCCACATGCTGACGCAGACGGCGAATTAATCCTTTCTGCTGACTGATGGATTTACCGGTATCAATCGTAATCTCCCCGACCCGGATGGTGCCCCCTTCCGGCTGTTCAAGCAGGTTAATACTGCGCAGTAGCGTCGTTTTTCCCGACCCGCTCGGCCCGATAATCGCCACCACTTCGCCCTGCTCCACTTCCAGATCGATCCCGTGGAGCACCGTTTGACCATGGAATTTTTTCACCAGGTTTTTAACGTCGATAGCACTCATTTTGGATCACGCTCCTGGCGGTTAAGCTGGTTTTCAAAATAGTTTTGCAGAGCAGACAACACCGTTGCCATCACCCAGTAAATCAGCGAGGCAGCCAGATACATGGTGAAGACTTCAAGGGTGCGCGAGGTAATAAGCTGCGCCTGACGGAACAGTTCAGGAACCTGAATCGTTGCGGCCAGAGAGGTATCTTTGACCAGGCTGATGAAGCTGTTGCTCAGCGGCGGAAGCGCCACCCGCGCAGCCTGCGGCAAAATAGCGCGACGCAATGTTTGCCACGGCGTCATCCCGATACTGGCCGCCGCTTCCCACTGACCTTTATCAATGGACGAGATTGCCGCGCGCAGGGTTTCAGAGGTATAGGCCGCCGTATTGAGCGACAGGCCAATCATCGCCGCCGGGATCGGATCCAGCTCGATACCGAATTGCGGTAGACCGTAGTAGATCATAAAGAGCTGAGCAATGAGTGGCGTACCGCGAAACACGGAGATATAGAAGCGCGCCAGCCAGCGTACCGGCAGAATGGGCGACATACGCATTAAAGCCAGCACGAAGCCCAGCACGAGGCCGAAGAACATCCCGCCAATACTCAGCTGGAGCGTGAATACCGCACCTTTCAGCAGATACGGCAGTGAATCAATAACCAGTTGTATACTTTCTTGCATTATTATTTTTCGACCTGATTTTTAGACATGAGGATGATAAGCAAACAGCGCGGGCGCCCCGCCGGTGTGCACAAATAAAATCGGCCCTTCATCCTTAAAGCGTTTCTGCGTAATGCCATCTATAAGCCCGGCCATCGCTTTACCCGTATAAACCGGATCAAGCAGTATACCCTCAAGGCGCGCCAGCAGTTTAACCGCCTCCATCCCCTCTTCATTAGGCGTGCCGTAGCCCGGCGCAAAATAGTCATCCCAGAGCAGAATATCGGCTTTTGCCTTAAGCGCCAGCTGCTCTGCCACCGCCTGCTGTAACGTGACCACTTTGGGCTTCTGATCCGCAACGCTGCGGGACACCGTCACGCCTATCAGTTCCACCTCGGGCATCAGCTGCTCCAGCCCCACCGCCAGCCCGGCGTGCGTGCCCGCACTGCCAGACGCGACAACCACGGAGGAGAGGCTCACCGCCCCCTCACACTGCTGCGCGATCTCCAGCGCACTTTCCACATAACCCAGCGCGCCCAGCGCATTCGAACCGCCGACAGGGATAACATAAGGACGGAAACCCTGCGCTTCGAGGCGCGTAGCCAGTTCATCTAGCTGCGCAGTCGGGTCGGTCAACGCATCGACCATCTCCACCTGCACATTAAACAGATCCAGCAGCAGACGATTACCGTTGGTGAGATAGTTTTCTGCCCGCGTGCCAATTGGGTTTTCCAGTAGTGCCACGCAATGGAGACCAAGCTTCGCCGCCACTGCCGCCGTCTGACGAACGTGGTTGGACTGGATTGCCCCGGCGGTGATGAGCGTGTCCGCCCCTTCACGCAGTGCATCCGCGGCCAGAAACTCCAGCTTACGCAGCTTGTTGCCCCCCATCGCCATCGGCGTCACGTCATCGCGCTTAATGAAAATATCGCGTCCTACGTAATCAGAAAATCGCGGCAGATACTCCAGCGGAGTCGGCGCGCCGATAAACTCCAGGCGGGGAAAGCGCGTTAAATTCTGTAGTGACATGGGTTCTCCGGTAACTCAGACAAAATGTGATATTTTTCATTATGCACGCAGACGCGTAAGAAATAAAAAAGGCGCTTTTAAAAGCGCCTTTTTTTCACGTCAAAGACTTATTTGGTGACGTCTGCGCCGAACCACTTCTCGGAGAGCGCCTTCAGGCTGCCGTCTTTTTGCATATCAGCAATCGCAGCGTCGATCGCTTTCACCAGGTCTTCGTTACCTTTACGGACCGCAACACCGGATTCCTGACGAGAGAACGCATCACCGGCAACCGCCAGGGTGTTGTTGGTTTTCTTCACCAGATCCAGCGCGGCCAGGCGGTCAACCAGAATGGCGTCAATACGGCCTACGCGCAGATCCTGGTATTTCGTCGGGTCATCATCATAGGTTCGGATGTCCACGCCCTGAACGTTCTGGCGCAGCCACTCTTCGTAGTTAGTGCCCAGACCGACACCCACTTTTTTACCTTTCAGGTCGGCCGCGGTTTTGATGGTGCCTTCGTTACCTTTCTTCACCAGCGCCTGAATACCGGACACGGTGTACGGCGTGGAGAAGTCATACTTCTTCTTACGCTCGTCAGAAATGGTCACCTGGTTAATCACCACGTCAATGCGTTTGGAATCCAGCGATGCCAGCATACCGTCCCATTTGGTCGGTTTCAGGGAGGCTTTCACGCCGAGGTGTTTTGCCAGTTCTTCGGCAAATTCCACTTCAAAACCGGTCAGTTTGCCGTCGTCGCCCTGGAAGCTGAACGGAGGATAGGTTCCTTCCAGCCCAACCAGCAGCGTTCCGCGCTCTTTTACTTTGTTCAGCAGATTTTCTGCAGCGAACGTTTTCACGCTCATACCCGCAACCAGCGCCACGGCCATAACGCCCATCAACGCCTGACGACCCAGAAGTGCTAATTTCATAAATACCCCGATAGCGTAGAATTTTTACGTAGTGTAGAGAAATCGCCTGCGACGTCAAAGGCGACTGCGCTACATCTTATTCTTTTTTAATATATATCAGAAGTTGTTCCGGCGTGGCCTTTCTGCTTCATCGCACCCGGCATTTGTACCTTATATTGCGCATACTTGCGCAGCGCAATACGGTAGTTGTTGGTGCTGGTGGCAGGCAGCCACGGCTCCAGATTCTCATCCAGATAACCGGTTTTTAGCAGATCGCGAGAGATGTTGTTAACGGTCAGATGCTGTCCAAGGCGGCGCAGGCGAACCACATATTCGCGCACGGTGCCGTGGCTCATCTCCGTTTGTTCAAACAGGAATTGTTTGAAGCCGATAATGTCGAAGAAGTCGCTTTGCTCTTTGCAGTGGAGATCGCCACAGAAACGGCAAAGCGCCACCCACTCTTTCTGCTCTTCGAGCCACGCCGCTTCGTCCATCAACGTGTCGAGGCGAGAGATCGCGATTTTATTCACGATCTCGCCACGGCGAACCAGCGTGATACGATCGAGTAGTTTCTTACAGTGGGCGCAATGCGTCTGGCTGTGTTTAAAGTCTTTCAGGTAGCGGCTTAAAGGCCGTCTTTTTGATTGCTGCACCGTCATGATAACTCCTGGTTGTCAATACGTTGTGCGGCATTTTTCGGGTGAAAAAATCACCTATAACTTACCCAGCTTGGTTCGTAAGCGTTTAATGGCCTGGCTGTGCAACTGGCTCACCCGCGACTCCCCCACCTCCAGAACAGCGCCAATCTCTTTGAGATTAAGCTCTTCCTGGTAATAAAGGGTCAACACCAGCTGTTCGCGTTCAGGCAGCGCTTCAATCGCTTCCATTACGCGCTGGCGTAAATTCCCTTCCATTAAATGGTGTAACGGGTTTTCCTGCTGGTGCTCATCCGTCACCAGCTCGATGCTATCGCCATGCTCTTCGCGCCACTCGTCATAAGAGAAGAGTTGGCTATTATTGGTATCGAGCAACATCTGACGATACTCTTCAACAGCAATGCCAAGACGTTCCGCCACTTCGGTTTCCGTTGCGTTGCGTCCCAGTTCCTGTTCCAGCTGCCCCATCGCATGCGCCACTTCGCGGGCGTTGCGGCGAACACTTCGCGGCACCCAGTCACGGCTGCGCAGTTCGTCCAGCATCGCACCACGAATACGCTGAACTGCGTAAGTCGTAAATGCCGTTCCTTGCAGAGCGTCGTATCGGTCAACTGCATTCAATAACCCGATACCGCCCGCCTGTAGCAGATCGTCAAGTTCCACGCTCGCCGGCAAGCGCACCTGGAGGCGCAATGCTTCGTGACGCACCAGCGGGACATAACGCTGCCACAGCGAGTGTTTATCCATTACACCTTCAGCGGTATAGAGTGAATTCACGATAAACAGCCCTGCGTTAATTGAGTTATCGGCATGATTATCCGATTCTGCAGGGGTTTCAATTGGGTGAATAGTGGGTGAAATGAGGGGTTATTTGGGGGGTTATGCGAATAGCGCTAAATAAAAAACCCCGCCGAAGCGGGGTTTGAGCATTATCAGGCGATTAGCCCTGCAGCAGAGACAGAACCTGCTGAGGAACCTGGTTAGCTTTGGACAGCACGGAGTTACCGGCCTGCTGAACGATCTGCGCTTTAGACATATTTGACACTTCGGTCGCATAGTCGGCGTCCTGAATACGGGACTGCGCTTCAGACAGGTTGGTGGTGGTATTGTTCAGGTTGGTTACCGCAGAGCTCAGACGGTTCTGTACCGCACCCAGAGAAGAACGGAATTTATCAACAGAAGCGATAGCTTTGTCCAGCAGAGCCAGAGGGTCATTTGTTGATGCGCCAGCGAATTCTGGGGATGCAGTTACTTTAGTAGTACCGTCAGATTCGGTGCCAGAGCTCAGTTCGATACCAACTGTTGCAGTACCAACAGAAGTAGTATCTGTTGCAGCTGCTGCATCATTACTGTTAGCAAGATAACCAGCGGCCACACCATAGTTTTTGCCTTGAACGGTAACAAAACCAGTCACAGTGCCAGCAGAATCGGTACCAACTTTAATCAACTGACCAGACATGCTTGCCTTGTTAGTATCGATGCCGTTAGCTGCATCGCCATAGGTTACATCAGTCGTGTTCAGTACTACTTTACCTGCATTAGCACCGGTGCTGCTGTCATTATCAACGGATACTGAGTAGTAATCGTTACCAGACTGAACAACATACTCAGAACTACCTTTAATGTTATGCAGGCTAAGAGTGCTTGCATCAACACCCAGTTTGCTTGCAACACCAGACAGGTCAACATCAACCATTGTGCCAGCAGAAGCAGCTGCGGTATCAGCAATCTGAGTAATTGAATCGCCAACATTCAGAGAGTTTTTAGAAACAGAGAAACCGTTCAGACCCAGAGTAGAAGAGTCGATTTTCTGCAGGTCGATGTTGATGGTCTGGCCATCATTCGCGCCAACCTGGATAGACATAGAACCGTTTTTAGCCAGTACGTTCACGCCGTTGAACTGAGTCTGACCCGATACGCGGTCGATTTCGTCCAGACGGGATTTGATTTCGTCCTGGATTGAAGACAGGTCAGAATCAGAGTTAGTACCGGTGGTCGCCTGAACGGTCAGTTCACGAACACGCTGCAGGTTGTTGTTGATTTCAGACAGCGCGCCTTCAGTGGTCTGCGCCAGAGAGATACCGTCGTTAGCGTTACGTGCAGCCTGAGTCAGACCTTTGATGTTAGACGTGAAGCGGTTAGCGATAGCCTGGCCCGCAGCATCATCTTTAGCGCTGTTGATACGCAGACCAGAAGACAGACGCTCGATAGAAGAAGACAGAGCAGACTGGTTCTTGTTGATGTTGTTCTGAGTGATCAGCGAGAGGCTGTTGGTATTAATGACTTGTGCCATGATTTCGATTCCTGTTGTTCATCAAATCTGTTTGGTTAGATTTGGGTTTCCACCCTTCGGCTTCATCGCCGTCAAAGGTGTTATCGTCTGGTCCAAAACAACCTTTAGATTTTTTTTCAGGATCTCGATAATTTTTTTAGCCACGGAAATACTCTTCTCTATTACCGTTATTCCCGCCATTAAAAAAAAGAAATTAACCGTAAACTTTCCCCCATTAAGGCCGATAACCCCACTATTCGTTCTACGTGTCGATAGATTAAGGAATAAATATGGCAAGTATTTCATCATTGGGGATTGGTTCGGGTCTTCAGTTAGCAGACATTCTGGATAGTCTGACCAAGGCCGAAAAAGAGCAGCTAACACCGATTTCCAAACAACAGTCATCTTATACCGCCAAGCTTAGCGCTTACGGCACGTTGAAGAGTTCACTGGAAGCGTTTCAGACCGCCAACACCGCGCTGAATAAAGCCGACTTGTTTACGGCCACCAGCACGGCGAGCAGCACCACGGCATTCAGCGCCACCACCTCCGGCAGCGCGATTGCGGGGAAATACACCGTTAGCGTGTCGCAGCTGGCGCAGGCGCAAACGCTGACCACCAAAAATACCCAGGCGGATACTAAAACCGCTATCGCCACGACAGATAGCAAAATTACCTTTACCGCAGGCAACGGTAAAAAACCGGTGACGGTAGATATCAGCGCCGCCAACTCCTCGCTGACCGGCATTCGCGATGCGATTAACAAAGCTGACGCTGGCGTGACCGCCAGTATTATTAACGTCGGTAATGGTCAGTATCGTCTGTCCATCACCTCTACCGAAACCGGGGCGGACAACGCGGTCAGCATCAGCGTGAGCGGCGACAGCGCTCTGCAATCCTTTATGGGTTATAACGGCACCAGCACCGACGCCAGCAACGGGATGACGGAAAGCGTCACCGCGCAGAACGCGAAGCTGAAGGTGAACAACGTAGATATCGAAAACAGCAGCAATACCATCAGCGATGCGCTGGAAGATATCACCCTGAACCTGAACGATGTCACCACAGGCAACCAGACGCTGACGATCACCAAAGATACGTCGAAAGCGGAAACGGCAATGAAAGCCTGGGTGGATGCCTACAACACCCTTCAGGACAGCTTTGCAACATTAACCAAATATACGGCGGTGGATGCAGGTACAGATGCACAGGATGCCAGCAACGGTGCCCTGCTCGGTGACAGCACGCTGCGTACGATCCAGACCCAGCTGAAAACCATGCTGAGCAACACCGTAGGCGGCACCACCTATAAGACGCTGTCGTCACTGGGCATTACCTCAGACCCAAGCTCAGGCAAACTGGAGCTGGACAGCGCGAAGCTGAAAAAAGCGCTAACTGATAACCCGATCGCCGTAAAAGATCTGGTTGTGGGCGACGGTAAAGCCACCGGTATCACCACCACCATGGCCACCAATCTGACTGACTGGCTCTCCAGCAAAGGGATTATCCAGGCGGCAAAAGATGGGGTCAGCAAAACGCTGAACAAGCTGACGGATCAATACAACTCAGTCAGCGATCGTATTGATGCTCGTGTGGCACAGTATAAAGCTCAGTTTACCCAGCTGGACGTACTGATGACCTCATTGAACAACACCAGTAGCTACCTGACGCAGCAGTTTGAAAATACGTCCAGCAACAAGTAGTAAACGCTAATCAGACCCGAGGGGGATAACATGTACGGCGCAAAAGGTACACAAGCCTACGCAAAAATAGAGGTTGAAAGCGCGGTGATGAGCGCCAGCCAGCAACAGCTGGTTATCATGCTATTTGATGGAGCCCTCAGCGCGCTGGTTCGCGCGCGTCTGTTCCTGCAAGACGGCAATATCCCGGCAAAGGGACTCGCGATTTCGAAAGCGATCAACATTATCGAGAACGGTCTGAAGGTCGGCCTGGTGGAAAGTAATGGTGATGAGCTCACACAAAACCTGATCGCCCTTTATGCCTATATGGTTCGTCGCCTCCTGCACGCCAATGTGAATAACGACGCCAGCGCCATCGAAGAGGTGGAAACATTGCTGCGCAATATCGCTGACGGGTGGAAGGAGGTTGCCGGTACCCCACAACTGATGCAGGACGCCGTCTAATGAGTAATGCACCGCAGCTCTATACCCTTTATCAGCAACTCCTTGAGCAGAGCCAGTTGATGTTGCGACTGGCCCGGCAGGGGCTATGGGATGATCTGATCATCTGTGAAACCGACTATGTTAATGCGGTGCACTCACTGGCTCGTCTCACTCAGGAAAGTGAACCTTCGATGCAGATTCAGGAGCAGCTTCGCCCGACGCTGCGGGTGATCCTGGACAACGAAGGCCAGGTAAAAACATTGCTGCAAGCCAGAATGGATGAGCTGGCGAAGCTAGTTGGGCAATCCTCCATCCAGAAAACCGTTCTCTCCACCTACGGTAATCAAGGCGGCCATGTCCTGGTTCCGCAAAGTAATAGCGATATAAGTTAGCCATTTTACTGGCGTACGAGCATTAACCGTTTCGTACGCCAGCATTTCTGCCAAACCTGCGCCATACTTGAGTCTCGCGACCTCATGGAGATGGTGCATGCGCAACCCAACACTTTTACAATGTTTTCACTGGTATTACCCTGCTGGCGGTGAATTGTGGCGCGAAGTCACGGCGTTAGCCCCTAATCTTAATGAAATCGGCATCAATATGATCTGGCTTCCCCCCGCGTATAAAGGTGCGTCCGGCGGGTATTCGGTTGGCTATGACTCATATGATCTGTTCGATCTCGGCGAATTTGACCAGAAAGGCAGTATCGCCACGAAATACGGTGACAAAGCGCAGCTGCTGGAGGCCATTGAGGCGCTGAAAAGCAATGATATCGCCGTGCTGCTGGACGTCGTGGTGAACCACAAGATGGGGGCAGACGAGAAAGAACCTGTCCGCGTTCAGCGCGTGAACGAGCAAGACCGCACGCAAATTGATGATGAAATCATTGAGTGTGAAGCCTGGACCCGCTATACCTTCCCTGCCCGTGCCGGGCAATATTCCCAATTCGTCTGGGATTACAAATGCTTCAGCGGCGTGGACCATATTGAAAACCCGGATGAAGACGGCATCTTTAAAATCGTCAACGACTACACTGGCGAAGGCTGGAACGATCAGGTTGATGATGAGATGGGTAACTTCGATTATCTGATGGGCGAGAATATTGATTTTCGCAATCACGCGGTCACCGAAGAGATCAAATACTGGGCCCGCTGGGTCATGGAACAGACGGGCTGCAACGGTTTTCGTCTGGATGCCGTCAAGCATATTCCCGCCTGGTTTTATAAAGAGTGGATTGAGCACGTCCAGGACGTCGCTGACCAGCCGCTGTTTATTGTGGCGGAATACTGGTCCCATGAGGTGGATAAGCTGCAGGCCTATATTGACCAGGTCGACGGTAAAACCATGCTCTTTGATGCTCCCCTGCAGATGAAATTCCACGAAGCGTCTCGTCAGGGACGGGATTATGACATGAGCCAGATTTTCACCGGTACGCTGGTGGAGGCGGATCCGTTCCATGCGGTCACTCTCGTCGCTAACCACGACACCCAACCTTTGCAGGCGCTGGAAGCACCGGTAGAAGCCTGGTTTAAACCGCTGGCGTATGCGTTGATCCTGCTGCGGGAAAACGGCGTGCCGAGCGTGTTTTATCCGGATCTCTTCGGGGCGAGCTATGACGATACGGGTGGAGATGGCGAGACCTACCACATCGACATGCCGGTCATTGAGCAGCTTCATGAACTGATCCTCGCCCGGCAGCGTTTTGCCCACGGCGTGCAGACCCTGTTTTTTGACCATCCTAACTGCATCGCCTTCAGCCGCAGCGGTACGGAAGACGATCCCGGCTGTGTGGTAGTGATGTCGAACGGCGACGACGGCGAGAAAGTGATTTGTCTTGGGGAAAATTACGGCGACAAAACGTGGCGTGATTTCCTCGGCAATCGCGAAGAAACGGTCACCACCGCGGCAGATGGCGAAGGCACCTTTACCTGTAATGGAGGGAGTGTCAGCGTTTGGGTAATAGAAGATGCGCTGTAGAAACAATGCCGGGTGGCGCTGACGCTTACCCGGCTTACGGGACGGTACTTTTGTAGGCCGGGCCAGGCGAAGCCGCCACCCGGCAACAAACGGCTACGGTAGTTTACTCTCCAGCGGGTTTTTGCTCAGGTAATCAGCACATTCCACCGTTGGGCGGTCAACCTTCTGCAGCTCCATCCCGTCATACTCAAGCGTCGCGCCATCGCGCTCCAGCGGATAGATATCCAGCTTGCGGGTAACGTTGTAGTAGCTGTCTGAACGCAGCATGATTTTACCCGGCACGGCAATCACGCGCTGCCACTGGCGGCAGTCCAGCGTATCGCCCTCTTCGGTCACCACCAGCGTGGCAATCGCTTCAGGACTGACCAGGCTACTCTGCGGTCCTTTTGACTGCCAGTATCCCGCCAGATGCGCCGGGACAGGATGCTTGATCACATCCTGATAGTTATCGACCTGTACGCACCCGGTCAGTGCCAGCAGCGCGCCAGCAATTGCTATTTTTTTCATCATCTTTCCTGCTTTCGAAGAAAAAAATATTGTGGCATTAAAGCGCTGCGGCTGCCAGCGAAGATAAAAGGCTTAAACCTGCATCCCCATCACATGAGCATACATTTTTCATAATCGACAAAGATCGTCCAAGAGCGCACCAAATAACAGATGGTTAGAGTCGTCGAAAACATCATTCGTCTAAGTTCACCTTAGAGCGAGTGCTGTTTTGTGTCCCATATATGCCCCATCACATCACCGGGCAGTCGTCGAACTCGCCAGAGCGAGCATCGTTGATGCTGTACGTGATCACCCCAAACACCGGCCGCGATGTATCCGACACATCGTCTTTCATCGGTAACGGCTCCCTCCTTCCATTTTCTGGGTTTTCCAGGCAGGGATGCGGTAGCTTCCTGTAGCGCATAATCCTGAACTCACCATCAACAGCACAGACAAGCAGAGAACCATCCTTCGGCGTCAGCGACGAGTCGACGATAAGCATAGCGCCCTTCATGATCCCGGCGCGCAGATATGTCGTTCCGGCTACCATCATGTACTTGGCTGATGGATGAGCGATAAGACGCTTATCGAGTGATATGCGCTCTTCAACGTAGTCTTGTGCTGGACTTGGAAATCCCATAACTCACCTCCGACAAATACTGTGTATAAATACAGTATAGTTAATCATTGGGGGTGATCAATGGTTGATCAGGTGCTAAACTTCAGACCTTTCCGAATTGACTGATTTATATAATGTTAAAGCTCTTTGCTAAGTACACATCAATCGGCGTCATAAACACGCTCATTCACTGGGTAGTGTTCGCTATTTGCATATACGTGTTTCGCACAGGTCAGGCACTTGGCAACTTCGCCGGTTTCGTCTTGGCGGTGTCGTTCAGCTTCTTCGCAAACGCCAGGTTCACCTTTAAGTCTTCGACAACTACGATGCGCTACATGCTCTACGTTGGATTTATGGGAACACTAAGTGCTGCTGTAGGTTGGGGCGCTGATAGATCTGGCATGGCCCCTATTATCACGTTAATCATCTTCTCCGCCATCAGTCTGGTGTGCGGCTTTATCTATTCAAAGTTCATTGTCTTTAGGGATGCGAAATGAAAGTTTCTCTGGTCGTTCCCGTCTTCAACGAAGAAGACGCGATACCTATTTTTTATAAAACGGTTCGGGAATTTGAAGGGCTTCAGCAGCATGAAGTCGAGATAGTCTTCATAAACGATGGCAGCAAAGACGCTACAGAATCAATTATCAACGCGCTTGCTGTTTCCGATCCGCTTGTGGTCCCGCTGTCATTCACAAGAAACTTCGGTAAAGAGCCTGCGCTATTCGCTGGCCTGGACCATGCAACAGGTGAGGCAATAATCCCAATTGATGTTGACTTGCAGGACCCAATTGAGGTCATTCCACACCTGATTGAGAAGTGGCAGGCTGGGGCAGATATGGTGCTGGCTAAGCGCACTGACCGCTCCACCGATGGGAGACTCAAGCGTAAGACCGCAGAATGGTTCTATAAGCTACACAACAAAATCAGCAACCCAAAGATCGAGGAGAACGTCGGTGACTTTCGCCTGATGTCTCGAGATGTTGTTGAGAGCATCAAGCTGATGCCAGAACGTAACCTTTTCATGAAAGGCGTTTTGAGTTGGGTTGGCGGACGCACTGACGTTGTTGAATACGCCCGCGCAGAACGTGTTGCCGGGGATTCTAAGTTCAATGGCTGGAAGCTGTGGAACCTTGCATTAGAGGGCATTACCAGTTTCTCAACTTTTCCACTGCGCATGTGGACGTATATCGGCTTGTTCGTTGCTGGCCTGGCCTTCATCTATGGCGCATGGATGATCGTCGACACGTTAGCATTTGGCAATCCGGTTCGCGGCTATCCATCAATGCTTGTTTCAATACTTTTCCTTGGTGGGATTCAGTTGATAGGCATAGGTGTTCTTGGGGAGTATATCGGAAGGATTTATGTTGAAGTTAAGGGAAGACCGCGATACATCATCAAAAATTATGAACCAACAAACAAGTCTTAAGGTGTTAAAATGCTTCGTTTCAATTTAGACAAAAAGCTTTTTTCAATGATATTGCTTATGTCATTGATATTCTTCTTACCAATTATCTTATCAAGTCACTATTACGTTGATGATTTAGGTCGTTCTATTTACGGATATTCAAAGTGGTCTGAGAACGGCAGGCCTCTTGCTGATCTTTTATTCCTATCTTTGAGCTTTGGGCCTCAGTTGCCAGACATATCTCCACTACCGCAATTGCTTGCCTTGGGCATCTTATCGCTGAGCGTTTACTTTTCTGCAAAAGCATTTCTCACTGAATTTGATGGGTACTTTGCTGCCATCATTTCAATGGTTGCAATTTCAAGCCCATTCTTGTTGGAGAATATATCATATAAATACGATGCTTTCCCAATGTCGATATCCGTATTGTGTGCAATAATTCCTTTTGCATTCAAATCGGTAGAATTAAAAAAACAATTTCTATATTGCTTTACTTCTGTAATTTTAATTTTGTGCATCTATCAGGCATCAATTAACATATATATAATATTCGCTATTATATACGTATTAAATATGTTCAGATTAGGTGAAACTCGCAATGGATTGTTATCAATAGTAGCATCCATTGGCGGATTAGGTATTAGTTATCTTATATATTCAACTTTCATTTCACCATATTTTTTAGTTGGTAGTTATAATTTAAGGCATAGTGAACTTGCAACTTCAGGAATAAATGATGCCTTAACGGTTCTATCACGCAATATTACCGAATTTGGAAAATTGATAAGTCTTGTTGTTACCACGCCATTTATAATATTTTGTGTAGTGGTGTTAACATTATCTTTAATTGCGTTAATAAAGATCTCGCTTGTTAAATGCAGTTACTCTAAGCCTGAGAAAATAATGAAGCTTTTAGTCATTGTATTTTCTCCATTTGCAGTTTTGTGCATGATAACAGGACCCATGATGCTCCTGAGGGACCCAGTACTATCTCCCAGGGTTCTAATGGCATTTGGAACTGCGTGTTTCTTCTTTGCGGTTCTTTCCACCTGGGCCTTCTCTCGCACAAAGCTTTACAAATCATTATGCGGTATTTTATTTACAGTCTACGCCCTATACTCTTTAGGGATTGCCTATGCTTACGCGAACTCACTTAACAATCAAGAAAAGTATGAGAATGCGATAATTCAATTAATGATGTCTGACTTAAACAGCCTTGGCTTGAGCAGTTATGAATTTATTGCTTTCAAAGGTGGAGTGTCGTTGTCACCAGAAGTTAGGATGGCAGCAAAAAAATACCCAATAATTTCAAAACTTATACAGCCGACAATAAATAATCAATGGGTGTGGGGCCATACCCAAATGATGCATTTCGATTTGGATAAAAAATTTCAAAGCTTTGATTATCACATGTCGCTTAAATCGAGTTTATGTACATTTGAAAATATCAGAAACTCTAACAACTATAACATTTTAGTTGATAAAAAAAGCTCAACTGTTGTATTTGATTTCACGAAGACAGAGTGTAAATAGCTTTTGAAAGCCCCCCCCCTCCAGATACTGGGGAGGGGGAATGTATTTATATGCTACTTGTATAAGTAGCACCGGAAAATAGGTATTTTCCATACCTTGTTTTGCTCCAATACCCTTCCAGCCTCATAGGAAAGAGAGGTATTCAGGTTATGCGCGCTCGCACCATCAACGGATGTGAGAAGATCAACGCTACATGGGATATTGTGAAAGCTTGGCGTTGTTTTAATTACCCACCAGAGTTTTTTGAGCAGTTGTGCCGATTGAGAGGTGTTCCGTTCAAAGCCAATATGCTCAAGCCACAATACTTAGGGCATCTTGTAAACAATATAACTTATGACCGTATGGCACCTGAGCTCAGAAGCGCATTAAAAGAAGAAAGAGCAAAAACCAAAAAATCGGGGCAAAAATGCATCAATTTTTAACCAATGGAACAGGATACAGCCTTCTCCAGAAGAGGCTCACAGGAGTTACAACGCTGATGCAAGCCAGCGATACATATGAGGGCTTCTTAGAGTTACTTGATAAAGTACATCCTCTTATGAAAATAGAAGAGAGTCATGATATAGATTAACCCATCACTCAGTCAGACAACTACCCGGCCCCCAAGCCGAGTTCTTTGTTTACAGAGCCTAGAAAGCACATTTGGCTGAGTTCCTGATAGTTCGCCAGGTTGGCCTTTAGATTTTACTCGGTTAATATTCCCCACGTTTGCTCGGGCATGAACACTGAGCAACCATCCGCCGCCCGTTCTTTCTTAAGTCGGACGGCGGTTTTCTTAGCGAAGCCGTTTCAATATGCTGTCTTCAGGTATATCAAGCTCCACCCTGTTTTAGCTCATCAACCTGTTTACTAAGTTCTGCTACCTTTGCGTTAAGTGCCTTTATGGCTGCAAGGGCATCCATCATCAGTGGGTTAAGGTCAAGCGTCATTTTCCCTACGCCCTCAGCAGAGTGAACATATTCCTTGTCGATTTGTTCGATCTGCTGAGCAATTACGCCACGGCGCTCTGTCTGCTCATCATCATCAAGATAGTAGAATCGCTTAAACTCCATTTGACAGATGTTTTCAAGAGAATCAGCAACATCGAGATCGCCGTTGACGTGTTTAAAATTAATATCTGATGTTCCAACAGACTGCATCTGTGTCCATGGAATGGTGGACGAAGCTGTATTCATAGCAGCACTAGCCAGGTTCCTGACAAAAAGATTGCCGGAAATTCCTGTAAATATTTGCTGTCGGCGAGTTAGGTCATACCCGCATACAATTCCAGATCCTGCTTGCGGCGCCCAGGAAGTACCAGAGCCGTCAATACCATAAAACCCTGATTCGGTACTTCCTAAAACGTTAACACCTGGAGTTCCGAAACCAAAGTATCCAACTCCTAAGACATTACCAGTATTGGGGCCAACATCTTTGGTGGCGGCACTTCCCAAATCGAGGTTTTTGCGAGCGTCAGCAGCATTCTTTGCACCTGTTCCGCCCTGGCTGATACTGAGCGCGGTAGTCAGGCCGCTTAGGCTGCTTATATCGCTGTTAGCCCCTTTCTTCGCCAGTGATTTCTGGCCCGGTAACGTTCTGGTATCCAGAGACGATGATTCAGCCAGCAGTTCGCTCAGAACCACATCAGGATCCGCATCGGCATCAATAATGTTCAACTTCTGTAGCGATTTAATCGCATCAGCTCGACGGATATCACCACCCTGGCGCAGTGCCTGGATGGCAAGCGCGGCGGACGGATTGAATACGGTCGATTCGACATCCAGCTCAGTGCGAACATCAACGTTGCCACCATCTTTCTCGCCGATGTACTCGGCCATGATTTGCAGAATGTTGTCGATCGCATCTTCAAGGCTGGTAGCCATGGTGTAGAGCGGTGACTGCTCCTGCATTTTCTCTTCGGAGGTCTGGTCTACCGATTTGGTAGAGGTGTTTTCCGTACGCAGCAGCTTCGCACCAGCCTGGCGCATCTGCTCCACAAGTTCTGCCAGCGACTCTTTACCAGCACCGATGGAGGAGCCTGTATGCTCGACGTATTCCAGACCCTGCTTTTGCCGATCAGTGAACGACGTAGCTGAAGACGAGCCAATTATCAGCTCTTGCCCCTCCTCCAGCCCGAACACCGTGAGCAACGGCACCCTGGCGACGTGCAGAATGTTGTCCTGCTCGCTCTGACTCTGCCAGTGCTTAACGTTCAGCAGCGCCATATTGAGCAGAGGCGGTGAGCCGCACATAAAGCCGGTGCGCTTCGTGTAGAGCGTGACCAGAGTGATATCCTGGCGGGATGTCTGCCACTCCTCGAATAGCGCCCAGTTCGCGGCACCGTCAGCATTTTTGGCCTTGCGGTAAATTTCCACCTTTCCGGGTGTCAGGTACCGGATTTGCTCGACCTTGGTCTGGCCGAAGTCGTCGCCGTCTTCGACCACAACCTCTTTGATACGCAGCGCAGTCAGCACCACTTTGCCGTCCACAATTTTCGACTTCCAGCCAATTACCTGGCGTGGATTGAGCATGGTGACATAGGGGCGCGCGCCGGTAGCTTTCTCTTCAGCTTTGGTTTTCACCTTTTCGGTGTCCACCCTGGGATAATCCACCAGCGCGTGGGAGAGGCCATACTGCATCGCAAGGCCGAAGAATGCCTGTGCCCATACGTCCAGGCGCGTCCCTTCAAGGTCGAAGTTTTTCGCATACTCGCGCAGTTGATCAGGAACATTCTCGGCCAGCTTAATCGGCTCGGCGAATACACGTCCGATGTTCTGCTTAATGGTCTCTTCGTAGGCTGGCAGAAGCGTGGCCACGGCGAGGCGTTTTTTGTAATCCTCTTTGTCTTCCTTGGGCCAGCGAGGGAGATAGGACTCGCCCAGCTGGCGCATATAAAGCGTGCCGCCCATCAGGGCATCGTTGATATCCCACGCCTCGACCATGTTCCCATAGTCCAGATTGGGGGTTGAAATATCAGGCATGGGGTTAGATCCGTAGGTTGGTGACTTTGCCGGTTGGTTTGCGGCGGTTTGTCTTCACGACTGCGAAATAGCGGAATCCATCAGAGCCGTGAGAGGTTTTGTCATGAAGTGGTTTATCTTTCCAGCAGCCGCGCTTGTCATCCCATTCCTTGCGATAACCCTCAAGGTGAGAGATCCCCTCTGCGCATCTTTCTTCCGCAAAAACACACGAAGGGAGTATTTCACGGACTGACTCAATGCCGGTATCGACCGAGACTTTCGGCACAACCTGGAAACGCAGCGAGTATTTCTGCCCGTCGATTTCGTAACCTTCACGAGCAAGCTCACGGCGTGATTTGGCATCGCTACCGAACTCTCTGTTATCGATATCGTGTGGCCCCCAGTGCTCACCGTAGGTGTAGCCCCGGTCTTTCAGCACCTTCATGTAATGCCGCAGGCCCTCGCCTGAGTTTTCGTAGTAGTCGATGATGTGGAACTCTTCGCCGACCTCGCGAACGAACCAGATATAGTGCGCAACATGGTGCCAAGGATCGGCGGTGACAGGCTGGTATCTGTGGTGACGCAGGAAGACCTGCTATTTATCAGGAAGGAATTGCTGACCGGTTATCACACTTTGAAGGCCGGGCAAAAAACGCCGGTTAAAGGCCGCTCCGTCAGAACGGTCAACAACTACATGAAGATCATGGGCGGGATGTTTAAGTTTGCCGCTGACAGCGGGTATGTCAGGGTGAACCCGTTCACCGGCATAGCCATGCTTAAGCGTTCACGTTGCGAGCCTGACCCGCTGACTCGCGAGGAGTTTGTCAGGATGATTAACGCCTGCGCCCACCAGCAGCTGAAAAACATGTGGTCGCTGGCCGTGTACACCGGCGTGCGCCACGGAGAACTTGTGTCGCTGGCCTGGGAAGATATAGACCTGAAAGCGGGTACGATGATGATCCGCCGAAACCACACGTTAACGAAGGAGTTCACCCTTCCAAAAACGGAGGCCGGAACGGACCGCATCATCAACCTCATTCAGCCGGCAATCGACGTGCTGAAGAGCCAGGCTGAACTAACACGCCTGGGTAAGCAGTATCAGGTTGAGGTGAAACTGCGCGAGTATGGCCGTACTGATGTGCATCCGTGCACGTTCGTGTTCAACCCGCAGATCGCATCACGTAATGGCCGTGCCGGGCATCATTACGCAGTGGGGTCGATTAACCAGTCGTGGGAGGCAGCAATGCGACGCGCCGGGATTCGCTATCGCAGAGCATACCAGTCCCGACACACGTATGCATGCTGGTCGTTGGCTGCCGGTGCTAACCCGAACTTCATCGCGAAGCAAATGGGTCACACCGACGCGCAAATGGTTTACCGGGTGTACGGATCCTGGATGGCTGAAAATAACCAGGACCAGATACTCATCCTCAACCAGAAATTGAGTGAGTTTGCCCCATCCATGCCCCACGCAGTGGGATCGGATGGTTATTAATTATAAATATCATTAGGTTAGACAACCTAAACCTGCATGCCCATCACTTCCTGATAAGCCGACACCAGTTTATTCCGCACCTGAATTCCCATCTGCAGGGAAACCGTGGCTTTCTGCAAATCGGCCATCACGTCATTCAGCGCCACGCCCGGCTCACCGAGGGTGAATTTCTCCGCCTGGGTACGCGCCGCGGTCTGGGTATCGCTGATACGGTCAAGAGCGGCATGCAGTTGCCCCGCAAAGCTGATGGTCGGCTGTTGTTCTGCCACATTCTGATTACGGGCCGTCATCGCCGTTGCCTGCAACTGACTGATTACCCCTTCAATGCCCTGTATAGCCATGACTCTCCCCTGGATGGTTTTTTACGCGGTCAAGACTAACAGCTTGTCAATAAGATAATGGCGGTAAATAGCGTGAAAAAACCAGGTTATTTGACGCATAGAAAATCCGGAATCATCAAATAATGGCAGGGCCATCAATATGGAACTTTTGTCGTGTTTGCCGACCCGGGAGTCAGTTTTGTTTCTCTACACGAATAACGTAAACCACCAGGATTTAAGAGGTGCGCAATGAGTGCAACAGCATCGACAGCGCCGCAAAATAAATCACTCGAGTGGATGAACCGCCTTCGCGCGAATCCTAAAATCCCGTTGATCGTGGCAGGCGCTGCCGCTATTGCCATCCTTGTAGCGATGGTTTTATGGGCAAAAAGCCCTGATTACCGCACGCTCTATAGCAACCTTTCCGATCAGGATGGCGGTGCCATCGTCACCCAGCTTACCCAGATGAACATCCCTTATCGCTTTGCCGATAACGGCGGTGCCCTTGAGGTGCCTGCTGATAAGGTCCACGAGCTGCGTCTGCGTCTGGCCCAGCAGGGCCTGCCGAAGGGCGGTGCGGTCGGTTTTGAACTGCTGGATCAGGAAAAGTTCGGTATCAGCCAGTTCAGCGAGCAGGTGAACTACCAGCGTGCGCTGGAAGGTGAGCTGGCCCGCACCATTGAAACGTTAGGCCCGGTGAAGAGTGCCCGTGTGCATCTGGCGATGCCTAAGCCTTCTTTATTTGTTCGTGAACAGAAATCCCCTTCAGCTTCCGTGACCGTGAACCTCGAACCTGGCCGCGCGCTGGACGAAGGGCAAATCAGCGCGGTGACGCATCTCGTCTCCAGCGCCGTCGCCGGTCTGCCACCGGGTAACGTGACGGTGGTCGATCAAAGCGGACACCTGCTGACCCAATCCAATACCGCCGGGCGTGACCTGAACGACGCGCAGCTGAAATATGCCGCAGACGTAGAAAACCGTCTCCAGCGTCGCATTGAAGCGATCCTCGGCCCGGTTGTCGGTAACAGCAACGTGCATGCGCAGGTGACCGCGCAGATTGACTTCTCTAATAAAGAACAAACCGAAGAGCAATACAGCCCGAACGGCGATCCGGCTCAGGCGGTGATGCGCTCGCGTCAGATCAACTCCAGCGAACAGGTAGGCGGCGCCTACCCTGGCGGCGTGCCGGGTGCGCTCTCTAACCAGCCTGCTCCGGCAAACACGGCACCGATTTCCACGCCGCCGGCCAATCAGCAGAACGGTCAGCAAAATAATCAGCAGACCACCTCAACGACCAGTAACGCCGGTCCACGCACCACTAGCCGTAACGAAACCACGAACTACGAAGTGGATCGGACGATCCGCCACACTAAACTCAACGTGGGCGATATTCAGCGTCTCTCTGTTGCGGTGGTGGTGAACTACAAAACGCTGGCGGATGGCAAACCGTTGCCGTTAACCGCTGAGCAGATGAAGCAGATTGAAAACCTGACCCGCGAAGCGATGGGCTACTCCGAGAAGCGTGGCGACACCCTTAACGTGGTGAACTCGCCGTTCAACGCGGTTGAAGAGACCGGCGGTGAACTGCCGTTCTGGCAACAACAGGCGTTTATCGACCAGCTGATGTCCGCAGGACGCTGGCTGCTGGTGCTGATTGTCGCGTGGCTGCTGTGGCGTAAGGGCGTTCGTCCACAACTCCAGCGTCGTGCTGAAGCAGAAAAAGCCGCTCGCGAACAGATGTCTACGCGTCAGGAAACGGAAGAAGCGGTTGAAGTTCGCCTCAGCAAAGATGAGCAGATGCAGCAGCGTCGGGCTAACCAGCGCATGGGCGCCGAAGTGATGAGCCAGCGCATTCGCGAAATGTCAGATAACGATCCGCGCGTCGTGGCGCTGGTCATCCGCCAGTGGATGGGTAACGAACATGAGTAATACGCTTACAGGCACCGATAAAAGCGTCATCCTGCTGATGACCATTGGCGAAGACCGCGCGGCAGAGGTGTTTAAGCACCTCTCCCAGCGGGAAGTGCAAATCCTCAGTGCGGCCATGGCCAACGTGCGTCAGATCTCCAATAAACAGCTGACCGAAGTGCTGTCGGAATTTGAGCAGGAAGCCGAACAGTTTGCCGCGCTCAACGTCAACGCCAACGACTACCTGCGCTCCGTCCTGGTCAAGGCGCTGGGCGAAGAGCGTGCCGCCAGCTTGCTGGAAGACATTCTGGAAACGCGCGATACCGCCAGCGGGATCGAAACGCTTAACTTTATGGAGCCGCAGAGTGCCGCCGACCTTATTCGCGACGAGCACCCGCAGATTATCGCCACCATCCTTGTCCACCTCAAACGGGGTCAGGCAGCCGATATTCTGGCCCTGTTCGAAGAGCGTCTGCGTCACGATGTGATGCTGCGTATCGCAACCTTCGGTGGCGTCCAGCCGGCCGCGCTGGCGGAGCTGACCGAAGTACTGAACAACCTGCTCGACGGTCAGAACCTCAAGCGCAGCAAAATGGGCGGCGTGAGAACGGCGGCGGAAATCATCAACCTGATGAAAACGCAGCAGGAAGAAGCGGTTATTACCGCGGTTCGCGAATTCGACGGCGAGCTGGCACAGAAAATTATCGACGAGATGTTCCTGTTCGAAAACCTGGTCGAAGTGGACGATCGCAGCATCCAGCGCCTGCTCCAGGAAGTGGACTCCGAATCGCTGCTTATCGCCCTCAAAGGTGCCGAACAGCCGCTGCGCGAGAAGTTCCTGCGCAACATGTCTCAGCGTGCGGCGGATATCCTGCGCGACGACCTTGCCAACCGCGGTCCGGTTCGTCTGTCTCAGGTGGAGAACGAACAGAAAGCCATCCTGCTTATTGTTCGTCGTCTGGCGGAAACCGGCGAGATGGTGATTGGCAGCGGAGACGACACCTATGTCTAATGAGCTGTCGTGGAAGCGCTGGACGCCAGACGATCTGGCCCCTCCCCTTTCTGAATTCACGCCCGCGAAGGTCTCACCCGCAGAGCCTGACGCCGACGTCGGGCAGCCCGAGCTGAGCGAGGAGGAGAAGCAAGCGCAGATGCTGGCGCAGCTGCAAATGCAGGCGCATGAGCAGGGCTACACTGCCGGTCTGAATGAAGGCCGCCAGAAAGGTCACGATCTGGGCTATCAGGAAGGTCTGGCGAAAGGATTAGAGCACGGTATCGACCAGGCGCGTCAGCAGCAGGCGCCGATCCACGCCCGCATGCAGCAGCTGGTCAGCGAGTTCCAGCACACGCTGGACGCGCTGGACAGCGTGATTGCGTCCCGTCTGATGCAGATGGCGCTGGAAGCTGCGCGTCAGGTCATTGGCCAGACGCCTGTGGTGGATAACACGGCGCTGATCAAACAGATTCAGGGGCTTCTGCAGCAGGAGCCGCTGTTCAGCGGCAAACCGCAGCTGCGCGTTCACCCGGACGATCTGCAGCGCATTGAAGAGAGTCTGGGGGCAACCCTCAGCCTGCACGGCTGGCGTTTGCGCGGCGATCCGTCGTTACACCACGGCGGCTGCAAAGTCTCTGCCGACGAAGGTGACCTGGATGCCAGCGTCGCCACTCGCTGGCAGGAACTGTGCCGCCTGGCGGCACCGGGAGTCGTCTGATGACCGCACGCCTCACCCGCTGGCTCAACACGCTCGACAACTTTGAGACGAAGATGGCGCAACTGCCATCCGTTCGTCGTTATGGACGACTGACGCGCGCGACCGGTCTGGTACTGGAAGCCACCGGCCTGCAGCTTCCGCTGGGCGCAACCTGTGTGATTGAGCGTCAGGATGGTCAGGAAACGCGTGAAGTCGAAAGCGAAGTGGTTGGGTTTAACGGTCAGCGACTGTTCCTGATGCCGCTTGAAGAGGTGGAAGGTATTCTCCCCGGCGCCCGCGTCTACGCGAAAAACATCAGCGGCGACGGCCTGCAAAGCGGGAAACAGCTGCCGCTTGGTCCGGCCCTGCTCGGCCGCGTGCTCGACGGCAGCGGGAAACCGCTGGATGGCCTGCCTGCGCCGGACACCACCGAAACCGGGGCGTTGATCACCCAGCCGTTTAACCCCCTGCAGCGTACCCCTATCGAGCATGTGCTGGATACCGGCGTACGGCCGATTAACGCCCTGCTCACGGTAGGACGCGGACAACGTATGGGTCTGTTCGCCGGCTCCGGCGTGGGTAAATCGGTCCTGCTCGGCATGATGGCGCGTTATACCCAGGCCGACGTGATCGTCGTTGGGCTGATCGGTGAGCGTGGCCGTGAAGTCAAAGATTTCATCGAAAACATTCTGGGTGCGGAAGGCCGGGCCCGTTCAGTGGTAATCGCCGCCCCGGCGGATGTGTCCCCCCTGCTGCGTATGCAGGGTGCCGCCTACGCCACCCGTATTGCCGAAGATTTCCGCGACCGCGGCAAGCACGTGCTGCTGATCATGGACTCCCTCACCCGCTACGCGATGGCACAGCGTGAAATTGCGCTGGCTATCGGTGAGCCACCGGCCACCAAAGGCTACCCGCCTTCGGTCTTTGCCAAACTTCCTGCGCTGGTTGAACGCGCAGGGAACGGCATCAGCGGCGGCGGATCCATCACTGCATTTTATACGGTACTGACCGAAGGCGATGACCAGCAGGACCCGATTGCCGACTCCGCGCGCGCCATTCTCGACGGTCATATTGTGTTATCGCGTCGTCTGGCTGAAGCCGGACACTACCCGGCGATTGATATTGAAGCATCCATCAGCCGCGCAATGACGGCGCTGATCACCGAGAAGCATTACGCCCGCGTGCGTAACTTTAAACAACTCCTCTCCAGCTTCCAGCGCAACCGCGATCTGGTCAGCGTGGGGGCGTATGCCAAAGGCAGCGATCCTATGCTCGACAAAGCGATTAGCCTGTGGCCGCAGCTGGAGGCGTTTTTACAACAGGGCATTTTTGAACGTGCCGACTGGGAAGATTCAATCCAGGCTCTGGAGCTGATTTTCCCGCAGGTGTAACACAGGTGGAGGGCGAAGGTCATGGCGCAAAACAGCGCGTTATCAACGCTGAAAGATCTGGCTGAAAAAGAAGTTGATGATGCCGCATTGCAGCTTGGCGCAATGCGACGCGGGTGCCAGCAGGCTGAAGAACAGTTGAAGATGTTAATCGACTATCAGCATGAGTATCGCACCAACCTCAATACCGATATGACCCAGGGCATTGGAAGCCAGCGGTGGATTAACTATCAGCAGTTTATCCAGACGCTGGAGAAGGCGATAGAGCAGCACCGCCAGCAGCTTAACCAGTGGACCCAAAAAGTCGATACCGCGCTGAATTTCTGGCGTGAGAAAAAACAGCGGCTGCAGGCCTGGCAAACCTTACAGGACCGGCAGATCGCAGCCGCGACCCTGGCGGAAAACCGTCTGGATCAGAAAAAAATGGATGAGTTTGCCCAGCGCGCATCAATGAGGAAACCGGAATGATCACACTGCAACAACTGCTGATGAGCGACAGCGACCTGTCGGGCGGGATGCAAACAGGGAAAGGCACCGACGGTGCGCAAGACTTTCTCTCCCTGCTAACGGGTGCCCTGACGGACGCGACGGGCAAGGGCAAAGATGCGCCGCTGACCCTGGCTGACCTGAAAGCCGCTGGCAGTAAGCTGTCAAAAGTCGCTCAGGACGCCAAAGGCGATACCGCGCTGCAGGCCAAAATTGCCGACCTGCTCGCGCGTCAGCCAGCCCTGAGTGGCGATGAAACGGCGCAGCTTGCCACGCCTGAAACCCTGATTTCCGGGCTGGTGCCGCTGTCAAAGGGCGATGCCCTGAAAACGCTCAATGCGGCCAACAGCAAGGATGACAGCAAAAGCGAACTGAGCGAAGAAGAGCTGGCCGGATTAAGCGCGCTGATGGCAATGCTGCCGCACCAGCAGACCAGCACGCCTCACGCGGCGGGCAGTAACGGCGTTTCCGCAACCTCAACGTTGAGTTCAGCGACGCTTTCGCCAAACGCAGCGGGCCACTCCCCCCTGAACGCGGTAGCGGGAGACCACGATAAAGCGCAGCTTTCCGCACCTTATCAGAGTCAGGCGAAAAACAACGACCCGGATCTCTCCGCCAATGCGCCAGTCACTCCGGTCGTGGCCGCTGCGGCAGAGAAGCAGGAATTCGCCAGTTCCTCTTCATCATCCTCACCCACGGCTACCCTGGCGCCGATCATGTCCAGTCATGCTACCAGCCAGCCTGCCGCTACCGTTGCCACCGCGCCGGTGTTAAGCCAGCCGCTGGGTACTCACGAATGGCAGCAGTCCCTGAGCCAGCACATCACGCTGTTCACTAAGCAGGGGCAACAGACTGCGGAGCTGCGCCTGCACCCGGAAGATCTGGGCCAGGTGCAAATCTCGCTTAAACTGGATGATAACCAGGCGCAGCTGCAGATGGTCTCGGCACACAGCCACGTGCGCGCGGCGCTGGAAGCGGCACTGCCTGTCCTGCGGACGTCACTGGCAGAGAACGGTATTCAGCTCTCTCAGAGCAGCGTCAGCAGCGAAAGCTTTGCCGGGCAACAGCAATCCTCATCGCAGCAGCATCAGGCTTCACGTTCCGGTCACAACGGCGGATTTAATGAAGAGAGCGAGGAGCTACTGCCCACCCCTGCCGCCCTGCAATCCGCGGCGCGCGGTAACAGCGCCGTAGACATCTTCGCCTAAACGCCAGAGGTAGCGTGATTATCCCCGTCTTTTCCACGCTTTGACGACGGCAGGACACGGGATAATCACCTTATTAAGCTGTACCGAAACAGGAAGCTCGTATCAGATGACAGACTCCGCTATCACCAAAAAAAGTAAGCGTTCCATCTGGATCCCGCTGCTGGTGTTGATCACGCTCGCCGCCTGCGCTACCGCGGGCTATAGTTACTGGCGTATGCAGCAGGAACCTTCAACCGCTGCCGCCAAAGCCGAACCCGCACCGCCGCCGGCGCCGGTCTTTTTCCCTCTGGACACCTTCACCGTTAACCTCGGTGATGCGGATCGTGTGCTGTATGTCGGTATTACGCTGCGCCTGAAGGATGAAGCCACCCGCGCGCGCCTGAATGATTATCTTCCGGAAGTGCGTAGCCGTCTTCTTCTGCTGTTCTCTCGTCAGGACGCCTCCGCGCTGGCCACCGACGTGGGTAAGCAAAAGCTGGTCGACGCCATCAAAGAGACGCTGGCCACCCCGCTGGTAAACGGCCAACCTAAGCAGGAAGTCACTGACGTTCTGTATACAGCCTTCATTCTGCGGTAACGACATGGGCGACAGTATTCTTTCTCAGGCAGAAATCGATGCGCTGCTCAACGGCGACAGCGATAAAAACGATGATCCGCAACCGGGCCTAACGGGTGACGACAATATTCGTCCCTATGATCCGAATACCCAGCGCCGCGTAGTTCGTGAACGTCTGCAGGCTCTGGAGATCATTAACGAACGTTTTGCACGTCAGTTCCGTATGGGGCTGTTCAACCTGTTGCGTCGTAGCCCGGATATCACGGTCGGTGCGATCCGCATTCAGCCGTATCACGAGTTTGCCCGCAACCTGCCGGTGCCAACCAACCTTAACCTGATTCATCTGAAGCCGCTGCGCGGCACCGGTCTGGTCGTGTTTTCGCCAAGCCTGGTGTTCATTGCGGTGGATAACCTGTTCGGCGGCGACGGGCGTTTCCCGACCAAAGTAGAAGGTCGTGAATTCACCCACACCGAACAGCGCGTCATCAACCGCATGCTGAAGCTGGCGCTGGAGTCCTACAGCGACGCGTGGAAAGCGATTAACCCGCTGGAAGTGGAATACGTTCGTTCCGAGATGCAGGTGAAGTTTACCAATATCACCACCTCCCCGAACGATATCGTCGTCAACACGCCGTTCCACGTTGAGATCGGTAACCTGACCGGCGAGTTCAATATCTGTCTGCCGTTCAGCATGATTGAACCGCTGCGCGAGCTGCTGGTTAACCCGCCGCTGGAAAACTCACGCAACGAAGATCAGAACTGGCGTGAAAACCTGGTTCGCCAGGTCCAGCACTCACAGCTTGAGCTGGTGGCTAACTTTGCCGACATCTCAATGCGGTTATCCCAGATCCTGAAATTACAACCCGGCGACGTTTTGCCGATAGACAAACCCGACCGCATTATTGCCCATGTGGATGGTGTCCCCGTGCTGACAAGCCAGTACGGCACGATTAACGGTCAGTATGCGTTACGCGTTGAGCACTTGATCAACCCGATTTTGAATTCGCTGAATGAGGAACAGCCCAAATGAGTGACATGAACAATCCGTCCGATGAAAACAGCGGAGCACTGGACGATCTGTGGGCTGACGCGTTAAACGAACAAAAAGCGACCCCAACGAAAAGCGCAGCGGATGCGGTATTCCAGCAACTCGGCGGCGGTGACGTCAGCGGCACGCTGCAGGATATCGACCTGATTATGGACATCCCGGTCAAGCTGACCGTTGAACTGGGACGCACCCGGATGACCATTAAAGAGCTGCTGCGCCTGACGCAGGGTTCCGTCGTGGCCCTTGACGGTCTGGCGGGTGAGCCGCTGGATATTCTGATCAACGGTTATCTGATTGCCCAGGGTGAAGTGGTGGTGGTTGCCGATAAATACGGCGTGCGTATCACGGACATCATCACCCCATCTGAACGTATGCGTCGTCTGAGCCGATAAGTATGAAAACCCAGGCAACACTATCGCAACCGTCTGCCGTTCCCGGTTCCCCGCTGCTCCAGGTGAGCGGGGCGTTGTTCGGTATTATTGCCTTTATTCTTATCGCCGCCTGGCTGGCGAAGCGTTTTGGTCTGGCGGGTAAAACCGCCGGTACCCGTGGCCTGAAGGTGAGCGCCAGCACCACGCTGGGGCCGCGTGAACGCGTGGTTATCGTCGAGGTGGACGATGCGCGTCTGGTTTTGGGTGTCACCGCCTCGAACATCAACGTATTACATAAACTGCCGCCCGCCCCTGTCACGGTGGAGGAGCGCGCACAAGCCCCTGCGGATTTTCAGTCCGTCATGAAGAGTTTGCTTAAGCGTTCCGGGAGATCCTGATGCGCCGTTTGTTATCCCTTACGCTTGCGGGCATTGGCCTGTTTGCTCCCGCGGTTTATGCGCAACTGCCCGGTCTGGTCTCAACGCCCATTGCCGGTGGCGGTCAGAGCTGGTCGCTCCCGGTGCAGACGCTGGTATTCATCACCTCGCTGACCTTTATCCCGGCCATCCTGCTGATGATGACCAGCTTCACCCGCATCATTATCGTCTTTGGTCTGCTGCGAAACGCGCTCGGTACCCCTTCCGCGCCGCCAAACCAGGTGCTGCTGGGGCTGGCGCTGTTTTTGACCTTTTTCATTATGTCGCCGGTCATCGATAAGATTTATACCGACGCGTACCAGCCGTTCAGCGAAGATAAAATCTCCATGCAGGAGGCGCTGGATAAAGGCGCACAGCCGCTGCGGGAATTTATGCTGCGCCAGACGCGCGAGGCGGATCTGGCACTCTTTGTTCGCTTGTCCAATACCGGCGAATTGCAGGGGCCGGAAGCGGTACCCATGCGCGTTTTGCTGCCAGCCTACGTCACCAGCGAGCTGAAAACGGCGTTTCAGATTGGCTTTACCATCTTTATTCCGTTCCTGATTATCGACCTGGTGATCGCCAGCGTCCTGATGGCGCTCGGGATGATGATGGTGCCGCCCGCAACCATTGCCCTGCCCTTTAAGATCATGCTCTTTGTACTGGTCGATGGCTGGCAGCTGCTGGTCAGTTCGCTGGCGCAGAGTTTCTACAGTTAAGGAACGGCAATGACACCCGAATCGGTCATGATGATGGGCACGGAAGCGATGAAAATCGCCATTGCCGTTGCCGCTCCCCTGCTGCTTGTCGCGCTGGTTACCGGTCTGATTATCAGTATTCTGCAGGCCGCCACGCAGATTAACGAAATGACGCTGTCCTTCATTCCGAAAATCATCGCCGTATTTGTGGCGATTATCGTGGCCGGACCGTGGATGCTGAACCTGTTGCTGGACTATATGCGCAACCTGTTTACCAATCTGCCGTACATCATCGGCTGACCTGACGATGCTGCACTTCACCAGCGACCAGTGGGTTCAGTGGCTCGGCGTCTATTTCTGGCCGATGCTGCGCATTCTGGCGCTGATTACCACCGCCCCGATTTTCAGCGAGAAATCGATCCCCAAGCGTGTCAAAGTGGGGCTGGGCATTATCATCACCATCATCGTCGCCCCTTCCCTTCCCCCGGTGGATATTCCGATCTTCTCGGCGAATGCGGTGTGGGTGGCATTACAGCAGGTGATGATTGGCGTTGCCGTAGGCTTTACCATGCAGCTCGCCTTTGCCGCCGTTCGCACGGCCGGGGAGCTGATTGGCCTGCAGATGGGCTTATCGTTCGCCACGTTTGTTGACCCCGGCAGCCACCTCAATATGCCGGTGCTGGCGCGCATTATCGATCTGCTCGCCATGCTGCTGTTCCTGTCGTTTAACGGTCATCTGTGGCTTATCTCCATGCTGGTGGATACTTTTCATACGCTGCCGATTGGTGAAAACCCGGTCAACAGCAATGCCTTTCTCGCGCTCACCCGCGCGGCGGGGCTGATCTTCCTCAACGGCCTGATGCTGGCGTTGCCGATTATCACCCTGCTCCTGACCGTCAACCTGGCATTAGGTCTGTTGAACCGCATGGCACCGCAGCTCTCCATCTTTGTGATCGGTTTTCCGCTGACGTTGACGGTCGGAATTTTATTAATGTCATTACTGATGCCCCTTATCGCCCCCTTCTGTGAACACTTATTCGGCGAGATATTCAATCTGTTAGCAGATATTGTCAGCGAGCTGCCACGTAAATAATAGTCCTCACGATTGATATTGTCTTTCTGAGGATATTCCTAAAATAAAACATGAAAAACATCTTCCAGGATATATCTGACGGGGTTTAATTGTTTCTAACCACCTCACAATACTTAATATTTACTTTACTTTAAGAAGATTCCTGGCAAATTATACGTAACTTTACGGGATAGTGAGTCCGCCTGAAAGTCTTTGTCATGCTCACAGGTTTATTATTTTTTTCCATCCCGTATGGCTGTTTTGAGCTCTCAGGCAGATGGTGAATTATCGTTACGCATTGAGTGAGGGTATGCCATGTCAACGATCATTATGGATTTATGCAGCTACACCCGGCTAGGGTTAACCGGGTACCTGGCAAGCAGAGGGGTAAGAAAGAGAGACATCAACGATGCACACACCGTTGACGAACTCGCAGCCGCTTGTGACGAACTAAAACCAGGCGTGGTGTTTATTAATGAGGACTGTTTCATTCACGATCCAGCCAACAGTCAGCACATTAAGCAAATCATTAATCAGCATCCAAAAACTCTGTTTATTGTTTTTATGGCGATCGCGAATATCCATTTCGATGAGTATTTGTTGGTCCGTAAAAATTTATTGATCAGTTCTAAGTCGATTAAGCCCGAGTCGCTGGATGACATTCTGGGTGATTATTTGAATAAAGAAGTTAAAAATGTAGGAGCGGTTAACTTACCCACCCTATCATTAAGCAGGACTGAATCAAGTATGCTGCGAATGTGGATGGCAGGACAAGGAACTATTCAGATCTCTGACCAGATGAATATTAAAGCAAAAACCGTTTCATCACATAAAGGAAATATTAAAAGGAAAATTAAAACGCATAATAAGCAAGTGATCTATCACGTGGTACGTTTGACCGATAATGTGACGAACGGGATTTTCGTCAACATGCGTTAGTGGCTTAAACCCCTTTGCACCCTACCTTTGATCTCTGGCCAGGCCAGAGATTTTTGCTTATGTGGGCGTTGTCGGGCAACCGCAATGCCACCCGACGCTGTGTTACTCCGCTTTTTCGACAAAAATGCCGTCCGGATGCCCCAGTTCATTAAAAAACCAGATGCCGAGCGGGTAGTCTTCCAGTGATACCAGGTACATTGTCCCCTCACTGAACTCTTCAATTGCCAATACTACCCCCGGGCGGCGCGGCCCACCGTCCGTTTTAACGGTAACCCGATCGTTGACCTTCATACATTCCTCCTCTGGTTTTGAGCCAGTGTAGAACAAAACGCATGCGCTGACATCGCTGACGGATGCGAATGCCGTTTTTGTGTGCGGTCTATACTTAACCGTGGACACGTTTATATGAGGTACCCCGTAATGAAGACCAACAAAGCGTATAGCGACACCATCAAGCGCGAAGTCGAAGTGGATGTCGATGCCCTGCTGGCCGCCATCAATGAGATCAGTGAATCCGAAGTACGTCGCGCAGAGGATGATTCCGAGAGGGTGATGGTGAACGGGAGGGATTACCATACCTACCGCGAACTGGCGGAGGCCTTCGAGCTTGATATACACGACTTTAGCGTGTCTGAAGCCAATCGATAGCGCGAAAAAAATCCCGGTCATGGGGATGGCCGGGATCAAAACTTGCTTATGCAAGAAGCACTTGAAAATTCGTTACACCAGGAAATCTGATGTACAAACCACACTATCCCCAACGATTTTGTCTGACAAGCATATATTCTTACGGCGAATATAATATTTTTAACATAATCATTTTTGTTATGAGCAATAACGCACGGTGAATGCGGCTTTGGCTGAATCGCGTCTTATAAAGACGGTTTTCCCTTCAGTATTTTTTTAAGAATATTCTTAGGTAGAGGCGCGTGCGCTTTCAGGAGTCATCATGCTTTCACTTCAGGGTCCCCTGCTGGTTTTTTCCGATCTGGATGGATCGCTTCTGGACATTCATACCTACGAGTGGCAACCCGCGATGCCATGGCTGGACAAACTGCAGGATTATCAGGTGCCGGTGATTCTGTGCAGCAGCAAGAGTGCCGCAGAGATGCTGGATATCCAACAGGATCTGGGCCTGGAGGGGTTACCTTTTATTGCTGAGAACGGCGCGGTCATTCAGCCTGATGTGCGCTGGGAGATGGGGCAGCGCCAGATCACAGGGATGACGCATCGGGAAATTCATCCGCTTATTGAGCAAATCCGCGAGCAGGCAGGCTTTAAATTCGTCACGTTTGATGACGTGAACGAACGCGTCATCAGCGAATGGACCGGGCTGACGCGCTACCGTGCGGCGCTCGCACGCAAACACGACGCCTCTGTCACGCTCATCTGGCGTGATACCGACGACGCGATGGTCCGCTTTGAAGAGGCGCTGGCGCAAAGGGGTCTGAAATGTTTACAAGGGGCCCGTTTCTGGCACATTCTGGATGCACGCTGCGGTAAAGACGTGGCGGTTAACTGGCTGATTGCGCAGTACCGCGAGCAGGAAGATTGTGTCCCCACCACCCTGGGGCTGGGGGATGGCCCAAACGATGCGCCGCTGCTGGACAGCGTCGACTTCGCCGTGGTGATTAAAAGCATAAACCGCCAGGGCATTACGCTACAGAATGATAGCCCTGAACGGGCTTATCACACGCAGCAGAGCGGTCCCTTAGGCTGGCGGGAAGGGATGGATCACTTTTTCTCCTGATCGCTCCAGCACACCCGGTTACGCCCGCTCTGCTTGGCCTGATACAGCCTGTCGTCCGCGGCAGACTGCAGCTGTTCAAAAACATAGTTCTCTTTTTCCTGCGCGCTGGCAACGCCCAGGGAGGCGCTAATGCGAACGGTCGTGCTCTTTTTCACCAGGATCTCCCTGCTATTGATGCGTGACCGGATGCGCTCCGCGACCCTTCTCCCCTCTTCCAGGCTGCTCCCCGGCAGGACGACGCAAAACTCTTCCCCGCCCACGCGCCCGGCAACGTCATTTTTGCGCAGCACGCTGGCAATCAACCCTGCGGCATGGGACAGCACTTTGTCACCCGCCTGATGCCCGTACTGGTCATTAATGCATTTGAAATGGTCAAGATCGATCTGTATCACCGTAAACGGCTGACCCTGTTGTCGACAGTTCTCCGCAATCACTTTTGCGCGCTCAAACAGCGCGCCGCGGTTATTCAGACGCGTGAGGGGATCGTGCCAGGCCTGCCACTGCAGGGAGTGCTGCAGGGTGTACATATTGCTGACCATCCTGCGGATGACCAGCCATGAAACAAGCAGCATGGCGGTAAAGAGCGCCCACAGCAGGGCCAGCACAATACTGATGCTGCCAAAGTCACCCTGTACGCCTTCGTGCAACGTATGAACGCGTAAGATCACCCCGTCAAAATGATCGAGTCGCTCCCAGCTAATAAAACGGCTTCCAAGGCGTATACCGCCTCGGGTGTCGTGCTCAATCGCGTGAGCAATTTGCGCCGTTTCAACCTCGTCAAAGCGGTTCACCTGACTGCCGTCCGCTTCTGACGTGGCAATCATGTTCAGACGCGTGTCATACAGTTGATACTCGCCCTCCGTCCGGTCCTGCGTCGCCTCAGTCAGCAGGCGTTTCATGGTGTGTATGGAGAAATCCATCGCTACCACGCCATACCAGTAATGCTCAAAATAGATGGGCACGCTCGCCGTTATCGTGCGCTCCCCATTGCTCCAGGGCGACGGCGACGAAATAAACCAGCGCACCGCCCGCGCGCGATTGTGGCGTTCTGACTGCAAGGTAAACCAGGGTTGAGTCACCAGAAAGTAATAGCGGGCGCTGATATCGTCAGCCATATCAGGCGTGTCTGTCGACAGGTAAAACCCCGCGCGGGAAACGTAGATAATCCGCTCTTCACTTTGCACGCCCGAGGAGGCCAGGCGCAGTAAATACCCCACTTCCAGGGCAGCAGAGATCTCATTGCTGATACGCTCACTATCACGGTTAAGGAGCGTGGATTTTGCAACGAAGGCATCCGACACGCCGTTCAGGGGAAGGGTGCGTTTTTTATCAACGGCCAGCTGCCAGGTTTCATCCGTCCGCACGGCGCTAAAACGAGACACCGCATCGTGCAGGACATCAAACCCCAGGGGGGTCTGTAAGGCATCATGCATGCTGGTGCGAAAAAACAGCATTTTGTCCACGCTGTACTGCAGCTGACGGTCCAGCGACGTGGCGACCGTTTCGAGATGGTTACGCTGGCTGGAGATATACGCCTCCTCCAGGACCACCACCTCACGCCAGGTCAGGAGGGTGGAAAAGACAAGGACGACAAGAAAACAGAGATTAACGATTAACCCCGGATTGCTACGCTTATGCAGCCATTGCAGAAAATATTGTTTTACAACAAAGGTATCGCGCTGCACACACACTCCCTGATTACTGCCTTACACCCGGTACATGAGATAAAAACGCCCGGCAAAGCCGGGCGTTATGTGATTAAGCCTTGTCCCGCTTGTGCTGCCCGTCGCCCGGCTGAAGCTCATCTTCACGAAATGCTTCCCGCTTGATGCTATAGCCATCGTGCCACCGACACTCCACCATTCCGCTAGAATAGCCTGTGACAATCATACGTGGGCCACCTTTCTTAGGCTTAACTTCATCACTGACCAAAAAGACCATACCTGCCTCCTGTATCAGGGTGAAACTGTTTCAATTTAGACGAGGAATAGTCTTTTTGCATACCACAACAGGTAACAATTAGTGCGCAGAACCGCGCATTTTTTCGACCAGTTTCACCGCCGCCACCACGATAGCGCCAACGATAAAGCCCAGCACAAGATTAAGCAGCGTCGGCAGAATAGCGGCCACCACGCTCCCCTGCGCCGAGGAGAACTGTTCGATCGCATGGTGCAGCGGAGCAATGCCGTGGACCACAATACCGCCCCCCACCAGGAACATCGCCAGGGTGCCAACCACCGACAAGCTCTTCATCAACCACGGTGCCAGCGTCAGTAAGCTTTTACCGATGCCTTTTGCCACCGCGCTTGATTTCTCCTCCAGCCAGTAGCCGATATCATCCAGCTTCACGATCAATCCGACCAGACCGTACACGCCGACGGTGACCAGAATGGCGATGCCGGAGAGGATCAACACCTGATTGAGCAGCGGCGCATCGGAGACAATGCCCAACGTAATGGCGACGATCTCTGCCGAGAGAATAAAGTCGGTCCGAATGGCGCCTTTGACTTTATCGCGCTCGAAGGTTTTCGGATCCTGCGCTGCCAGCGCGTCCAGACGCTGCTGGCGCATCTCCGGCGTGTCGTTATGCTTGCGTGCGCTGAAGGAGTGCAGGACTTTCTCCACGCCTTCAAAGCATAAAAATGCCCCGCCAATCATCAGCAACGGCGTGATAGCCCAGGGAATAAATGCACTGATCAGCAGCGCCAGCGGCACCAGGATCACTTTATTCAGAAACGAGCCTTTTGCCACGCCCCACACCACCGGCAGTTCGCGGTTAGCCCGTACACCGCTCACCTGTTGAGCGTTAAGCGATAAATCATCCCCCAGCACACCCGCGGTTTTCTTCGCCGCCAGTTTCCCCATCACGGAAATATCATCCAGTAAGGTGGCAATATCATCCAGCAATGTTAATAAGCTACTTCCTGCCAAAATCGTGATCCTTCTTTTTTTGGTAATTAAGTGAATAGTATGGAGCAAAAGCGCAAACGCGGAAACAGGCACCTCACGTCAACAAAAAATTCACATCAACTACACAATTAAAGGGCTCGCCAGCACGATAGTTTTCGCGTTTACTATCAGCGACCTTTTTATTTCGTCGTGAGGGATTATGCGTTTCCGGCAACTGCTACCGCTCATCGGGGCACTTTTTTCGCTTTATATCATCTGGGGTTCGACCTACTTTGTCATTCGCATCGGCGTGGAAAGCTGGCCGCCGCTGATGATGGCGGGCATTCGTTTCCTCTCGGCGGGCGTGTTGCTGCTGGCCTTTCTGCTGCTGCGCGGTCATAAGCTACCGCCGCTGCGCCCGATGCTCAACGCCGCCCTGATTGGCCTGCTGCTATTGGCGGTAGGGAATGGGTTTGTGACCATTGCCGAGCACCAGAACGTACCGTCGGGGATCGCCGCCGTGGTCGTTGCCACCGTACCGCTGTTTACCCTCTGCTTCAGCCGTCTTTTTGGCATCCGTACCCGCAAGCTGGAATGGCTGGGGATTGGCATCGGCCTGGCGGGCATTATTCTGCTCAACAGCGGCGGTAATCTGAGCGGCAATCCGTGGGGCGCGATCATTATTCTTATCGGCTCAATGAGCTGGGCGTTTGGTTCGGTATACGGTTCGCGTATCGAACTGCCAACCGGCATGATGGCGGGGGCGATTGAGATGCTTGCCGCGGGGATCGTGCTTCTGATTGCCTCTATGCTGACGGGGGAAAGGCTGACGACCATGCCGGATCTGTCGGGCTTCCTGGCGGTCGGGTATCTGGCGCTGTTTGGTTCGCTCATTGCAATCAATGCCTACATGTTCCTGATCCGCAATGTGTCTCCGGCGGTTGCCACCAGCTATGCCTACGTCAACCCGGTCGTGGCCGTGCTGCTCGGTACCGGGCTCGGCGGGGAAACGCTCTCTCCGGTTGAGTGGTTAGCATTAGGGGTGATTGTTTTTGCCGTCGTGCTGGTGACGCTGGGCAAATATTTACTGCCAGCGAAGCCCGTGATTACGCCTTGCGGGGTGGAGAAACCGTAAGCGCGTGGATCCCCTGTGTGTCGATCTGCGCGGTGTGTCCGCCGCCGCAGATCCACTCTTCCAGCCGTTCGCGCAGATCGGCATCGTTCAGTTTTAGCCGCCCTCTCAGCGCACACTCCCAGACGATCAGCACGCGCCAGCCCTGCGCGATAAGCGTGGTGAGATCACGCGCGTCGCGCGCAACGTTCTTGCCAATCTTCTCCAGCCAGAAATCAGTGCGCGTTGCCGGAACTTTAAACAGGTAACAGTCGTGATGATGCCAGAAACAGCCGTGGGTAAAGATAATGCACTGATACGCGTCGATGACGAAATCCGGTCGCCCCGCCAGCGCGGCATCCTGCACGCGGAAATCAAACCCCGCCTGCGTCAATAATCCGGCCAGACGCTTTTCAATGGCGGTATCACGCGTGCCGATGGCACGCATGTTTTTGCTGCGCGTTGCCTTATCGTGAACGTCCGTCATTGACGGCCTCACTCTGGCGGAGTGCCACCGCCTGCCGGATACGTGAGGCCAGCAGTTTTGCCACCGCCGCAAACGCGGGCACCACCACCGAGTTACCAAACTGACGGTATGCCTGAGTGTCCGACACCGGAATACGGAAACTGTAGCCCTGCGGCGTTTCAAAGCCCATCAGTCGGGCACATTCCCGTGGCGTGAGGCGTCGTGGACGGTGGAGCTGGTTTTGCGGATCGTCGAAATCCCTCTCGCCCAGCGCTTTATCCCAGCCTCTGTCGATCAGGATTTCCGCGCCGTCTTTATAATAACGAGCGGACAAGGTGCGGGTCACGCTGTGCGGATCGTGAGGATTAACCATGCCAAATCCGAAGCCGTTGCCTTTTGCCTGATGCTTTTTGGCATAGCGGTAGAGGTATTTCCACAGAACGGGCGTAAGGATAAATTTCGCGTCGACCACAGGCTCCAGCAGGTCGGCGACGGTTGGACGACGCTCGGGATACAGAGACGGGATATCCCGCAGGGTAAAATCTCCCTTCAGATTGAGATCGCGGCGGAAGCCGACCAGCACAATGCGCTCGCGATGCTGGGGCAGGAAATGTTTCCCGTCAATGATTTTTGGGTCATCCGCGCCCATATCCTCAGAATCGGCCACGTCGTAACCCAGCTCATCCAGGGTTTGCATAATAATGCGGAAGGTTTTTCCGCCGTCATGGCTCTTTAAGTTTTTGACGTTTTCCAGCACAAAGATGGCCGGGCGGCGGGCGTCAATGATGCGGGCCACATCAAAAAACAGCGTTCCCTGCGTATCGCAGGCGAAACCGTGGGCGCGACCGAGGGCATTCTTTTTCGATACGCCGGCCAGCGAGAAAGGCTGGCAGGGGAAGCCAGCCAGCAGCACGTCGTGCGCCGGGATCGTCTGACGAATATGCCCGGCGGCCTGCTCATCCGTGACGCCGCTTTTATGGCTCAGGGTGACATCACGTATATCGGCGTTGAAGTGATGCTCGTGCGGATCGCAGTACCAGTTCGCTTTATAGGTGCGTACCGCATGTTTGTTCCACTCGCTGGTAAACACACACTGACCGCCGATGGCTTCAAAACCGTGCCGGATCCCACCGATACCGGCGAACAGATCGATAAAGCGGAATGCATAGTCCGGGTGCGCGGCAGACGGACGCGGAAGCAGGTTTTGCAGATAACGAAACTCACCGTCGCTCAGGCGGCGCCCTGCCCGCTCGCTGGTCAGCAGTCGCTTAAGGATGGCCGGGCTCCAGTGGCTCTCACCGTGCGCTATCAGCTGGTTCGCCAGCGTTTTGACATCATAAATATCCAGCAGCTGGCGCAGTAATGCCTGCACCGTTGCCGTTGATTTCTCAGCCTGCTCTGGCGCGGGCCCTGTCACTGATCGATTTTCCTGCATTCTTTTAACCGGAGAATAAAGACTGGGAACAGATTACCACAGTTCAGTTGGGCAAACTGCGACAGAAGCGGTGCTGAATCTGGCTATCCAGCCCGATGCAGTCGCCCTGTAATTCGGCACTGAGTTTCGCCATAAAGTGAACGAGAAAATCGGCGTTATGTTGCGCGAGCTCGCGCCCGACGTCGGTTTGCATTGTATCAGGCAAGCGCAGCAGCTTAGTCTGAAAATGATCGAGGGCAAATGCCCGGTCATCCAGCGAGCGCGCATCGGCAAAGGGATCTTCCGCGTCAAACAGTGCCACGCCCAGCCCACCCGAGACGGCAAACACGCGCGCCAGGCCAATCGCGCCCAGCGCTTCGAGACGATCGGCATCCTGGACAATTTTGGCCTCGATACTTTGCGGCGCAATACCCGCGCTGAAACTGTGCGCCTCGATGGCGTGCTCCACGGCGGCAAAGCGATCCGGCGGAAAGTCCGGGAAATCGCGGTGCAGAATGTCCCGCGTTTTGCGCGCCGCCAGACGCGATGACTGACTGCGTTCAGGATGATTTTTCGGCAGGCTAACGATGTCGTGAAAATAGCAGGCGGTCAGGACCACCAGCGGATCGGCCTGATGATGAATCATTATTTTTCGGGCCGTCATCCAGACGCGGCGGAAGTGCGAAATATCATGCGCACTGTCATCGCTGGCGTGATGTTCATCAAGCCAGGATTCAAAACGCTGCTGCCACTGTACGAGTTCCATCATTCTTTCCTGTGACGAAAACAGGCTGTGGATTATAACACAGCCGAATTAAATGATTTAAAAAATAGAAATGAGAAATACTTAATAATAATTATGCGCAATGTATTCAGTTCATTAATTCACATGAAAAATAATGAGAGCTTTAGAAATATTTTGCAATATTTTTACCGATTTAATTACATTTATTTTTGAACCAAAATAACAATCCATAGAATAGTATCAAAATCGTAATTACGGAGGGTGATTACATATATTCATATAAATTATCTTTAAAGGGAATATATAATGAAAAGAAAAGTTCTGGCAATCCTGGTACCCGCATTATTAATGGCTGGCGCAGCAAATGCGGCTGAAATCTATAATAAAAACGGCAACAAAGTTGACCTGTATGGCAAAGTTGATGCGCGTCATACCTTCTCTGACAACCCTGGTGACGACGGCGATGAAACCTATGTACAGGTGGGTTTCAAAGGCGAAACTCAGATTACTAATGAGCTGACGGGTTACGGCCAATGGGAATATAAAACCTACGCCAACGATACTGAAAACGCAGGTGGTAACTCTTTCAACCGTCTGGCGTACGCTGGCCTGAAATATGGCGAATACGGTTCATTTGACTATGGCCGTAATTATGGCGTGGTGTATGACGTTGAAGCCTGGACCGATATGCTGCCAGTATTCGGCGGTGATTCTTACACCTGGACCGATAACTTCATGAACGGCCGTGCTAACGGTCTGGCAACCTACCGTAATAGTGATTTCTTCGGTCTCGTTGAAGGTCTGAATTTCGCGCTGCAGTATCAGGGTGCGAATGAAGGTGCTAACGCGAATGAAGATCAGGAAGGCACCAAAAACGGTCATAGCAAAGTACGTTTCCAGAACGGTGACGGCTTCGGTATGTCTACCTCCTATGATTTCTCTGGCGACCTGTCCGGCCTGAGCCTGGGTGCGGCGTACTCGTCTTCTGACCGTACCAATGAGCAGGTTGCAAACGGCAAACGCTTTGAAGGTGTCGGGTTTGCGGATGGCGAAAAAGCCGAAGCCTGGACTGTTGGCGCGAAATACGATGCAAACAGCATCTACCTGGCGATGATGTATGCGGAAACCCGCAACATGACGCCATTCGGTGACGTTGGTGTCGCAAACCAGACTCAAAACTTTGAAGCGGTTGCACAGTACCAGTTCGACTTTGGTCTGCGTCCTTCCCTGGCATGGGTTTACTCAAAAGGTAAAGACCTGGATGGTCAGGGCTTCAACCAGGATCTGGTTAACTACATTGACCTGGGCATGACTTACAGCTTCAACAAAAACTTCTCCACCTATGTTGATTACAAAATCAACATGCTGGATCAGGATGAAGCGCTGTATGATGAGTACGGTATCTCTACCGACGACATCGTTGGCGTAGGCATGACCTACCAGTTCTAATTCCCCAAAAATACTAAAGCCCGCACTCGCGGGCTTTTTTTCATTTATAAGAGCCGAATTTACGGCGCTTCCTGCAACGCCACGCGAATAAACCCGTTATTATGCGCCAGCAGTTCGTGGGCTTTCCATGCATCCAGCCCGGTCAGTACCATCAGGACTGCCGTTTTACAGTTATGGTTACAGCTCTCAAGCGCGGCTTTTGCCTGCGCCCGGGTGCAGCCCCCCGCCTCCATCACAATGGCAATTTGTCGTTCGGCCCATTTGGTATTGCGTGCCTCCAGATCCACCCGCAGGTTGCTGTAAACGCGCCCGGTCCGCACGGCCAGCCCGGTGGTGACCATCGAGAGGATCATTTTTTGCGCAATCCCCGCTTTGGTATTGCTAAAGCCTGCCACCACATCAGCCCCCAGCGCCGGGGCAATCACCATGCTTGCCAGCTGCGCCGCTTCACTTTGTGCATCACCGGTAATGATGGCGACCATAGAGCCCAGCGACCATGCATGGCGCATTGCCCCCCAGACCCACGGCGTTTTTCCGCTAACGGTAACCGCCAGCATCATATCGTGTTCACCAAACTTAATGGCCTGCAGATCGGCAACGCCACGCTCGTAGCTCCCTTCCCCTTCCTGTGCCGTCACGGCAATCACAGGGGTTTTGCCCGGCGCATATTCATCGGCAGCCTGTTGTGCGACACGGCCAGACGGCCCCGCCCCGACAATGACCAGACGGCCCCCGTGACTAAGCGTCGCCGCGGCGTTATCCACCACGCGGGCGATCGTCGTTAAACAGGGGGATATTGCAGCGGAAATGAGTGCATCTTCCTGGTGAATGACCTTCAGCATGTCCAGCGTGGACAATCTATCAATATTCATCGTGCTGGCGTGCCGTCTTTCCTTGACCGAACCGGTAAGCATAATGCTCATAAACAGCCTCCTTATTATGAGTACCCACACACTATAAAGTGTTTTATATGGATGACCTGCGAGGAGGGTCACGAAAAGAGGACCAAATCCACGCCTTTACATGGCTTTAAGAAACGCGCGTCATCAGCGATAATTACCCCTTTGTTAATCATCGCGGAGTATTGATGAGCGATTTGCAGCCTTTCCTTCTGACGCGCAAGCGCCCCATGAAACTGAACACGCTGGTCACGTTGATGGTATGCGCGATTATTGCCTCTGTGCTGCTTCTGGTCTTTGCGCTCTACTCCGTTCAGATCACCCGGGCCACCCGCGATGATGTCAAAGACACCGCACTGGGTATCGCCCGCACGCTGGCCGACAGCCCGGAGATCCAGCGAGGTCTGATGCAGTCCCCGCAGGCCGACATCATTCAGCCCATCGCCAAAGCGGTCACCCAACGCAACGATCTGCTGCTCACCGTGGTGACCGACATGCGCGGTATTCGTTACTCGCACCCGAACGAAGCACTGATTGGCTTGCATTTTATTGGCAACGATCTGGAACCCGCCCTGGAAGGTAAAGAGAACGTCTCGGTTAACCGGGGCGCCCTCGCCGAAGCGCTTCGCGTCTTTACCCCGGTTTATGACAGCCAGCACGATCAGATCGGGGTGGTGGTGGTCGGTATCTCCCTCAAAAAGGTGGAAGACCAGATTGCCCGCGGGCGGCTGAATGCGCTCTGGACGATATTATTCAGTATCTTTATGAGTTCGATGGCGATTTGGGGCCTGGTGCGGGTGCTGAAGCGCATTCTGTTCGGCCTCGAACCCTACGAGATATCCGCCCTTTTCGAACAACGTCAGGCGATGCTGCAGTCGCTTCGCGAAGGCGTACTGGCCGTCGATATTCACGGGCGCGTGACGATGATCAACCACACCGCCAGAGAAATTTTACTCCTGCCCTCCGGCAAGCAAACGGAAAACGCCAGCGCACCACTTTTAGCCAGCCTGCGTGAGATTTCAAAAACCGGCGTCGCGCGCCAGGATCAGGAGATCAGCTGTAACGGTCGGCTGTTGCTGTGCAACATGGTGCCGGTCAAAAGCCAGGAGCAGGTCATCGGGGCGATCGCCACCTTCCGCGATAAAACGGAAATCAGCCAGCTGATGCAGCGCATTGATGGCATGGTCAACTACGTCGACGCCCTGCGCAGCCACACGCACGAGTTTATGAATAAACTGCATGTGATCCTTGGCCTGCTGCATATGAAGCGCTATGACAAGCTGGAGGAGTACATCATCCAGACGGCGCATAATTACCAGACGGATATCGGTACGATCCAGAGCAAGGTAAAATCGCCGGTCATTGCCGGGTTCCTGCTGGGTAAAATCAACCGGGCAAAAGAGGCGGGCGTCACCCTGACGCTGGCGGACGAAAGCCAGATACCGGATACCGCCAGCGAAGAGCAGGTCGCGGTGTTGATCACCGCGCTGGGTAACCTGATTGAAAACGCGCTCGACGCGATGGAAGGACAGCAGGAAGGCGAGATCGGCCTGCTGCTGCATTATCAGAATGGCTGGCTCAGTTGCGAAGTCAGCGACGATGGCCCCGGCATTGATCCCACTCAGCTGGAGGCTATTTTTACTAAGGGCTTCTCAACGAAAGGTGAAAACCGCGGCGTTGGGCTGTTCCTTGCTCGCCAGCAGATTCAGAACCTGGGCGGAGAGATCTCCGTGGAGTCTGAGCCTGGCGTCTTTACCCAATTTTTTGTTCACATCCCCTGGGATAGCGAGAGGAATATCGCGTGATAAATGTATTAATTGTCGATGATGACGCCATGGTGGCCGACCTCAACCGTCTGTATGTCAACCGTGTTGAAGGCTTTAGCTGCTGCGGTGTCGCCTCCACGCTCAACCAGGCGAAGGCCGTGATTAACGACCCGGGTCAGCCGGTCGATCTGGTGCTACTGGATGTCTATATGCAGCAGGATAACGGGCTGGATCTGCTGCCCGTGATTCGCGCGTCCGGCCGCCCGATCGATGTCATTATGATCTCCTCGGCCGCCGATGCCGCCACGATCCAGACCTCTATCCACTACGGCGTGGTGGATTACCTGATCAAACCCTTCCAGTTCCCGCGCTTTGAAGAGGCGCTCAACGGCTGGAAAGCGAAGCATAACCTGATGGAATCGCATCCGTATTATGAACAGGCCGACGTTGACCGCCTGATCCACGGCGGAGCGCCGGAGCTGGCGGACAGCAAAAAGCTGCCGAAAGGGTTAACGCCGCAGACGCTGCGCACGATCTGCCAGTGGATTGACGCCCACCCGGAGATGGAGTTTTCCACCGATGACCTGGCGAGCGCGGTGAATATCTCCCGCGTCTCGTGCCGCAAATATCTGATCTGGCTGGCGCAAATCAACATTCTGTTCACCAGCATTCACTACGGTGCCACCGGGCGGCCAGTGTATCGTTACCGTCTCCAGCCGGAACAGACGGGGCTGCTTAAGCAGTACTGTCAGTAACGCGGTAGGTATTATCCAGCAACGTAAAGCGGAAGTGGTGCATCGATGAGATCACCACTTCTTTTGTTTTGGTCACAAAAATGGCTTCAATATCCGGGCGAGAGCGCAGCACTGCGCAGCCCTTCTCTATGCCCATGCCGTACATCAGCGTGGTCCAGATATCGCCGTCGATAGACTCTTTTGACACGATGGTGACGCTGTCCAGCGCGTTGTCCAGCGGGTATCCGGTGCGCGGATCGAGAATATGGTGATAGCGCTTGCCGTTTTGCTCAAAGAAGCGCTCGTAGGTTCCTGACGTCACCACGGAGCGGTTTTCCACCGTCATCGCGCCAATCAGCGCGTCGCTGACGAACGGTTTTTTCAGCCCGACGCTCCAGCCCCCTTCCGGTGAGCCCAACGTCTGGATATTTCCCCCCAGGTTGATGAGTCCCCGCTCGGTCCCCTCTTTGTGCAGGTAATCCCGCACCCGGTCAGCGATATAGCCTTTGGCGATGGCGCCCAGGTCGATCTCCATGCCTGCTCTCGCCAGAAACACGCTGCTCTGCGCCTCATCAAGGATGACATCCTCAGGACGGGTAATCGCCAGCAGCGCCGCAATGTCATCAGCAGGCGGAACGCTGTCACCCCGGAAACCAATTTTCCAGCGCTTCACCAGCGGGCCTATCGCCAGGTTAAAAGCGCTGTCCTTGAGCAGGCTTGCCGCTTTTGCACAGCGGATCAGCTCGAACACCGGTCGGCTGACGATGACCGGATGCTGCCCAGCCGCGTGGTTGATGTCCATCACCTGCGAGTGGGCACGGTTGACGGTAAGCAGATCTTCATACTGTTTGATGAGTCGAAACACGCGGGAGGCGAGGGCTTCGTCATGGGAGAAGAGTTTCAGGAGGATGGGGGAACCCATCAGGACGGCGGAGTAACTGTAAACACGGTTATCTGACATGCATGTTTCCTCAGATGTAGCCCCGGCAAGCACCGCGCCGCCGGGGAAATCGCCGGATAACGTTGCGTTTATCCGGCCTACAACACAGGTGCTTTATGCCATTTTTGCGCGCATCGCCGCCTGATGTCCGGCAAGGGTACCAAAAATAATGATGTCTGCCACCGCGTTACCGCCGATACGGTTACCGCCGTGGATCCCGCCGACCACTTCACCCGCAGCAAATGCCCCTGGCAGCACGTTGTGGTTGCTGTCCAGCACGCAGGTTTCAGTGTTGATGGTCACACCGCCCATGGTGTGGTGCACGCCCGGCGCAATCTGAATGGCGTAGAACGGCCCTTCATTGATTGGCGCACGCAGCGCGGTGGTACGGCCAAAATCATCGTCGTGCTGTTTCTCGACAAAGCCGTTGTAGCGTTCCAGCGTTGCCAGGAAGGCGTGATGATCCATGCCCAGCGCTTCGGCCAGGGCTTTTGGTGAGCTGGCGCTGGTCACGAACCCTTTGGCGATGTACTCATCCGCAGCTTTGTTTTTGGCGCGTACGTGTTCATCAAAGACGATGTAAGCGTATTTCTCTGGCAGCGCGATGATCTGCGCGGAGACTTTGTCGCGGGTCGACATTTCGTTGTAGAAGCGCTCCCCTTTCTGATTGACCAGAATAGCCCCGCCGCCGCGGATGGATTCGGAAATCAGGTACGAGGTTTTCTGCTCCACGGTGGGGTGAATCTGAATTTCGCCCATATCCACGGTGCCCGCCCCGATGCGCTCCAGCAGTGCGATACCGCCGCCGGTGGCCCCTTTATGGTTGGTGGTGACGAATCCTTCCAGGTCCGGACGGTATTTCACCACCATCTGGCTGTTGGCGCTGAAGCCGCCGGTCGCCACTATCACGCTTTTGGTTGCCACGATGACGGTTTCATTCTCTTCGGTCGTCAGGCGCACGCCGGTCACTTCGCCGTTTTCGAAAATAATGTCACTGACGGAGGTATCCAGCATCACCTCGATGTTGCGTTTGTTGACGTTACGCACCAGACCGCTGATCAGATAGCCGCCTACTGCAGAACCGTCTTTTGGACGGTGAGTACGGTCGATGCTCATCCCGCCGGTGGTGGTGATGTCGTTGAGCATAATGCCGCGGGTTGCCAGCCACTCAATTGCTTCCGGTGCGTTCTCGACAAAGCGACGCAGCAGTTCCGGGTTGTTCTTGTTACCGCCGCCTTTCAGGCTTTCCTGGTAGAACAGCTCTTTGCTGTCCTGAATACCCTTCACGCGCTGGAAGCGAGTTTCAGCGGCGTTCATCCCGGCAGACGCTTTGATGGTGTTACCGCCGATGGTTGGCATTTTCTCGACAATCAGCACGCTTGCGCCTTCGTCGTGCGCCTGAATCGCCGCCGCCAGACCGGCACCGCCGCTGCCCACGACAACCACGTCAACGCTGCGGGTTTCGTTCGGGTCAACGCCCTCCTCTGCCGCCAGCGCTTTACTGGATTTCAGCATCGCTTTAGAAACCGCTTTTTTCACCGCTTCACTCTGGCTGGTTGCGCCGGTGATGGCATCTACGTGCGGGGTGTTGGCATCCAGAATGCGGGTACGGATCTCTTCGAAGCTGGTCACAAACTCAGCGTCTTCGCTTGGGCCGGAGGCCAGCGCGATGTCCGCAATGCGGTCGGTTTCCAGGCTGACGTTAATCACCAGCTCATTAGCGTCGTCCTGCACTTTCTCAACGAAGGTGCCCGGTTTGAATTTAGACTCGCCCATGCTCATGTCGCGGATCATCGCTTCCACCAGCGAGAAGCGCCACAGCGGTTCCGGGATGTTCAGTTCCTCGCGTTTGGTGCTGTCCATAAACAGCTCAAGGCTTTCGCCAGCCGCGATGCGGTCTGTCCAGTCCGGATAAGCGATGGTGGCGCGGCCAACGGCAATCAGGTCGTAACCGTGGTCCAGCGCGTCATTCACGTCTGAAGCATTCACCACGCCGCCCACGCCCATGACCGGAACCTGCGCCAGCGTTTCTGAACGCATCGCGCAGTATTTTTCGATGAGCGGGGTCGGGTCCTGGGTGTCAACAATCGAAGGACGCAGGGTTGCACCGACGGAGAAGTGCAGGTAATCCACGCCGCGCGCGGCCAGTTTCTCCAGCAGGTACATGGTGTCTTCAAAACGGATGCCCGGGACTTCCAGCTCTTCAGGGGAGAAGCGGTAACCAATGATGAAGGCATCATCCGCGTACTGGCGCACCATTTTGTGCGTAATGTCCAGCACGGCCAGCGGGAACTTCGCGCGGTTGTCGCGGCTGCCGCCCCACTCGTCATCGCGCTGGTTAGAGTTCGGTGAGTAGAACTGCTGAATCAGGTAGGTGTTGGCCCCGTGGATTTCCACGCCGTCGAAACCGGCCTGAATGGCGCGACGCACAGCTTCCCCAAACTTGCCGATCATTCCTTCTACTTCTTCGGCGGTCAGTGCAACCGGCGTTGCGGCACCGTCACGCGGTGCGGCCACCGCGCTTGGGCCAACCGGGGTACGGCCACCAATCAGTTTTGGGTCAACCATACGGCCGCCGTGGTAGATCTGCAGCAGCGCTTTCGAACCTTTGGATTTAATCGCCTCTGCGATTTTCGCCAGCCCGGCAATTTTCTCGTCGTTATCAATACCGATGGCGCCCGGGAAGGCGAGACCGAGATCGTCAACGAAGCAGCACTCCACGATGATGGTACCGATGCTGCCGGAGCGAGCCCGGTAGTACTCCACCAGCTCACTGGTGACAGTACCGTCATAGTAGCCGGTACAGGTGGTCATCGGGGCCATTAACAAACGGTTTTTCAGTTCAGTGCCATTCGGTAATGTGAAGGGGCTAAGAATGCGTTCGTTAGTGCTCATAATAGAAACTCCAAACTTTTAAAATTAAGAATTCGTTATCGGGTTTAATTTTTAAATTGGTTGTTATTTGCCGATGTCATGGTACTAATATAATGATTTTTTTAGTTTCTAAAGCCATTACGTTAGTTAAAAAACTATTTAATCCCTGAGATAACAGAAATAACACAATGGTGTTAGTGATAATAATTCACCCGTTTACAATAATTTAAAATACGTTAAATAAATATTGGTCATACCAATTTCACTTAACCATAAAAACTTCAATAAAATCAAATAATAAAAAGAATACCAGATTTTTGATTGTTACAAGAATGATAAAGAAAACGATAAAAATAAATAATAACCCATACGCCAGAGTGGTTATTAATAAAAGCACGAAAATAAGGCTTCACTTCTGTTTTTTTGATCCTGATCAATAGTTGCAGCATTCAAAAGCGCAATATAAAAACATCATCAATTTTTAATTTAACGCACACAGAAAGGCGTTAAATCGTTATTAATGAAAAAACCAAACCGCAACTTTAATAACTAAAAAAAGCAAAGAAACTTAAAAAAACACATTTGGTTTTTTCTGCACCACCGAATTTTTGACAACTTAAGACGTGAAACTATGAATACAAAAACTGCTGTAACGCCCCCAGTGGCGAACCAGGCATCAAATGGAAAAGCGAAACGACTGCTGATGATGGCGTTGCCCGTCATCGTCGCCGTACTGCTGCTGTTTGTTCCGGTACCGGAAGGTTTACCGCCTTACGCGTGGCACTACTTCGCTATCTTCGTTGGCGTGATCGTCGGGTTGATCTTCGAACCACTGCCTGGCGCGGTGATTGGCCTGACCGGCGTGGTCGCCATTGCGCTGTGTAGCCAGTGGGTGCTCTTCAGCCCGGACCAGCTGGCAGATCCAAAATTCAAGCTGGCAGGCGCCTCCTTCAAATGGGCGGTGAGCGGGTTCGGTAACTCAACGGTCTGGTTGATTTTCGGTGCCTTTATGTTTGCCGCAGGCTATGACAAAACCCGCTTCGGCCGCCGTCTGGCGCTGATTCTGGTAAAATATCTCGGCCGTCGCAGCCTGACGCTCGGGTATGCTATTACCTTTGCGGACCTGCTGCTGGCACCATTTACCCCGTCCAACACGGCGCGCAGCGGCGGGACCATCTACCCGATTATCGCTAACCTGCCGCCGCTGTACGGCTCAAAACCCAACGACCCAAGCGCGCGCAAAATTGGTTCTTATCTGATGTGGGTGGCTATCACCGCGGCCTGTATCACCAGTTCTATGTTCCTCTCCGCTCTGGCGCCGAACCTGCTGGCGCTGGCTCTGGTGAAAAGCACCGTTGGGATTGATATCTCCTGGGGCACCTGGTTCCTCGCGTTCCTGCCGCTGGGCATCCTGTTGATTCTGACCATGCCGCTGCTGGCCTACTGGTTCTACCCGCCTGAAGTGAAAGTGAATAACGAAGTACCGCTGTGGGCGACCCGCGAGCTGGAAAAACTTGGCAAACTGTCGCGCAATGAGATCCTGCTGCTGGTCTTCGTGTGCTGTGCGTTGCTGATGTGGATCTTCGCCGCGGCGTGGATTGAACCGGCCATGGCTGCCCTGTTAATTGTCGGTCTGATGCTGTGGACCGGTGTGCTGGAGTGGAACGATATCACCGGTAACAAAGCCGCATGGAACACCTTCGTCTGGTTCGCCACCCTGGTGGCGCTGGCGGATGGCCTCTCCTCTACCGGCTTTATCAGCTGGTTAGGTAAAGAAGGCGGTCTGCTGATGAGCGGTATCTCTCCGGGCGTGGCGACTATCGTCCTGCTGCTGGCGTTCTACCTGCTGCACTACCTGTTTGCCAGCACCACCGCACACACCACCGCGCTGCTGCCCGCGATGCTGACCATCGCCTCCACCATTCCGGGCATGAATATGGAAGTGTTCGTCCTGCTGATGGTGACCTCGCTGGGTGTAATGGGGATCATCACCCCATACGGTACCGGCCCAAGCCCGATTTACTACGGTAGCGGCTACCTGCCAACCAAAGACTACTGGCGCCTGGGCACTATCTTCGGTGCCATCTTCCTGGCGGCCCTGCTGCTGATTGGTTATCCGTGGATGTCGATGATGTTCTGATTTCTGACCGCCGGGGTCTTCCTCCGGCGGTTTTATTTTTGTGGAGCAAGCTATGTCAAACAAACCGTTTATCTACCAGAACCCCTTCCCTCTTTCCCATGACGACACAGAATATTATCTGCTCACCAAAGAGCACGTCTCCGTTGCCGAGTTCGAGGGGCAGGAAATCCTGAAAGTCGAACCGCAAGCCCTGACTCTGCTGGCGCAGCAGGCCTTCCACGATGCCGCTTTTATGCTGCGTCCTTCTCATCAGAAACAGGTTGCCGCCATTCTTAACGACCCGAAAGCCAGCCAGAACGATAAGTACGTCGCCCTGCAGTTCCTGCGTAACTCTGAAATTGCCGCAAAAGGCGTCCTGCCGACCTGTCAGGATACCGGCACCGCGATCATCATGGGCAAGAAAGGCCAGCGCGTCTGGACAGGTGGCGGTGACGAAGCCGCCCTGAGCCAGGGCGTGTATAACACCTACATTGAAGACAACCTGCGTTATTCCCAGAACGCCGCGCTGGATATGTATAAAGAGGTGAATACCGGCACCAACCTGCCCGCGCAGATTGACCTCTACAGCGTGGACGGAGACGAGTACAAATTCCTGTGCATGGCAAAAGGCGGCGGTTCCGCGAATAAAACCTATCTCTATCAGGAAACCAAAGCGCTGATTACCCCTGCGAAGCTGAAAAACTACCTGGTTGAGAAGATGCGCACGCTCGGCACCGCCGCCTGCCCGCCTTACCATATCGCGTTTGTGATCGGCGGTACCTCCGCAGAAGCCACGCTGAAAACCGTGAAGCTGGCCTCTACCCGCTACTATGACGCGCTGCCAACCGAAGGTAACGAACATGGCCAGGCGTTCCGCGACGTTAAGCTGGAACAGGAACTGCTCGAGGAAGCGCAGAACCTCGGCCTGGGCGCACAGTTTGGCGGTAAATATTTTGCCCACGACATCCGCGTGATTCGCCTGCCGCGCCACGGCGCGTCCTGCCCGATCGGCATGGGGGTTTCCTGCTCCGCAGACCGCAACATCAAAGCGAAAATCAACCGCGACGGGATCTGGATTGAAAAACTGGAACACAACCCGGGCCAGTATATTCCTGAATCACTGCGTCAGCAGGGTGAAGGCGACGTGGTCAGCATCAACCTGAACAAGCCGATGAATGAAATCCTGGCCCAGCTCTCCGCGCACCCGGTCTCTACCCGTCTGTCGCTGAACGGGACCATCATCGTGGCGCGCGATATTGCCCATGCGAAGCTGAAAGAGCTGCTGGATAACGGCGAGGAACTGCCGCAGTACGTTAAAGATCATCCGATTTACTACGCAGGTCCGGCAAAAACGCCGGAAGGTTACGCCTCTGGCTCACTCGGCCCGACCACCGCGGGACGTATGGACTCGTACGTAGACTTACTGCAATCCCACGGTGCGAGCATGATCATGCTGGCGAAGGGCAACCGCAGCCAGCAGGTAACCGACGCCTGCCATAAGCACGGCGGCTTCTACCTCGGCAGCATTGGCGGTCCGGCGGCGGTACTGGCGCAAAACAGCATTAAGAGCCTGGAGTGCGTGGCGTATCCTGAACTGGGTATGGAAGCCATCTGGAAAATCGAAGTGGAGAACTTCCCGGCGTTCATCCTGGTGGATGACAAAGGTAACGATTTCTTCCAGCAGATCCAGAATCAACAGTGTAAAGGCTGTTCACAGCGCTGAGGCCTTCCACAACGCCGGTAATCGCGACAGCGTTTCATTGATAAGCCCGCGCTTGTCGCTGCCCGGTTTCCAGATGGTCACCATCGTCTGAGCTATCCCCTGGCTGCCCACCTCGGTGGGCAGCCTTTCTACATTTTTCCACTGCGCCGCATGAAGATGCGTCGGCAAAAATCCCCAGCCGCACCCCTTTTCCAGCAGACCGCGCAGCATCTCAAGTTCGTTGGTAAAAAGGGTATGTCCGGAGATTTGCAGACGGCGCGCGACCGGCTCGTCAGACGCCGCATGCATAATGACCTGCGGCACCAGAGAGAGATCGAGTAGCGAAACCGGGGAGGCGTTATCCCTGAACAGCGCTTTCGAGGCGTAAAAATCCATCTCAATGGACCCTAACGCCCGCCATTCCATCTCATTGCCTACGCTGCGATTACGTGCCTGACAGATCCCCACATCGGCCTCACCGCTGGCGAGCATCGCTTCCGCTTGATCACGCGAGGTGCTGGTCAGGCTCAGCCGAATATTCTGGCTCGCCATTTTTGCTATCAGCGCCTGCAAAAAAGCGCGCGGGGTGAACGGATCGTAGACGAGCGCAATATCCTGCGTCGCGCTTTGCGGAACGGCTCTGGCGAACGCCTCAAAGGCTTTTACCTGACGCATCAACAGATGCGCCTGCCGCTGTAACTGCTCCCCCTCCAGCGTTAACCGCAGGGTTCGCCCCTCGCGCAGGAACAACGCGTAACCCAGACCATCTTCCAGAAAATCAATCAGATCGCGCAGGGTCGTGCGGTCTTTACCCAGTTTAGTGGCCGCCTTCACCAGGCTGCCATGTTCAGCCACGGCGGTGAACGCCTCAAGCTGGGCAAACGAATAGATCAATGACGCCACGCGATCCTCCACAGTTCCTTTTCGGGGGATTTTCCCCCATAACGCGTTTTTTATTATAGGCCGCAGGTTCGTAAACTGAAGTCCTTCCTGAGCCATACGAGAAAAACATGAAAAACAAAACAAACCGCACTCTGCTCGCGGCGCTGATTGTCAGCAGCCTGCTCTCTCCTGCCGCCATGGCTGCCTGCAACGGTACCGTTCTCGACACCTGTCCTGCCCCTTTTGATACAAAACTGCCGGACGCACATACGATGCTCACCTGGAGCCAGGCCGACCGCGTCGTGGGTTTCCGCAATGACTACCGCAACTATGCGGGCGACGTGTTCCATCACGGCAACGCCTCGCCGTTGCTGGCCGCAGAAAAACCGCTGACCGATGCCCGCTATCAGGTGAATGGCAAGACCTACGATCTTCATGATTACCTGAAACGCCAGAACGTCAGCGGCATGCTGGTATTAAAAAACGGCCACGTTGCCTATAAGTATCTGGGTGAAGGGAATACCGACAGCACGCTCTGGACCTCACGCTCTGTCGGTAAATCGGTGGTCTCTGCGCTGGTTGGGGTAGCGATTAAAGAGGGAAAAATCCACTCCCTCGACGATCTTATTACCCAATATGAACCTGATTTGAAAGGCACCGCCTGGGACGGTGTGACGCTGAGACAGCTTATTACCCACACCTCCGGCGTGGCGTGGAATGAGGACTACACGAATCCGGGATCCGATTTCGCAAAGCTGACAGAGTGCGAAGCCAAACCGGGCACCTATGACTGCGTGCGGACATTAGTAAAAGGGTTACACCGCGCACACCCTGCGGGCGAAAACTGGTCCTATTCCTCGGGCGGCGCGTGGCTGCTGGGTGACGTGCTTGAACGCGCAACCGGCATGACGCTCGCGGCGTATCTGGAGAAAAGTATCTGGCAACCCTACGGCATGGCCAGCGACGGCGTGTGGCATGCCTACAGCAAAGGCCAGCATGATGTCGGCGCCCACGGCTTTAACGCCACGCTGGAAGACTGGGGCCGCTTCGGTCAGTTCATCCTTCATAACGGCACATTGCCCGGCGGGAAGCAGATCCTGCCCGAAGGCTGGGTAAAACAGTCCTCAGACTGGACGCAGGCAAAAGGTTCGGTGTCCGCCGCGCATCCGAACGGGTTGTATGGCTATCAGTGGTGGAATAACGAAGTGCCGGTTAATGCCACCCACGTCGCGCCAAAGGTCGACAAATCACTTAAAGGGTCGCTCTGGGCGCTGGGGATCTTTGGACAGATGATTATGGTGAATCAGAAAGAGAACCTGGTTATCGTCCAGTGGTCCACCTGGCCGCAGGCGGAACCGTCCTTCAGCGCTCAGCCGCTGGAAGCATCGTTAATGTTTAGCGCAATCGCGAACGCGCTACGCTGATTTTTAGAGCCAGGCGCTGCCTGGCGTCTCCTCTGCGCGATGTCACAAAACAGCGATATCAGCAACTTAGCGAATTAGCGAATTAGCGAATTAGCGTGAATAAAAAATCACAAGATTGTTAAGTTATTGTTAGGTATGTAAATCCTGGTCAACATCCTGTCATTGATGCACAACGCGCATCAGTTCATTCACTCTTTGCGCTTATTAATTTCCGTTTCCTGATCCAGTTTTCAAAAACAGACGAGCATAACGTCACGATAAAAACTGGAGATAATCATGGTTTCCTCAACCTCACCTGCAACGGTCCGTGCGAAAGCGGGCGCGATTTTTCGCGTCACCTCGGGCAACTTTCTTGAGCAATTCGACTTCTTTCTGTTCGGCTTTTATGCCACCTACATCGCGCATACGTTCTTCCCGGCGAGCAGTGAATTTGCCTCGCTGATGATGACCTTTGCCGTCTTTGGCGCGGGCTTTTTGATGCGTCCGATCGGCGCTATTGTGCTCGGCGCTTACATCGATAAAGTGGGTCGTCGTAAAGGGCTGATTGTCACCTTGTCGATCATGGCTGCCGGAACATTCCTGATTGTGCTTATTCCGTCGTATCAGAGCATTGGGCTGTGGGCACCGCTGCTGGTGCTGACGGGCCGTTTGCTGCAGGGCTTTTCCGCCGGTGCGGAGCTTGGCGGCGTCTCGGTCTATCTGGCAGAAATCGCCACGCCGGGCCGCAAAGGTTTTTACACCAGCTGGCAGTCCGGCAGCCAGCAGGTTGCCATTATGGTCGCCGCGGCGATGGGCTTTGCCCTGAATGCCCTGATGGAGGAGAGCGCCATTCGCGAGTGGGGCTGGCGCATCCCGTTTCTGTTTGGCTGTTTAATCGTGCCGTTCATCTTTTTCCTGCGTCGTAAGCTGGAGGAGACCGAAGCGTTCAACGCACGGCGCAATCATCTGGCGATGCGCCAGGTTTTCAAAACGCTGCTGACAAACTGGCAGGTTGTGGTCGCAGGTATGCTGATGGTGGCGATGACCACTACCGCGTTCTACCTGATCACCGTTTACGCGCCAACCTTCGGCAAAAAAGTGCTGATGCTGAGCGCGTCGGACAGCCTGCTTGTCACGCTGCTGGTGGCCGTCTCTAACTTCATCTGGCTGCCGATAGGTGGAGCCCTCTCGGACCGCTTCGGGCGTAAACCGGTGCTGGTTGTCATGACGCTGCTGGCGCTCGCCACCAGCTACCCGGCACTGACGATGCTGGCGGCGGCCCCCAGCTTCTCCATGATGCTGAGCGTCCTGCTGTGGCTCTCTTTCCTCTACGGCCTGTATAACGGCGCGATGATCCCGGCGCTGACGGAAATCATGCCTGCTGAAGTCCGCGTGGCGGGGTTCTCGCTGGCTTATAGCCTGGCTACCGCCGTCTTTGGCGGTTTCACCCCGGTGATGTCCACCGCGCTGATTGAATACACGGGTGACAAAGCCTCACCGGGATACTGGATGAGCTTTGCGGCGGTCTGCGCGTTGCTCGCAACGCTCTACCTCTACCGTCACCGCGCGGCATCACTGCAAAACACCGTTAAGTCACAGGGGGCCGCATGAAACGTACGTCTCGCTCTACCGCCATCGCGCTAACGGCGATGTTCCTGAGCGTCAATGCCTGCGCAGAGGACGTGAAGGTCATGATTTCGGGCGGATTCAAGGCCGCCCTGGAAAAGCTGGCCCCGGAGTATGAACGCCGGACCGGGGATAACATTGTGATCATCCCCGGTCCCTCAATGGGCACTACGCCGCAGGCAATCCCAAACCGGCTCGCGCGCGGAGAGAAAGCCGACGTGGTGATTATGGTGGGCAATGCACTGGCGAAGCTTGAACAGGCCCGTCTGACCCGGCCGGGTACGCGGACTGAACTCGCGGACTCTCCCATCGGCATGGTCGTGAAAAAAGGTGCGGATATCCCTGATATCAGCAGCGAGAAGACGCTGCGTAATACCCTGCTGCAGGCTCGCTCCATCGCCTACTCAGACAGCGCCAGCGGCAGGTATGTCAGCGAAGAATTGTTTAAAAAGCTGGGGATTGAAAAGGAGGTGACGAGCAAAGCGACAAAAGTCGAGCGCATTCCGGTCGCATCAGAAGTGGCGAAAGGAAAATACGCCGTCGGGTTCCAGCAGGTCAGCGAGCTGCTGCCGATTCAGGGCGTCACCTTTATCGGTAAAATCCCGGATAATTTGCAATACATCACGCGCTTCGCTGGCGCGGTCACCCGTGACGCGGAACATCCCGCGGAGGGAAAAGCGCTGCTGAACTATCTCGCCTCACCGCCCTCAAGGGAAGTCATCCGCGAGACGGGGATGATCCCCGTTACGTCCGGCGATACTGCTCGGTGATCTGTTTTTCAAGCTCAGCCGCAATATAGGACTGGATGCGCCCCCGGCGTCGGATAAGCCCCACGGTACGCTTCACCTCAGGCGCCACCAGCGGCAAAGGGGTCAGCAGCGTGTGCTCTGACGTCGGCATCGACATGGCGGGAACGGCAGCAACGCCGATCCCCGCCTCTACCATACCGAGCATCGTGGTGACATGACGCGTTTCGCAGACGCTGGGACGCTCGGGAATGATATCCCCCAGCAGGCGATCGAGCAGGTTGCGATTGCCGGACGTTTTATCGAGAGAGATGTAATCCTGCTGAAAAAATGCCTGCCACGTCAGCTGGCTCTTCTGCGCCAGCGGGTGATCCTTTCTGCATGCTGCAACATACACATCCTCCACCAGCGGGAAGAATTCGATTTCAGACGACAAGTTTCCTGCGAAGCAAATACCAAAATCCGCCTGGCTTCGGGCCACGGCGTCCATCACGTTGCCCGCGCTGCTGTCGATGAGCTTAATGCGAACGCGCGGATAGCGAGACTGAAAGCGACGGATCACATCGGGCATAAAGTAACAGGCTGCGGAAGGTACCGTGGCCACCGTGATCAGCCCCGTCCGCTCTTCGCTGGCTTTATCGACATCAGCCAGCATTGACTCTACGTTATCGAGCAGCTGCGCGGAGCGTTCCGCAAAGTTTTGCCCGTATAACGTCAGCGAGACGCGGCGGGTGGTTCGGTCAAAGAGTCGGTTCCCCAGCGCGGCTTCCAGCTTTTCAATCCTGCGGCTCAGCGCTGACTGGGACAGGCAGATAGATTCAGCGGCGACACGGAAGTTACCGTATTCCACTAACGCTCTAAAGGCATAGAGATCGTTGAGGTCAAAATTCACGGGCATAGTATCTGGCGGTCCTGTCAGGGAATACGTTACAAAGTCCAAAATAATAACGGCTTATTAACCTGCCGCAACCGGCGCGGTGTCGGAATGCCGTTCAAAGGTCGTTGAGATTGAGACGAATGTGTCCGGCGCGCTCAGCAATAGCGTGCCGTTCCTCTTCCGTCATATCCGCGAGTTGTTTAAAGACAATGCCCAGCCGGGGATTGTGACCGAGACGTGCCTGGTTACGCTCAAAGAAATCCCAGTAAAGCGCATTGAAGGGACACGCCAGCTCGCCGGTGCGTTGATTGTGTTGATACCGACATCCCTGACAGTAGTTACTCATCTTATGGATGTAAGACGCGCTTGAAACATAAGGCTTACTGGCCAGTAAACCGCCATCGCCAAACTGGCTCATGCCGAGAGTATTGGGCAATTCTACCCACTCAAACGCATCAATATAAACGCCCAGATACCATTCATGTACCGCCTGCGGCGAGAGACCGCCGAGCAGGCTAAAATTCCCGATAATCATCAGGCGCTGGATATGGTGGGCGTAAGCCTCAGTGAGCGACTGTCCAATGGCGTGCGCCAGGCAGCGCATTTGCGTCTTGCCCGTCCAGAACCACTCCGGCAGCGGGGTGTGCTGCTCTAACGCATTCATCTCCCGATAACCCGGCATTTGCGACCAGTAGATCCCGCGCACATACTCCCGCCAGCCAAGAATTTGCCGGATGAACCCTTCGACAGCAGGCAACGGCGCATCACCCGAGCGCCATGCCTGCTCGGCGGCGGCAACCACTTCCCGGGGATTGAGCATTTTAGTGTTCAGCGCAAATGAAATTAAAGAGTGGAAAAGAAAAGGTTCTTCCGTGTGCATTGCATCCTGCCAGTTACCAAACTGGGGCAGGACGTGCGAAATAAACGCATCCAGCCGGGCTTTAGCTTCAGCGCGGTCGACTGGCCAGCGAAAAGTGTTGGCCCGCGGTTCGCCAAAGGTGCGTACGCCGCAGCGTTGGATCTCTTCCCATAATGCTGAGCGATCGTGGCAGATGCGAGAGTCATCCGGAGCAGGCGGTTCACCGGACCAGCGCTTGCGGTTTTCAGCATCGAAATTCCATTTCCCCCCTTCTGGCTCGCCTTCCGGAGTCAACAGCACGCCATGCTGACGACGCATTTCCCGGTAAAAATATTCCATTCGCCAGCTTTTACGCGATGCAAAGAACGCGCTCACCTGCTCCCGGGAGGTGAAAAAATGCTCGCTGCTGACGCAGGTCGTTTCGACGGTCGCCGTTTTCGCCCACGCCTGCAACTGCGCATCAAGGCGCCATTCATCGGGCTCCTGCCACATCACCCTGCCAGCATGGTAATGTGCGATAAGCGCGTTGAGATTATCTTCCAGCGCGCCGCGATTTGAACCCTCAGAGAGCCGGACATACCTTACCCGATGCCCCTTCTCTTTTAACTCAGCGGCAAACGCGCGCATGGCTGCGAAGATAGCGATGATTTTCTGAGCATGATGAAGGACATACGCGGTTTCTGCCCGCAGTTCCAGCATCACGTAAATGACATTCGCGCTGCAGGTATCAAACCAGCTGTGATGTGGATTGAGCTGATCGCCCAGAATCAGGCGTAGTTCGGTCAACGGTGGCTCCTGCGACAGCGCTCAGAACAGAATTTGACCTCATCCCAGCATTTCGCCCACTTCTTGCGCCACGTCATGGGCCGCTGGCAGTGCAAACACGCTCGACTGGGCAGGTTCTGCTTGTTACCTTTGAAATCACTCATCTTTTCAATACCGGACTGATTTATTCACTCGGGCTGCGGATAAAGGCTACGACAGACATCACAAAATGAAGGTGATGCCTGCAAAGCGCTACCTACTGCTCTGTACGAAATGATAGTTTATTTAGGCTGGAAGTGTAGAAATAAGCCATTTTCTGGCATCTTAACTGAACCTGACTTTCCCATTTTTGTTCAAGTGACGAGTTTGCGAGCAAAGCGATGATTAAGTGGCCCTGGAAAACGAATGAGGCTGGCCGGGATATGGCGCTGCCGTGGGATGACGCGCTGGCGATCCCTGTTCTGGCGAATCTCCAGCCGGACGAACAGTCAAAACTGGTTCAGCTGGCGGATCGTTTTTTGCAGCAAAAACGCCTGGTTCCTCTGCAGGGCTTCGAGCTGGATCCCCTGAAAAACGCGCGTATCGCCCTGCTTTTCTGCCTGCCGGTGCTTGAACTGGGTATCGAGTGGCTGGACGGCTTCCACGAAGTGCTGATCTACCCGGCGCCCTTCATCGTCGACGATGAGTGGGAGGATGACATCGGCCTGGTACACAACCAGCGGGTGGTACAGTCCGGACAAAGCTGGCAGCAAGGGCCGATTATCCTGAACTGGCTCGACATTCAGGACTCGTTCGACGCGTCAGGCTTTAATCTGATTATTCATGAAGTCGCGCATAAGCTGGATACCCGCAACGGCGACCGCGCCAGCGGCGTTCCGCTGATCCCGCTGCGTGAAGTCGCAGGATGGGAGCACGATCTGCATGCGGCGATGGATAACATCCAGGACGAGATCGATCTCGTGGGCGAAAGTGCCGCCAGCATTGATGCCTACGCGGCGACCGATCCCGCAGAGTGCTTCGCGGTGCTTTCAGAGTACTTCTTCAGCGCCCCCGAACTCTTCGCCCCGCGTTTCCCGGCGCTATGGCAGCGTTTTACCCAGTTTTATCAGCAGGATCCGCTTAAGCGTCTGCGTCAAAATGAGGCGGTCGGCCCTTCCCCTCACCAGGTACATTAATTTTTTTCGACAGGGGTGCGCCCGGTTAACCGTACCCCGATGCTCAGTACGAGAAACAGCACCGCCATTCCCCCTGCCGCCATCGTTAAATACTGCTCACCGAAAAAGCGCGTGACGACGGGCACCAGCAGCGCGCTGATGCCGTAGCCTAACGTATGGCTGGTGGCGATCGCGCCCGCGCCTTTCCCCGTGGTCAGCCGATCGTTCAACAGTAGCTGATAGCCCGGTGTAGCCATCGCCGCGCCGAGCGAGGTGACAGCAATTCCCACGTAGAACAGCGCCAGCCCGGCAATACACATCAACCCAAGTCCTGCCACCATCAATACCGCCGCCATACAGAGCAACGTCAGCGGGCTGAAGTGCTGCGGGCGAACAATCAAAAATTGCGCCGCGAGCGTGGCCAGCGCGGCCAGGCTCAGCAGGAGCGCAACATGGTGGCTGATCTCACGGGCGTTGCCCTCCAGCAAGGGGCTGAGATGCGGCGTGAGGCCAAGCTGCATCAGGCTCACCAGCGCCGCCAGCAGCATCGCCAGCAGCAGGAACGGCAGCATAGAGACCTGCAGACGGGTCGCCTGATGCGCCACCGGCGGCAGCGGAGGGTCGGCCACTTCTCGCAGCACCAGCAGCAGAGCGATAAACGGCGCAATCGCCATGAGCCAGAGCGGTGCCACCGGGTTAATGCTGAGCATCATTGCTGCCAGCGGTGGTCCAAGCAGACGGCCGCAGCTCAGGCCGGAGCTGATGGTGGCCAGCGCCGCCATGCGTTTGTCCAGCCCCGCACGCTGAATAGCCCAGGTCTGGGCGGCAGGCACCATCCCCGACACGGTTAAACCGTAGAGCAGGCGCGAAAAGATCAACCCCGCCAGCCCCCAGGTGCTCTGGAGCAACCCGGCCGCCATTGCCCAGACCACCACGGCCATCACGGCGAAGCTGGCAAGATAGCCGCTGAGCGAGGCCACCATCACGACCTTACAGCCGCGTCGCTCGCTCTGACGCCCCCACCAGGGCGATGCCGGTAAAAAAAGCATGGAGCCGAACATTAACAGCCCGGCCCAGACCGAGAGCGACAGCCCGGTCAGGTTCACCAGCTGCGGGAGCATGACCAGTAAACCGTTCTGCCCGATGCCCAATAAACCTGCACAGAGTGCCAGCGGCCAGTTGGCTTTAGAGGTGACGTTTTCAGTCAGCGTTTCTGAATTAGCGCGCATGAGAATGTGAACATAGTGTCAATAAATGTGTGGAAATCATGAAGTTTATGAAAACAAATATTGCAAAAATGGTTGCGAGTGTAAATAGAATGAATATCATAACGAGAATTATTATCAATCATGGAATGAGGTACATCTATGCGTACTCTGCCCCGCTCCGCCGGTACAGACGTTGCGGCCCAGTGTTTTTTAAACGCCCTGCTGCGCGAAACGACGGACTGGCGCTATCTCCCCGCAGCCGCTGCGGATGAGCTGGCGCATATTCATATCCCGCTTTCTCCCGCTCAGGCCCTGCGGGTTCCGGTACGCTATTTCTCCCCCACCCAGCACCATCAGTACTGTTTCCCGGCAACGCTTATCCAGAGCGATAGCGACTGCGGTGACGCCGTCACATATACCCAACTTGTTGATTTACTTCTTGAAAAACCATCAGTAAAAGGCGTTCTTGATGCCGATACGCTGGCGCGTTTTAAGCAACGCGTGCTGGAAAGTCATGCGCATACCTGGCAGGCGATCGACCTGCGCCACAGCTGGTCCACGCTGCGTGATAAACCGCTGACGTTTGCTGAAGCGGAACAGGCGCTGCTGGTCGGCCACGCATTTCACCCGGCACCGAAGTCGCACGAGCCATTCAACGAAACCGAAGCGCGACGCTATCTGCCTGATTTTGCCTCCCGTTTCCCGCTGCGCTGGTTTGCCGTTGAGAGCACGCGCATTGCCGGTGACAGCCTGAACGTCTCCCTGCGCGAACGTCTGCTGCGCTTCGCCGCCCAGAGCGCGCCTGAGCTGCTCGGCCACTTCACCGACACGCGCTGGCTGTTGCCTATGCACCCATGGCAGGCAGAGCATCTGCTGGGTCAGGCCTGGTGCCAGCGTCTGGTGGAAAACGGTTCATTGCAGGATCTGGGCGAAGCGGGCGCACAGTGGCTGCCCACCAGCTCGTCCCGCTCGCTGTACAGCGAAACCAACAGCGACATGATTAAATTCTCCCTCAGCGTGCGCCTGACCAATTCCGTGCGCACGCTGTCGGTGAAAGAAGTTAAGCGCGGGATGCGCCTGGCGCGCCTGGCGAAAACGGAACGCTGGCAAACGCTTCAGGCACGCTACCCGACGATGCGCGTGATGCAGGAAGACGGCTGGGCGGGGCTGCGTGACGAAAACGGCGTGGTGCAGGAAGAGAGCCTGATGGCCCTGCGCGTCAATCTGCTGTTTGACACGCCGGACACGCAGACCAACGTGCTGGTCAGCCTGACCCAGGCCGCCCCGGATGGCGGTGACAGCCTGCTGGCTGCGGCAGTGCGTCGTCTGAGCCAGCGTCTGGATTTACCCCTCGCTCAGGCCGCACGCTGCTGGCTGGACGCCTATTGCGACCGCGTGTTACTTCCCCTGTTCAGCGCCGAGGCGGACTACGGCCTGGTGCTGCTCGCCCACCAGCAAAATATCCTGGTTGAGATGCAGCAGGATTTCCCCGTCGGGCTTATCTACCGTGACTGCCAGGGCAGCGCCTGGACCGAAGGAGCCGACGGGTGGCTGAAAGAGGCGGGTGAAACTGACGTGGAAAACCGCTTCGGTGAGAGCCAACTGCTGCGCTACTTCCCTTACTATCTGCTGCTGAACTCCACCCTTGCGGTGACTGCCGCCCTTGCCGCCGCCGGTTTCGACAGTGAAGAGCGCCTGATGGCGCGCGTGCGTGACGCGCTGGTCGCGCTGCGCCGTACGGCGAAGCAGACCCGCTGCCTTGACTACGTGCTGGACAGTCCGACCTGGAACTGCAAAGGCAACTTCTTCTGTTATCTGCACGATCGCAACGAAAACACCATCGCCGATCCGGCGGTGATCTATTTCGACTTTAGCAACCCGTTCTACAAGGAGAAGGCGTAATGGCCATCGCGAATATCGTCCATTCTGGCTTCGGCTTTCGCTGCACCGCAACGGATACCGTGCTGCCGCTGACGTTAGGTCTCGACGGCAGCGCGGTGCTGGAGCGTCTCGAGGCTATCCCGGCGGGCTGGCTGGTGGAAGCGCTGGATCAGCTGTTTGTCGCCGCCCCCACGCTGACCGGCATTACGCTGCCGTGGGCAACCTGGCAGGATGAACCTCAGGCAAAGGCGCTGTTTAGCCTGGCCCACGGGGATTACCTGGCGCGTGAAACCTTCTGGCAATTGCCGCTCTGGCTGAAAGGTGAACGACCGCAGGCGAGCAACGGTATGCAGTTTGATGAGAGCCGTCAGCTGTACTTCCCGCAGCGCCCTCGCCGCCCGCAGGGTGAGGTGTATCGCCGTTACGATCCGCAAATTAAACGCACGCTGAGCTTCCGCGTGGCCGACGTGGCGCTGGATGGCGAACGATTCACGCAATGGATGAACAACCCGCGCGTGAACGCCTTCTGGGAGATGGCCGGCCCGCAGGCCGAACAGGAAAACTACCTGCGCCGTCAGCTTGACTCGACCTACTGCTACCCGGTTATCGGCTGCTTCGACGACCAGCCGTTCGGCTACTTTGAACTCTACTGGGCACCTGAAGACCGCATTGGCCGCCACTACCGCTGGCAGCCGTTCGACCGCGGGCTGCATATGCTGGTGGGCGAAGAGCGCTGGCGCGGCGCGCAGTACATCCGCAGCTGGCTGCGCGGTCTGAGCCACTACCTGTATCTGGATGAACCGCGCACGACGCGCATTGTGGCCGAGCCGCGCTTCGACAACCAACGCCTGTTCCGCCACCTGGCGTCCGCCGGTTTCGACACCGCAAAAGAGTTCGACTTCCCGCACAAGCGCTCGCGCCTGATCGTGAGCGAGCGTCACCGCTTCTTCCATGAGGTGGAACTGTGAACGCGCTCTGGCAGAAAGTAAACCGCGAGATGGTGGCGAAGATCCTCGCCGAGCTGGAATACGAACGTACCCTGCGCGCTGAGCCGGTTTCATCGGACGGCTGGCGCATCACCATGGGCACGGAGTCCTGGCAGTTTCGCGCCACGCGCGGGATCTGGGGCTGGCTGCATATCGATCCTGATACCCTGACCACCGCCAGCGGCGCCGCCGTGGAAGCGGAAAGCGCGCTGCTGCAGCTGGCGACCGTGCTGGAGATGAGCGACGCGCAAACGGCGGAGCATATGGAAGATCTTTACGCCACGCTGCGCGGTGATATTCAGCTGCTCCAGGCGCGTGAAGCGCTGGATGCCGACGCGCTGATCCACCTCGACCCGGATGAATTACAGTGTCTGATGAGCGGTCATCCTAAGTTTATTTTCAACAAAGGCCGCCGCGGATGGGGGCTGGATGCCCTGCATCAGTACGCACCTGAGTATCGCGGACGTTTTCGTCTGCACTGGGTTGCCGTTCAGCGTGAACACCTGGTCTGGAGCAGCGACGCCGATTGCGACATTCAGAATCTGCTTGCCAGTACCATGGACAACGCCGAGCGCGTCCGGTTTGAGCATCGCTGGCAGGCGCTGGGGCTCGACGAAAGCTGGCTGCCCGTGCCGCTACACCCGTGGCAGTGGCAACAGAAAATTGCCATTCACTTCCTGGCGCAGCTGGCGCGCGGTGAGATGGTGGAGCTGGGCGAATTTGGCGATGAGTATCTGGCGCAGCAGTCTCTGCGCACGCTCACCAACGCCAGCCGTCGCGCGCCGTTTGACATCAAGCTGCCGCTGACCATCTATAACACCTCCTGCTATCGCGGCATTCCGGGCAAATACATTGCCGCCGGGCCGCTGGCCTCACGCTGGCTGCAGCAGCAGTTCGCCTCTGACGCCACGCTGATTCGCTGCGGCGCGCAGGTACTGGGTGAACCCGCCGCCGGATATCTGTCGCATCCGGGCTATGCCGCATTACCGAAAGCGCCCTACCGCTATCAGGAGATGCTGGGGGTGATCTGGCGCGAGAATCCGTCCTGTTATTTAGAGGACGGTGAACAGGCGGTGCTGATGGCGGCGCTGATGGAAACCGATAACGCCGGGCGTCCGCTGATCGACGCGTGGATTAAACGCTCGGGGCTAAGCGCCGACGCGTGGCTGGAAAAGCTGTTTGAGGCAACGGTGATCCCGTTCTATCACCTGCTCTGCCGCTATGGCGTGGCGCTGATCGCCCACGGCCAGAACGTGACGCTGGTGATGAAAAACTACGTGCCGCAGCGCATCCTGCTGAAGGATTTCCAGGGTGATATGCGTCTGGTGGACGAAGATTTCCCGCAGGCGCAGAGCCTGCCGGCGCAGGTGAAGGACGTTACGGCACGTCTGAGCGCGGATTACATCATCCACGACCTGCAAACCGGCAACTTTGTAACGGTGCTGCGCTTTATCTCGCGTCTCACCCTGCAATGCGGCGTGAGCGAAATCCGTTTCTATCAAGTCCTGGCGGGGGTATTGCGCCGGTATATGGCTGCGCACCCCGAGCTTGCGGAACGTTTCGCGATGTTCGACCTGTTTAAGCCGCAAATTATTCGCGTGATCCTCAACCCGGTCAAACTGACCTTCTCCGAGCATGACGGCGGCAGCCGCATGCTGCCGAACTACGTTACCGACCTTGATAACCCTCTTTTTCTGGCCTCCCGGGAGTCAGCGCAATGAAAACCTATGATTTCATCGGCATTGGTATTGGCCCGTTTAACCTCAGCATCGCCGCCCTGGCAGAAGGGCTGGACGGTTTTAGCTCGCTGTTCCTTGAGCGCAAGCCGCACTTCTCATGGCACCCGGGGATGATGGTGCCGGACTGCCACATGCAGACCAGCTTCCTGAAGGATCTGGTCAGCGCCGTAGAGCCCACCAACCGCCACAGCTTTCTGAACTACCTGGTGCAGCGTAAAAAGTTCTACCGCTTCCTGACCACCGAACAGCGCACGGTGTCTCGCGAAGAGTTTGCCGATTACCTGTGCTGGGCGGCAGAAAACCTCACCAACCTCACCTTCAGCCAGCAGGTGCAGCAGGTGAGCTTTGATGAGACACGCGGTCTGTTTGAGGTGATGACCCAGCGGGATCGGTTCCTTGCCCGCCACGTCTGCGTGGGGATTGGCAAACAGATTAACCTCCCGGATTGCGTGACGGTGCAGGACGACACATGTTTCCACGCCAGCGAGATGATGCTGCGCACGCCAAATTTAGCGGGCAAGCGCGTGACCGTCGTCGGTGGCGGCCAGAGCGGTGCCGACCTGTTCTTAAATATCTTCCGCGGGGAATGGGGCCAGCCGCTAAGCCTGAACTGGGTGTCGCGCCGTAACAATTATAACGCGCTGGATGAAGCCGCCTTCGCCAACGAGTACTTCACGCCGGAGTATGTGGACAGCTTCTCCACGCTCGGCGAAGAGGCCCGTCGTCAGATGCTGCACGAGCAGAAGATGACCTCTGACGGCATTACCACCGAGTCCCTGCTGGCAATTTACCGCGCCATGTATCACCGCTTTGAGGTGCTGCGTGAAAAACCGTGGGCGCACCTTTTGCCGTCCCGCTCGGTGACGTCACTGGCGCGTCAGGAAAACGGTCAGCGTCTGAGCATACAGCATCATCTCGACGGCGGTCGCGAACAGCTGGATACCGACGTGGTGATCTTTGCCACCGGTTACCGCGCCGTGCAGCCTGCGTTCCTTGCCCCGCTGTCTCACCGCCTGCATCTGGATGCGGATGAAGCCTTCTGCATCAACAACGATTTCACCCTCGAATGGGACGGCCCGCAGAGCAACCGCCTGTTTGCCGTCAATGCCGGGATGCACCGTCTCGGCATTGCTGAACCCCAGCTCAGCCTGATGGCCTGGCGTGCCGCACGCATTCTTAACCGCGCGCATCCTGACGAGCCATTTGAGCTGGCTACCACACCCGGCGTTATCCACTGGCGCACCACCGCCAGCCAGGACAGCAGCCCGGTTTTTAACGCGTTAGAGAAAACGACCGAGTACTGACACACACAATCAGGATCAACATAACAATGAAACGTTCTCATCTTTGGGTTTTAAATCCTTGCTTGCTTGCAATGCTTTCTACCTCTGCGTGGGCGGAAGAACAAAAGGAAGAAAATATCGTGGTCTCCGCCAGCCGTGCACACCGCAGCGTGGCCGAGATGGCGCAGACCACGTGGGTTATTGAACGGTCTGAAATTGAGCAGCAGGTTCAGGGCGGAAAGGAGATTAAAGAAGTCCTAGCGCAGCTGATCCCGGGCATGGACGTCAGCAGCCAGGGGCGTACCAACTACGGTATGAACCTGCGCGGCCGCTCGATGATGGTGATGGTGGACGGCGTGCGCCTGAACTCCTCCCGCAGCGACAGCCGCCAGCTCGACTCCATCGATCCGTTCAACATTGACCGTATCGAAGTGATCTCCGGCGCCACGTCCCTCTACGGCGGCGGCAGCACCGGCGGCCTGGTGAACATCGTCACCAAAAAAGGCCAGCCTGAGACCGAAGTTGAGTTCCAGACCGGAGCAAAAAGCGGCTTTAACAGCCACAACGACCACGATGAGAACGTGTCGGCGGCGGTCAGCGGCGGCAACGACAACGCCTCGGGTCGTCTGTCGGTGTCGTATCAGCGTTACGGCGGCTGGTATGACGGCAACGGCGACGAGGTGATCATTGATAACACCCAGACCGGCTTACAGTATTCCGACCGTATTGATGTGATGGGGACCGGCACCCTCAACATTGATGAACACCAGCAGCTTCAGCTCACGACGCAGTACTATAAGAGCGAGTCCGACGGCAAGCATGGCCTGTACCTCGGGAAAAACTTCTCGGCGGTCACGGGCGATGCGACTGCCTATAACAAAGGTAATCTCGATTCTGACCGTATACCGGGTACCGAGCGTCATCTGATTAACCTGCAATACTCCAATACCGACTTCTGGGGCCAGGATCTGGTTGCGCAGATTTACTATCGTGACGAAAGCCTGACCTACTACCCCTTCCCGACCCTGACCAAAGGCGTCGTGAGCAGCATCGGTGCGTCGCAGCAGAAAACCGATTTTTACGGCGGCAAGCTGACGCTGAACAGCAAACCGGTGGATGATTTAACCCTGACCTGGGGTGTGGATGCCGACCATGAAACCTTCGATGCCAATCAGCAGTTCTTTGATCTGAGCAAAGCAGCGGCGAGCGGCGGCATGGAGCTTGATAATGCCTATAACGTGGGCCGCTACCCGGGTTACAGCATTACCAACCTCGCCCCGTTCCTGCAGGCCAGCTACGACATTGACGCCATCACCCTGAGCGGCGGCGTGCGCTACCAGTACACCGAAAACAAGGTGGACGATTTTGTGGGTTACGCCCAGCAGCAGGCCATTGCAACCGGGAAAGCCACCTCCGCAGACGCGGTGCCGGGCGGGAAAACCGATTACAACAACTACCTGTTTAACGCCGGGATCCTCGGTCGTCTGACCGAACAGCAGCAGCTGTGGTTTAACTTCTCCCAGGGCTTTGAAATCCCGGATCTGGCGAAGTACTACGGTTCCGGGACTTATCAGCTCAGCAACGGTCACTATCGCCTGCTGAACAGCGTGAACGTGAACGACTCGACGCTCGATGGCATCAAGGTCAACGCTTACGAACTGGGCTGGCGCTACACCGGCGATAACCTGCGTACCCAGGTCGCGGCGTACTACTCGCTCTCGGACAAAACGATCACCATCAACAAGACGGACATGACCATCAACCTCGAAGACGACAAGCGTCGTATCTACGGGATTGAAGGCCAGGTGGACTATTTCTTCACCGACAGCGACTGGAGCACGGGCGCGAACTTTAACGCCATTAAGTCTGAAACCCGCGAAAACGGTAAATGGGAGAAGCTGACGGTAGACAGCGCCAGCCCGTCAAAAGCCAGCGCATGGGTCAACTGGGCGCCGGGCGACTGGACCCTGCGCGTGCAGAGCACGCAGACCTTTGACGTGTCAGATGCGGACGGCAAGAAGATCGATGGCTATAACACGGTCGACTTCCTGGGCAGCTACGCCCTGCCGGTGGGTAAAGTGAGCTTCAGCGTGGAAAACGTGCTGGACAAAGACTACACCACCGCCTGGGGTCAGCGCGCGCCGGGGCTGTATAGCCCAACCTACGGTGCACCAGGTCTGTATACCTATAAAGGCCGTGGCCGTACGTTTGGTCTGAACTACTCCGTACTGTTCTAATCCTGCGCGCCGCCTGCGGGCGGCGCAATTTGCTGCGTAATTTCAGCGCGAATTTGCTATAAAATCAGCGATTTGCTGAAATTGTCGGCAAACGAACGAAAAGTACGTTTTCCCCCTTTGACAAGACGAACTGAGGTCGCTACTATGCGCCTCGTTCACACGATTCCTCTGTAGTTCAGTCGGTAGAACGGCGGACTGTTAATCCGTATGTCACTGGTTCGAGTCCAGTCAGAGGAGCCAAATTTGAAAAGCCTGCTTTTAGAGCAGGCTTTTTGCTTTTCTGCGTCTCAGATGTTAATTCAGAATCGCATCCAGCCTGGCAAGCACCTCATTCACCACAGCGTCTGGTATGCGTTCCAGCCGCTTGCCGCTCCGGGCAGCCATATCAATGGTTCTGGGCTGGTCGCAGCGAATAGCGCCCATCGTTTTTGTTCCCGCACCGTCCAGGGAGACGGTAAAACCGGCTGTACGTGCAAAGTTTCCACCGCTGGTGATGGGAACAACAACGGGTAACCGGGTCAGCTTGTTAAAAGATGCCTTCGATACGATAAGCACCGGACGTTTTCCGCTTTGTTCATGTCCAGCTGTAGGATCCAGTGAGACGAGCCAAATTTCCCCTCTGTCCATTTACAGGATCTCCTTGCCCACCACAGGCGCATCAATCCATTCCCGACCCTCGTCGCTCATTTCGGCGTGCGGATCGCACTGTGCAAGCAGTTCCTCAAGCGAATAACGGGGCCGTTTCTGGGGTTCAATAATCAGGCAGCCATTATTTATGGTCATGCCGACTTCGCTGTCCGTTGACAACCCAAGCGTTTTCAGCACGGCGGGAGGAACCGCCAGCATGACGGATCCGCCAACCTTTTTCAGGCGAGTGGTATACATAGAGCACCTCCGAATATTATATTTTAATATAACATCTGAGGCAGCCGATGCACAATTATTCATCAGATTCATTGCGATTTCCTTAGCGTAATAATGCGAGAAGAAAGCATTAATCCATCGAAGGATGGATCCGACAGTTTTCAAAGGCGGCATTGCCGGTAAAACGGCGACCCTCCTGATACATCAGTCGCTTCTTTCAGGTCATGAAGCATTTCATGCAGGCGGTAGCTTAATTCGTGGTAAGAAGGCCGATAATAGAAAACTGTTTTTGCGATTCAAAGGATTATGACGGATCAGATAAACGAAATGCGGCGCAGCTTCCGTATATGGGCTGCGCCGTAGGGACATCAGAGATAGCGTGAAGGCCAGATTTTTTCAGGCGCAACATCTAACGCTCCAGCAATCAATCTTTCGCCTTTAGGCCAGCGGCGGGTAAGCGCATTTGCCAGCGTGGAGGATGCCAGCCCCGCCTGACGCGAAAGCGCTGACAGCGAAATGCCACGTTTTTTCAGCCCGGCGATGATGTCGGCAGGATGCCAGTCAGGCTGCGTCATACTTTGACCTCCACACCGTCGATAAACTTCATGCCACCGGCAGTACGCAACCAACGCGGGGCTTTCATTTTCGCTGCGAAGTAATTAATCAGGTCGTACAGCAGCCAGCAAAGGTGCTTCTCCGTTTCAGAGGCAAATCCCAGCCCCGACAGGGTTTGCGTGATAGCAAGGCAGTAACTACAAAGCTCCGTACATTCAGGCTCAAAACGGGGAGTGGTCGCAGGAAGCGTGTCAACGGTCAGGCTTTCAACCAGATGGGGAGGAACTGGCTCTAACAGTGTGGGTTACAGCAGCGTCAGACAGGTGTTGATTCTCCCGCAAAGCGCCATTTTCAACGAGGGATCGTTGCTTTCAATCAGGGTTTCGACAAAGGTTTCGTAGTGACTGGTGTGTATGGTGAAATCCGTGGTGGCATTAAAGGGAACAACAAGTGACGGGTGTGTCTGAGTGAGGAGTATAGCCATAAGGCAACCTCCGGTATGTGAATTTAAATTCCACCACCGAAGAGACCAATCTTACGGATGGTGAACTGAACGGAGTTGGTCTTACCGGTCATACCTACACCGATGCACCTTGCGATACCCCCCCAGCCGCCAATAGAGATGTAGCCGAACGCACGACATAAAAAAAGTGCGAATGCGCCATTATGTCGCAATGACGGTTTTACCCGGGTACTGTACTTTTATCTCTTTGTTTTACCAATCGCCTGTCCGTAAAATAAACGCCAACACGGAATTCATGCTATGAAGGTGAAACTTGTCTGATACGAATATGAGCGGTCCCTCAAACGGTGGTGGCGCGGCAACCAGCAGCGGTATTATCTTTCAACAACAATTAGGCGCGTTTTTCGCCGCTCAGATCCTGAGTAATGACCCGTTGGATCCTTCATTAGTACTGGGTGATGCAGCACCTGTTCGGCTTCGTTTCGAAACTGAAGCGCCAGTTGACGATATTCTTGTGGCAACTTCTGTGGGCGGATTTCTTGCAATTCAGGCAAAAACAACGGTCCCACTTTCAGATAAAGAAAAGAGTCCTTTTTACCGGACAATTGAACAGTTCGTCCAACACTGGCTAACCTGTCGGGATGGTGATGGTTCTCTGGAATGGAACCGCCCTCTGTCGCCGGAGAAAGATCGGCTGATTTTAGCCGTAAGTATCAAAGCATCAGCGACTGTTCGGACCGATCTTTCCGCCGCGTTACGCCATCTTTCCCAGCAAGGCCGCGGAGCTATGAACAGGAAACAGAAATCAGCGTCTGATATTTTCGAACGCTGTGTGTTGACGGCGTGGTGCCGAATTACCACGGAGCCCCGGCCATCAGATCTGTTAGCCGAACTTGCCCGTCTGATTGTCGTTCACGTTGTTGATGTTGAAAATATCGCATCAACACTTCAGATGCGACTTAGCCGCAGTCTTGCCAGAGAAACTGACTCAGCAGCAGCCCTGAGTATTCTTGTCACCACCTGTGGGGAGATAATGTCCCGACGTGGTGGCTGTGATGCATTATTATTACGTAACCTGCTGGCAGGAAAAGGGATTAAACTGGCCGCACCGCCACAATATCAGGCGGATATTCATCAACTTATCCGCCACTCTCAGCACGTTGCCAATGCCTTGCAGCAGTATGAAACCATCGATAATCCCTCCGGCCAGCCGATTACCTTGCGCAGGGAATGCCAGGATGCGGTTGAGCAAGCTGTGCAGTCCGGCTCGCTATTAATTATTGGTGAACCCGGAGCCGGTAAAAGCGGCGTACTGAATGCGCTGGCACGTAGCCTGCGCAATCGTGGGGACGATGTTCTTGAACTGGCGGTTGATCACTATTCGGTTGAGTCACTCGAAGGACTGAGCCGTGAACTCCGGCTGGATCATTGTCTGACTGAAGTGCTTGAAGCATGGGATGGTACGTCTCACGGCTGGCTGATTATTGATGCACTGGATGCGACCCGTGGGGGTAAAGGTGAGGCTGTTTTTCGTCCCCTGATTGAACAGGTACTGAATCAAAAGGGGCGATGGCGCGTTATTGCCTCTATTCGCAGTTTCGATTTGCGTATGGGGGTGAAGCTTCGCGATCTGTTTAAGGGGCATCCTCCAGTGACGGAACGTGCCGATACGCAGTTTTCTTCGGTTCGCCATATTGTTATTCCACGCTGGTCAGATAACGAATTCAGCCAGTTACTGGAACAATCTTCGGCGCTGACAGCAGCACTTAAGCAGCTTTCTGACAGGCTTCGCGATTTAGCAAAAGTACCGTTTAATACACGATTGCTGGCCGACCTGGTTTCGCAATATGCGGATATTAATCTGAGTCGTATTTCATCCCAGAGCGAATTATTAAAACTCTACTGGCAGTATCGCGTTGAGAAACATGGGCTGAATGCCCGGCAGTGTCTTAAGGCTCTGGTTGATCATATGATTGCCACTCGTTCACTCAGGGCTCCATCTCTGTTGACAGGCACAGATGCCGATATGATTGATACACTCTCTCGTGAAGGCGTTGTCGTCAGGGAGGCTAGCGATCGCTGGGTACAGTTTCGTCATCATCTGCTCTTTGACTATGCTGCGGCAAAAATATCATTCGATCCTGACGCACTCATTGCGGGAACCTTGCGTTTCCCTAAACAGCAGGCTCAGGGATTGTTGCTTTCTCCCGCACTGGGTTTTGTGCTCCAGGAGATCTGGGATTATAACGAAGATCATCACGGTTTCTGGCAAGCGGTAAGTCATCTGGTTAATGATAGCGATGGCGATCCCATTATCCGTAGTGCAACAGGCCGGATTGCGGCTGAATATCCTGTTGCACAAAACGACCTGCTCTGGCTCGCTAAACGTGTGGCAATGGACGATCAGAACGTTATTTCCACACTCAGTCATCTCTGCGGCGCGCTGGCAATTCGGTTTGAAGATGAAAAAGACGTGGCTCTGCTTCCGTGGGTATATCTGGTCTCTGCTTTAACGCCTGACATCAATAAAGTCGCGGAGACATTGCGATTTTTGCTGCATCCGATTACTAAGCAGGTGACTGATCCTGATCTACGCAATATTCTGGGTACAGCCTGCCGCGCCGTGCTTTCTTATGGCCTTGAGCAGAGTCAGCCGGGCTATTTTGTCAGAAGTGCTATACCTTTCGTTGCAGATACGATCAATACCGATGTTGATGCATCTTGCCGTTTACTGGAGCAAATTATTTCCGTCAAACGTCTCCAGCATTTTGGTTCAGAGGAAATTCCCATTCTCTGTTACAACATCAAGAAAATCGCAGATTATGCTCCTGAGTTTGTTGCCAGCGTATTCGAGTTTGTCTACAGCTACGATGTCACCGAAGAACGGGAAACAACGCTGGGGAACAGCCGAATTCTCCCTCTGAGATCAAACGCCCGACAGGACTATGAATCGGCTCGTTATTCCCTCGGTGAGTTTTTCTCCCATTTTCTCGAACAACATCCAGAGCAGGCTGTTGATGCTGCCGTTAACGCTTTAAATGGATATGTTGCCCGGCACCATCCTGTCGATTCCCCAGTGATGCATTTATCCATTTCCGGGAATGATATCTCTCTTAAAGCCGATCACAGCCACATCTGGGCGTACAATCCTACAGGCGAACACGCGCATGACGGAGAAGTACTGGTTAAGAAACTATTTCAGCATTTGAAAAGCGCGACTGAACCAGACGTGTTAGTTCTCGCAGAACTTTTTCGTCAAAAAGCCTCACTGGCAATCTTCTGGGCCAGGCTCTTTCTGGCGGCAAATGAACGTAATGATAGCCTGGTTGATTTTCTCTGGCCCATTGCCGCGCAGGAAGCGTTTATCCGGAACGAAGACACCCGTAAAGATGCTATCGATTTGGTCAGCAAAGGAATTGCACGGCGTCCAGTGGAGGAACGGCAAATGCTGGAGAATGCAGCATTCCAGTATAATTTCTCTGGCTATATTTACCCGGAAGAAGCAAAGAAACGACTGTTATATCGCCTTTTCAACGCGATTGGCTCAGATAATCTTTCTACTGAAGCCGCCCGGGACTTTCTGAAAAACACGCAGGGAGATGATGAAATATCAGGCAATAGGTAATGACTCCAACTTATTGATAGTGTTTTATGTTCAGATAATGCCCGATGACTTTGTCATGCAGCTCCACCGATTTTGAGAACGACAGCGACTTCCGTCCCAGCCGTGCCAGGTGCTGCCTCAGATTCAGGTTATGCCGCTCAATTCGCTGCGTATATCGCTTGCTGATTACGTGCAGCTTTCCCTTCAGGCGGGATTCATACAGCGGCCAGCCATCCGTCATCCATATCACCACGTCAAAGGGTGACAGCAGGCTCATAAGACGCCCCAGCGTCGCCATAGTGCGTTCACCGAATACGTGCGCAACAACCGTCTTCCGGAGCCTGTCATACGCGTAAAACAGCCAGCGCTGGCGCGATTTAGCCCCGACGTATCCCCACTGTTCGTCCATTTCCGCGCAGACGATGACGTCACTGCCCGGCTGTATGCGCGAGGTTACCGACTGCGGCCTGAGTTTTTTAAATGGCGGAAAATCGTGTTGAGGCCAACGCCCATAATGCGGGCGGTTGCCCGGCATCCAACGCCATTCATGGCCATATCAATGATTTTCTGGTGCGTACCGGGTTGAGAAGCGGTGTAAGTGAACTGCAGTTGCCATGTTTTACGGCAGTGAGAGCAGAGATAGCGCTGATGTCCGGCAGTGCTTTTGCCGTTACGCACCACCCCGTCAGTAGCTGAACAGGAGGGACAGCTGATAGAAACAGAAGCCACTGGAGCACCTCAAAAACACCATCATACACTAAATCAGTAAGTTGGCAGCATCACCAAGCGCATAGAGGCTGCTTCTTTTATCCGGATGTAATCCGAGAACACGCGTCTGGTTAGCCACCTGCGCGGCAAAACACCCTAAATCGAATAATATAATGCCCAGCGTAATTCCCGGTAAGGACGCAGGAAAGAGAAACAGTATGGCTATTCCCGCAACCACAAATACCATTCCACCAAAAATCACGCTGCGACACCCGAAGCGGTCAGCCAGTTTCCCCGCATAGTTCGCCAGTACAAGACCGACGATACCCGCCAGGCCAAATAATCCGGCTGTTCCCGCTGGCAGATGGAGTGGCGGTCTTTGCAGATGAAGCATGATGGTCACCCATAACAGGCTAAAGACGAAAAACCATGCCCCTCCGGTGACGGCAGATTCAATAAGCCGCACGTTACGCAGCAAGCCCGGCAATTGCGCCATGACGCTCAGATACCCCGTCTCCCTTGCGGGTTTAACATCAGGCAGGCATCTGATGGCCAGTAGCGCCATGGAGGCCATAACGGCTGCGACGATGGCCAGCATCCCTCGCCAGCCAAGCGCATCGGCCAGACTGCCGCCCACGAGCCTCGCGAGCAGTATTCCTGCCGAAATGCCCATGGTGATCAGTCCGACCGTAGCGCCTTTTGGCGTAATGTGAAATCCAAGCGCATTCAGTTGCACTGCGCTTGTCGCCATGGCGCCTGTCACTATTCCCGCGCTAAAAAGGAGCAACGGCTGACGGGTCAGGGAAGCGGCGAAGAGCGCAAGTGAGAGGAGAATAAACTGAGAAATAATCAGTTTCTTACGGTTAACGCTGTCTCCAAGCGGAACAAGAAACAGTATTCCCAGCATATAACCTATTTGCATGCTCGCCGCAATGAAGCCGGTATAAAACAGAGGCAACTGCAAAGATGCCGCGATAGCGGGCAATACGGGCTGAAGAATATAGTTATTTGCCATAGCCGTACCCGCCGCGATGCTGGCGAACCAGATAAATAACGGCGAAACCGGATTTTCTTGCGCGATATCACTCATTAATCGCCCCCTGTCTTTTTTTTGCCACAATATCAATTGCTACTTTCATTTTTTTCTCGGGAAACGGTAAGACATGCAATAACGTAAATGCAGGTCGGGAATCACGGAAATAGTGCCCATGGATACGCGCTACCTGCTGCCATTCTTCAATTTCAGTCAGATACAGCCTGCTTTGTATTACATCGTCTATTGCATAACCACTGGATTCAAGTATCCCCTTGATCTTATTCAGAACGCATTCCGTTTGCAGTGAGATGTCATCAGATTCAATCTCACCACAAGAATTAAGAGGTCCCGTTTTCGAAATATATAGCCAACCGTCTGCTTCTACCGCTCGCGAGAAACCGAAAGCCTCCTCCCAGCTGCTGCCAGAAGTAATAAGTCTTTTTGATTCCACAATGTCATGCCTTTCATCACAGGGTGAAACAAACATATTACAACCCAATCAAATTTGTCCAGAAAAAATAACAAAAAATTGACCTGAAATTTAGCAGGTAATTAAGTAAGCATTTCCTGGATAAGCTGTAAGCACAGCTAACCAATCAATATCTAAATTAATAAAATTAAATGATAAATAAGGCAGAAAATTTCCCGCAGATAACGGCAATTAAATGAGCTGAGTATTAAAATAATGACTCTTTTATTTAACCGCGAGTTTTTACCGCACGCAAATATTACCCTCACCTAAAAGAATCATATTTCGTTATTTATTTTTATATGTAACTCAATGGAAAATATGAGAAATATTTAAATATAAGACAACCTTATGACGTTACAGAGTATCGTTGTTAATCAGGGTATTCTTAAGAATAAGCGGTCAGGAAATTAAACGGTTTCAATAAAAAAGCCTGCTTTAATTGCAGGCTTGTGCTTCTTGTCGACGGAGACGGGTGCTAGAAAGGGCTTAAATCTGATAATCAATCGCCACTTCTTCTGGCTCCATCACCTGACGTTTAATCTCATCAACGGACAGCCCGGCGTTGCAAAGTTCGATAAAGCGCCACACATAGTTGCGCTGCAGCTGTCCACGCTTCAGGCCGAGCCATACGGTATTAGCATCAAACAGATGACGTGTATCAAGACGCACCAGATCTCCCCCCTCGCGTTCGCCACTGGACTGTTCTGCCACCAGACCTATGCCCAGCCCGAGCTCTACGTAGGTTTTGATTACATCAGAGTCCTGTGCGCTCAGCACCACGTCCGGCGTGAGCCCTTTGCGGTTGAAGGCTTCATCAATGCGCGAGCGTCCGGTAATGCCCTGGCGATAGGTAATCAGCGGCCATTTGGCAATGTCTTCCAGCGTCAGGGGCGAAACCTGATTCAACGGATGATCGGCGGGGAGCAACAAACTGTGATACCAGCGGAACCAGGGAAAAGCCACCAGCAGCGGGTCGTTGCTCAGGCGTTCACTGGCAATGCCGATATCTGCCCCACCGTTTTGCAGCAGCACTTCAATTTCCTGCGGCGTCCCCTGGATAAGCTCCAGGCGGACGTCAGGGAAAAGTTCACGGAAAGCTTTAATCACCGGCGGCAGGCTGTAACGCGCCTGGGTGTGGGTGGTGGCGATGGTGAGGACGCCCGAGGCGTCATTCGTGAAGAGATCCGCCAGGCGGCGCACATTGCTGGCTTCGTTGAGGATCCGCTCCGCAATGGTCAGCAAGGCTTTGCCCGGCTCCGTCATGCCAAGCAGACGTTTGCCGCGACGGATAAAAATCTCTATCCCCAGTTCTTCTTCCAGCTCGCGGATATGGCGACTGACGCCGGACTGAGAGGTATAAAGCATATTGGCGACCTCGGTCAGGTTGTAATCCCGCCTGGCCGCCTCACGGATAATTTTAAGTTGCTGGAAATTCACGATTCACTCCGGCGCATCTGACATAACGCTATTGTTAGAGTCAGCCGCACTGCAGAACAAATAATAAAAACCCGCAACTTATGCTTTTATGGAATATCAGCTCACGAGCTGGAGTTCACGGTTCTCAAGCGATGGCTTGCTGACCAGCGACATCAAAATCTCTTTTACCGCCTGCGCCTGTGGCGTCAGCGAGCCGCGTGCGGACATGTTGAGCGACAGCGGCAGGCTCATCGAAGGCGTAGTGATCCGTGCCATCCAGCCATTTGCCGCACTGCAGAGCGAGCGCGCTGCGGATTCTGGCAACACGGTGACGCCCATTCCGCTGGCAATGGCCGCGGTCAGCGTGGAGAGTGAGTCGATCTCGCCGATGATTTTGGCCGTCAGGCGACGCAGGGAGAATGCTTCATCCACGCGCACACGCACGGCGCTGTAATCACGCGGCAGATAGAGGTTCATTTCTGCCACGGCGGTAAGATCGACGCTCTGCCCCGGACAGTCGCGGGTGCCCACGAGGTAGAGATCTTCTTTCAGCAGCGGCTGGCTGGTGATCCCGGCGACCGGAGAACGATCGTAAAGGACCGCCATATCCAGCTGGCCATTGAGCAGTTTGTCATTGAGTACCGAACCGCTGTTCTCGTGCAGATAGACCAGCACTTCCGGTAGCTCAGCACGAACGGCCTGCAGCAGCGGCATGGTGATAGAAGACGCCGCAGTGCCGGGCGCAAGACCAATGGAAACGTGCCCGCTGAGGGTCTGGCCGACGTTGTTGACCGCCAGTTGCGCCTGTTCGCACTGGCGCAGAATAGTGCGGGCATGGGTATAAAGAATTTTTCCGGCTTCCGTTGGCGTGACGCCGCGTTTGGTACGAATCAATAATTGCTGATCCATCTCGCCTTCCAGAGTAGCCACCTGCTGGCTCAGCGCAGGCTGCGCGATATGCAGCACTTCTGCCGCTTGAGTCAGGCTGCCGATATCGACGATTTTTACGAAGTATTTCAGTCGTCTTAAGTTCATTTTGCCCCCTGTTCGAAATGCTTTGCCGGTACTGGCTATCGTTGTTGAACAGGTTTTGCAATATGAATGCCACTTTTACCGGGCGGTCTGAATTCCTCGCTAATCGCCTGAAAATAAGGAAACCTAATCATGGAGGGGGGTTTTATTACTGAAACAGCAGTTTATGATCTGCCCCATTAGAGGTATATACGCACCAAAGCGGTGCATTACGCTGTCAAAAACATCACATTGCCGATTTTGTCAGCAAACGATCAAAAGGCGTTGATCCACCCTTTGACAAGCGCGGCTGACGTCGATAATATGCGCCCCGTTCACACGATTCCTCTGTAGTTCAGTCGGTAGAACGGCGGACTGTTAATCCGTATGTCACTGGTTCGAGTCCAGTCAGAGGAGCCAAATTTAAAAAGCCTGCTTTTAAAGCAGGCTTTTTGCTTTTCTGTGCCTGATAAAATTGTCGGGTGGCGGCTTCGCCTTACCCGACCTACAAAAACCTCGAATCGTAGGCCGGGTAAGGCGAAGCCGCCACCCGGCGAAAATCACCTCACATACCGATCTTAACCGGCAACCCCGACCGACGTTCCAGCTCCGCTCCCGCGCCCTCGTTAATCAACTGTGTCCGCTGCGCGGCCGAAATGGGAAGAGGCACTTTCCGGGTTGACTCGAATTCCGCCCGATTGCGTGATAGCGGTTCGTGAACCTCCACCCACCGGCTACCGTCCGGCTCTGTCGTCACTTTAACGGGGCGATCGATAATCTGCACACGGATGCCCACGGGAACATTATCGAAAAGATATTTGATATCGGCGTTACGCAGACGAATACATCCCTGGCTAACCCGTAGCCCGATACCGAAATTCGAGTTGGTGCCGTGAATCGCATACAGCCTGCCGATATATATCGCATACAGGCCCATCGGGTTATCCGGCCCGGCGGGCACGAAGGCCGGAAGCGTTTTCCCCTCTGCCGCATAGGCGCGCCGCGTATTCGGCGTCGGAGACCAGGTGGGCCCCTCCTGCTTACGCTCAACGGCCGTTACCCAGTTTCGCGGAGTTTCACGCCCGGCCTGACCGATGCCGATGGGCAATACGTCAACGGTATTACTGCCCGGTGGATAATAGTAGAGACGCATTTCCGCCAAGTTAACGACAATCCCCTCGCGGACGGTGTCGGGCAAAATCAGTTGCTGGGGGATCACCAGCCGGGTGCCGGACGTAGGCAGAAAAGGATCCACGCCCGGGTTTGCTTCCAGCATATTGCTTAGGCCCTGTCCGTAGCGCGCGGCAAACGCCTCCAGCGGTAGCGTATTGCGATCCGGCACGATGATGACCTGCGAGCTGCCCACCAGACGACTGCCCGTCGGTGGTAAGGGATAACTCACCGCCTGCACGCTGTGGCTGATCAGTAATGCAGCAAGACAACCCAACACCTCTGTACGACGCATCTTCCCTTCCTCAGTCGCTTCGCTATTTGTTAAGCATAGCGTAGCCGTTTTGCATTACCCATCAGGAGATAAAATCAGTTTGCACAGGCTGCCTGTCGCGGTAGTCTCATAGGTTCCGTTTATATGACGGCTGCTATGTGAGTGACCTTTTCTTATACCAATAATTAAAATCAGTATGGACAGGACAACTATGGACTCCACCCTCATCTCCGAACGACCCGGCGAGGAGACCCCTTCGCTCAATCGTGCCCGTCGCGCCGCCCTCGGCAGCTTCGCGGGCGCCGTCGTCGACTGGTATGATTTTCTGCTCTACGGTATCACCGCCGCGCTGGTGTTTAACCGTGAATTCTTCCCCCAGGTCAGCCCCGCGATGGGCACCCTCGCCGCATTTGCCACCTTCGGCGTCGGGTTCCTGTTTCGTCCGCTTGGTGGGGTGATCTTCGGCCACTTCGGCGACCGGCTGGGCCGCAAACGTATGCTAATGCTTACCGTCTGGATGATGGGGATTGCCACCGCGCTGATTGGCATTCTCCCTTCGTTTTCCGCCATTGGCTGGTGGGCACCGATATTGCTGGTGATACTGCGCGCCATCCAGGGCTTCGCCGTAGGCGGCGAATGGGGCGGCGCGGCACTGTTATCCGTTGAGAGCGCACCGAAAAACCGGAAAGCGTTCTACAGCAGCGGCGTACAGGTGGGATATGGCGTGGGGCTGCTGCTGTCGACCGGGCTGGTGTCACTCATCAGCCATTACACCACCGACGAGCAGTTCCTGAGCTGGGGCTGGCGCATTCCGTTTATCTTCAGCATCGTGCTGGTCATTGCCGCGCTGTGGATCCGTAACGGGATGGAGGAGTCGGCAGAATTCGAAAAGCAGCAGGAAAAGCCTTCCGTCAAAAAACGCCTTCCGGTTATGGAAGCCCTCGTCCGGCACCCTGGCGCTTTTCTGAAAATTATCGCCCTGCGCCTGTGTGAGCTGCTGACGATGTACATCGTCACCGCGTTTGCCCTGAACTACTCGACGCAAAATCTCGGTCTGCCGCGTGAGCTATTCCTGAATATTGGTCTGGTGGTCGGCGGGATCAGCTGCCTGACTATCCCCTGTTTCGCCTGGCTGGCGGACAGATTTGGCCGCCGTCGCGTCTATATCACCGGCGCGCTGATTGGTACCCTCAGCGCCTGGCCGTTCTTTATGGCGCTGGAGGCGCAGTCTGTGTTCTGGATTGTCTTCTTCGCCATTATGCTCGCGAACATCGCTCACGATATGGTGGTCTGCGTACAACAGCCGATGTTTACCGAACTGTTTGGTGCGAGCTATCGCTACAGCGGCGCGGGTGTGGGCTACCAGGTTGCCAGCGTGGTCGGCGGCGGTTTCACGCCGTTTATTGCCGCCGCGCTGGTGACCTTCTCCGGGGGAAACTGGCACAGCGTGGCGATTTATCTGCTGGCTGGATGCCTGCTGTCAGCGGCGACGGCGCTACTGATGAAAGAGACGCGCCACAGCTGATCTCCCTTTTGTTTCACAGGCGTGTGACATACTATCGGGTAGAGTCGCACACCTGTGGAACAAGGAGACAGAGATGAATAATAAGGGCTCCAGCCTGACCCCGGCTCAGGCGCTGGAAAAACTCGACGCACTGTACGAACAGTCCGTCAACGCGCTGCGCAGCGCCATCAGCGAATATATCGAAACAGGGAAACTTCCCGACGAAAAGGCCAGAAGTGAGGGCCTTTTTGTTTATCCATCGCTCTCTGTGACCTGGGATGGCAGCGCCAGCACGACGCCAAAAACCCGCGCCTATGCCCGTTTTACCCACTCCGGCTGCTACAGCACCACCGTCACCCGCCCTGCACTGTTCCGCCCTTATCTTGAAGAGCAACTCACGCTGTTATACCAGGATTACGGCGCACACATTGCCGTAGAACCTTCACAGCATGAGATCCCGTATCCTTACGTGATTGACGGTTCGGCGCTAACCCTTGATCGTTCCATGAGCGCGGGACTGACCCGCCATTTCCCAACCACCGAGCTTTCACAGATTGGCGATGAAACGGCAGACGGGATTTATCACCCGGCAGAATTTTCTCCCCTCTCGCACTTTGATGCCCGCCGGGTGGATTTCTCGCTGGCACGCCTGCGCCACTACACCGGCACGCCCGCCGAGCATTTCCAGCCGTTCGTGCTGTTTACCAACTACACCCGTTACGTCGATGAGTTTGTCCGCTGGGGCTGCAGCCAGATCCTTGACCCGGAAAGCCCGTACATCGCGCTCTCCTGTGCGGGCGGGATCTGGATCACCGCAGAGACCGAAGCGCCCGAGCAGGCCATTTCCGACCTGGCATGGAAAAAGCACCAGATGCCTGCCTGGCACCTGATCACCGCCGACGGCCAGGGCATCACGCTGATCAACATCGGCGTGGGGCCGTCGAACGCCAAAACCATCTGCGACCATCTGGCGGTACTGCGCCCGGACGTCTGGCTGATGATCGGCCATTGCGGCGGCCTGCGCGAAAGCCAGCTGATTGGCGATTACGTGCTGGCCCACGCCTACTTACGCGACGACCACGTTCTCGACGCCGTGCTGCCGCCAGACATTCCGATTCCGAGCATCGCTGAGGTGCAGCGCGCGCTGTATGACGCCACCAAAGAGGTGAGCGGCATGCCCGGTGAAGAGGTTAAGCAGCGCCTGCGCACCGGTACGGTGGTCACTACCGATGACCGTAACTGGGAGCTGCGTTACTCCGCCTCCGCGCTGCGGTTCAACCTGAGCCGTGCGGTGGCGATTGATATGGAAAGCGCCACCATTGCCGCGCAGGGGTATCGCTTCCGCGTGCCTTACGGCACCTTGCTCTGCGTGTCCGATAAGCCGCTGCATGGCGAAATCAAGCTGCCGGGTCAGGCCAACCGCTTCTATGAAGGGGCGATATCCGAACATCTGCAAATTGGCATTCGCGCCATTGATTTGCTGCGGGCGGAAGGTGACAAACTGCATTCCCGCAAGTTGCGTACCTTCAACGAGCCACCGTTCCGCTGATAACTATTAAGGAAAATGCATGTCAACCTCATCACCCTTAGCGGCCCTGCGCCGGTGGCTTCAGGAAAACCATCTCGACGGGATGATCGTCCCGCGCGCGGATGCCTGGCAGAGTGAATACTGCGCGCCGTATGATGAAAAACTGGCCTGGCTGACGGGCTTTGACGGCTCGGCTGGCCTGGCGCTGGTTCTGAAAGACAAGGCGTTGCTGTTCGTCGACGGGCGCTATCAGGTGCAGGCCCGCGTTCAGGTCAACCTGGATGAGATTGAAATTCATCATCTGCACAATGAACCGCTGGCAGCATGGCTGGCGGCAAACGTCGAGCCCGTCACGCGCATCGGTTTTGATCCACTGCTGATGACAAATACCGAGTTTACGCAACTTTCTGCCACGCCGTGTGAGCTCGTCCCGCTGAATGCCTCACCGTTTGACACGCTCTGGATCGATCGTCCTGCCGCACCGGCGGGGCCGATCCGTGAAATGCCGGTTGCGGTAAGCGGTGAAAGCAGCGAAGACAAACGTCAGCGCGTTGCCGCCGTGCTGGCCGCGAACAATGCTGATTATCTGGCGGTTACGCTGCCGGATAACATTGCCTGGCTGCTCAACGTACGCGGGTCAGATATCCCCACCAGCCCGGTACCGCTCTCTTTTGCCCTGTTGCGTCGCGACGGTCACGTGGAGTGGTTTGTTAACGACATTAAGCTCAGCGCCCTGCCCGAAGCCGTGCGTAACACGCTCGCCACTGCGCCACAGGACGCCTTTATCGAACGCTGCCGAGAAATTGCGGAAGGTAAACGAGTGATGGTCGATGCCGATTCCGCACCGGTAGCCCTGCGCTTCGCCATTGAACCCCAGGGGGAGATCGTCTGGCAGACCGATCCGATCACCCTGCTGAAAGCCACCAAAAACCCGGTCGAGCTGGCAGGGTATCGTGAATGTCATCACCAGGACGGCGCCGCGTGGGTCAACTTCCTGGCCTGGCTGAGCCGTGAAGTGCCGCGACGTGAAGCGGCTGGGAATCCGTTAACCGAGCTCGAAGTACAGGCGCAACAGCTCGCGTTCCGTAAACAGCAGCCCGGCTTTATCGAGCAGAGCTTTGCGACCATTTCCGCCTCTTCGAGCAACGCGGCGATGTGCCACTATCACTCCAGCGAGGCCAGCAACAAACCCATCGGCCACGATCATTTTTACCTGAATGATTCTGGCGGTCAGTACACTAACGGCACCACCGACGCCACGCGCACGCTTGCCTGGGGTCATGTTCCCCCGCAGCAGCGTATGCATTATACCGCCGTACTGAGAGGCTTTCTGTCGCTGATAACCCTGCAGTTCCCATCCGGCACACACGGGCATCAGCTGGACGCTTTCGCGCGACGTCCGCTGTGGGAAATGGGGCTGGATTACGATCACGGAACGGGACATGGCGTGGGGCATCAGCTTCTTATCCATGAAAACCCACACCGCATCGCCAAAAAGGTTAACCCCTGGCCACTGGTGGCGGGCAATATCATGACCATTGAACCGGAGTATTATCTGGGCGGCAGCCACGGTATCCGCATTGAAAACCAGGTGGAAATTGTTGAAAGCCGCCCGGGGTTCTGCACGTTTTCTTCGCTAACGCTGATCCCGATTGATTTAAGCCAGGTGGAATTGCAGCTGTTGACCGGGCAGGAAAAGCAGTGGCTGGATGAATATCATCAGCAGGTTCGCGAGGCGCTGTCACCGCTGGTGAATAGCGAGGCGCGTCCGTGGCTGATTGAGGCGACGGCGCCGATTAGTTTGGCTCGATAGTGCGGCTTTTGCCGGATGGCGGCTTTGCCTTACCCGGCCTACGGAACAAGTAGGCCCGGTAAGCGCAGCGCCACCGGGCAATACTTCCAGAGATTAAAAAGCAAAAAGCCTGCTTTAAAAGCAGGCTTTTTAAATTTGGCTCCTCTGACTGGACTCGAACCAGTGACATACGGATTAACAGTCCGCCGTTCTACCGACTGAACTACAGAGGAATCGTGTGAACGGGGCGCATATTATCGATGCTCCCCCGGGATGTCAAAGGCAGAATGCAGATTTCCGATCGTTTGCCGATTTATTCTCCATTTCGCACATTTGTCAGGCATTTTGTCGCGGATATTTCCATAGCCAGCGCCCGCTGACCATACGCCAGTAGAACAGCGCCCCGCGCACGGCCCAGTCAAGGAACATTCCCAGCCAGACACCCACCACGCCCCAGCCAAGTACCACACCTAACGTATAACCCGCCACAACCCGACATCCCCACATGCCGAGCATCGACACCCACATCGCAAAACGAGCATCACGCGCCCCTTTCAGACCCGCGGGTAGCACCCATGAGGCCGCCCAGATGGGCATAAACGCGGCATTGAGCCAGATAAGGATCTTAACAACCTCTTTCACATCCTGTTCATGGGTATAAAACGCGGCCATCAGCCCGGCAAAGGGGGCGGTTCCCCAGGCGATCGCCGTTAGGCCAATCGTTGACAGCCAGAACACGTGGCGCAGCTGACGTTCCGCCTGGCCTATCTGCCCTTTCCCGAGCCGTTTGCCCGTGATGATGGTCGAGGCAGAACCCAGCGCGTTACCCGGCAGGTTAATCAGCGAGGCGATGGAGAAGGCGATAAAGTTACCGGCGATAACGTCGGTCCCCATACCGGCGACAAACATCTGCGTCAGCAGCTTACCGCCGTTAAACAGCACTGATTCAATACTGGCGGGAATACCAATCCCCATCACTTCCCAGATAATGGCGAAGTTAAAGGGTCGGAAGTAGCTTTTCAGCGTAAGGCACAGCGAAGGCGTGATGCCCGTCATCAGCACCCCGATAATCGCCGCAGCACCAATGTAGCGAGAAATGGTTAGCCCCAGACCGGCACCGACGAACCCCAACCCATCCCATGAAAACACGCCGTAGATCAGCACGCTGCTGATGATGATATTCAGGATATTCATCCCGCCGTTGATCAGCAGCGGGATTTTGGTGTTACCCGCCCCGCGCAGCGCACCACTGCCAATCAGCGCGATAGCCGCGGCCGGATAGCTTATGACGGTCATTTCGAGGTAGGTTAGCGCCAGGTCCTTCACCTCGTTCGTGGCTTCCCCGGCGACAACGTCGATAATCTCTTTACCGAAATAGTGGATCACCGCCGCCAGAACGATCGAAAAAATGGTCATGATCATCAGCGACTGGCGAGCCGCCTCGCGGGCCCGTTTGGGGTCAAGCTTGCCGAGGCTGAAGGCCACCACGACCGTTGTCCCAAGGTCGATAGCCGCGAAGAAGGACATCACCACCATGTTGAAGCTGTCCGCCAGCCCAACCCCCGCCATCGCCTCTTTCCCCAGCCAGCTGACAAGGAAGGTGCTCAACACCCCCATGAGCAGTACGCAGGTATTCTCCAGAAAGATAGGCACCGCAAGGGGGGTGATTTCACGCCAGAAGAGGACAAGATAGCTTTTACGTTTTGCGTACCAGGGCGTGCGCATGATCGCCTGGCGCAGAGGAGCAGTGACGTTCAAAATGGACCTTAGCGAGAAAAGTTGAAACTCCATTTCAAATGATGGGGGAGAAATGCTCATCCTGCAAAGTATTTTCCTGAAAAAGATGTGTGGATTTACAACAAACTGACGACAGATTCAGCAGTCAGTCGATTTTCTCTAAGATCAGGTTTGACAAAAGTTTTTTCGCCGCTAAGATAAGCCTCCACAACGATTCCTCTGTAGTTCAGTCGGTAGAACGGCGGACTGTTAATCCGTATGTCACTGGTTCGAGTCCAGTCAGAGGAGCCAAATTTAAAAAGCCTGCTTTTAAAGCAGGCTTTTTGCTTTTCTGTGCCTGATAAAATTGTCAGGTGGCGGCTGCGCCTTACCCGACCTACTAAAATAAAAAAGGCTCTCTGTCACCAGAGAGCCTTTTTCACCATTCACTGCGATTACTCGCTTTTTGCTTCGCCGTTTTTGATTTCGCCCATCACTTTCAGCTTTTTAGAGATATCGCGACGCTCTTTGGACAGCTCAGCATTTTTGATGATGTAGTCATCCACGCGGTCTTCATAGTCGCTCTTCATGCTGGCGATGATGCCCTGAATAGCTTCAACGCTCATGCCTGGCTTGATGTAGTCGCTCAGGTTGTCGAGCAGCAGGACACGTTTCTGGTTGTCACGGATCTTCTTCTCAACGTCCTGGATTTCACGCTGCAGTTTGTTTTTGCGGCGGAACAGGCGGACGAATTCCAGAACATCCTGGAACGAAGGCTTGGTAGTTTCCATTTTTACACCCCTGATAATGTGAGATTCGGATTCGTTAAAGCAACCGTTGTATCAATAACCTTACTGACAGCGGCTGCGAATGACAATGACTATATCGTTTAACGCTATCATAACCCCAATTGCTGCTGAATCGAAGCAGCAGGCGTCACATCCGCGTTTTATTTGCGCAGCGCCCGGCAAATGAGGTGCGATAACAGTTCAAGCTGCCGAGCCAGTTCCAGGCTCAACCAGACATAGCCATGAATGGGCGTTTCCGCCACGTTATCACCCTGCCGCTCGCTAATAAGCGTTTTCAGCTCCGCCACAATGTCATTCAGACGCTCGCTGTTCGCCAGTATCGGCTGCGGGTTGCCTTCATAGAGCGCATGAGCGATGGTCAACAGGGTTTGCTGCGTCATCTGCTGTGTCTCTTTCAGCGTATGTGCGTTGAGCATCAGCAGATGGCTTGGGCGAGAAGCCCAGTGCGCGTTAATCTGCAGCTCAAGCATGCAGACCAGATTGCGGCTTACGGTCTGAATAGCCTCAAAAATCGCTTTCTGAATATGGGTCTCTTTGCTCGCGGGGGTAATCAGGCCGCGCATTTTGACCACGTCATTAAGGATGGTTTGCAGATGCTTTTCCAGCCGGGGGCGCTCAACCAGATTGGGGGAGAAACCGGCCTGGTAAACGCGGTTAAACGCGGTAACATAGCTGGCCATCTGGATACGCCAGTGCAAAAAAGCACGCTGCGGCCAGATGCCGGTAAACAGCATGGCAAGCAGCGAGCCCAGGATGACATCCCCGCTTCGCCAGAGCGCCGTAGTCATATCCCCGGCCGGTGCGCCGACCACCACTGCAAGGGTGATACCAATCAGCAGCGCCTGATAGGGGCGTTTGCCCAACGCCAGCCAACCGCAGAGGAACATGGCCGCACCGCACCATGCCAGCATGACCGGAAATGAGATAAGCTCCAGCTTCAGGGCAATAAGCCCCAGCGCAGAGCCAAGAACGGTACCGCCGATCCGCTCGAAGGCGCGAGGAACAACGTTCCCCCAAAATGAGATAGGCCCCATCACCACCACCAGCGTGATCAGCGGCCACGTCCCCTCCGGAACATCCAGCAGTCGGACCAGTATAAAGGTCAATACGAACGCCAGCGCAATGCGGCACCCATGCACCACGCGGTAATGTTTGTATAGACGAATTTCAAACGGCGTTAATGATTTGTCGGGACGCACACCCGCTCTCCAGCTACACGGCAAATCACAATTGTACTGTGTTTTCAGCCGGGCGGATCACACCTGGCTGAAAAACCCTTCATTTAGCAGGCTTAAGCCGTTTTGTGCTCTACCGCGATAAACATTTCGATATCCCAGTAACCGTCCGCGTTGCCATCATTGAGATAGCGTTCGAAGCAGGGTTTGAGCGCCATCTGATATTTATTGTCCTGCAACAGGGAATTGAAGAACTGATACCACGGTGTCGCAAAGTCGTAGTTTTCCACACGCGCCGTGGCCACGGCATAATCACCCGCCGCGATTTCCGTCATCATGACGCCTTCGCTGTTATCCGGGATAACAAAATCCTCCGGTACCGTAACGGCCGTATCACAGCGCAGTTTTTCCGCCGGGACCTCATCAGGATTATCGTAGTAGACCGCCACCCACTCCAGCGGCTCAATGTGACGTCCGTCCACCCACATGACCAGCTGTTCAAATCCCTGCTTAACCGTTTTTTCCCACGGCCCAACAAGATGAAAACCCGCAATCTTACGCTTCTGTTGCTGCTTGATGCTGTAGTCCATACTGCCTCCGCTTATTACTGTATATTTATACACTATAAAACAGGAACAATATTATCGGCAAACGAGGAGTGTTTATTATGTGAGCAGACTCGCAACCCTGCCAGTCTGCTCAGAAAGGTTAGATTTTTTGGTGCAGGTAATCACTGAGGCGAGAGAAAATCCCACCCTTATCAACACGTTCCAGGGTGACCAGCGGCCAGTGTGCCACCACTTTGTCGCGGTCATAGAGCTGGATCTCCCCAACCCGCTGATGTGCGGCAATCGGCGCTTCCAGCTCTTTTTTATCCAGAACGTATTTCGCCTTAATGTTCGCCACTTCCACTTTCGGTAAAGCCAGCCAGAAGTCCTGATCCGTACCCAGATTTACCTGTTCTTTATCACCGTACCAGATACGCTCTGTCCCTACTTTTTTACCGCTGTGCAGAATCTGCACCGTATCGAAATTCTGCTGACCCCAGTGCAGCAGTTTCCGGGCCTGGTCTTCGCGCCCTTTCGGGCTGTCCGCCCCCATCACCACCGCGATTAAACGGCGCTGACCGTCAACGGCGGAAGCAATCAGGTTAAAGCCCGCGCCAGAAGTGTGCCCCGTTTTGAGGCCATCCACGTTCATGGTTTTATCCCACAGCAGGCTGTTACGGTTTTGCTGGGTGATCCCGTTCCAGGTGAGACTCTTTTCGCTGTACATATGGTAAAACTCAGGCTCACCGTGAATGATAGCCCGGGAGAGAACGGCCAGGTCATAGGCCGAGCTGTGTTGACCCGGCGCATCAAGCCCATGGACGGTTTCAAAGTGCGTATCGCGCAGGTTCAGCTTCTGCACATAGTCGTTCATCATCTTCACAAACTGCGGCTGCCCACCCGCTACGTGATCGGCCAGCGCCACGCAGGCGTCGTTGCCGGAATCCACAATCAGCCCGCGGCTTAAGTCCCGCACGGAAACGCGATCGCCCTCTTTCAGGAACATCAGGGATGATCCGTCAAAAACCGGGTTCCCTTTGGCCCATGCGTCACGGCCTACGGTGACAATGTCATCCGGCGTAATGCGATGGCTATCAATGGCCCGATCAACCACATAACCCGTCATCAGCTTAGTAAGGCTCGCCGGATTACGTTGTTGATGTTCGTTGCCCGCCGTTAAGATCTGACCAGTCGTGTAATCCATCAGCACCCACGAGCCCGCCTGAATGGCCGGAGGCTGCGGGGAAAAATCCAGCGGTTCGGCCGCAAAAGCAGATGAGATACTCGAAGCGAGTAAAGAAACAGCAATAAACAGACGGCGTTTCAACGGTATATCCTCAGGTCATTAAAAATCGATGACCTTTTTACGGGAGTTCTGATGTCGTTACCTGGCTTAATTGCAAAAAAATGTGACAGAACGCAGGTTTCACGCTGAATCTGTCTCGCAAATTTGCACCACGGCGGCGCTTTTTATTCGGTCTGACCCGCACGATCGTTTACCATAGTGGCGTCATTTTTTAACAGGATGGTATTACTGGTGTCTGACTCTGCCGCACGCCCCACTTTTTTATTCCACGACTATGAAACCTTTGGCACGCACCCGGCGCTGGACCGACCGGCGCAGTTTGCCGCCATCCGTACCGACGACGAATTCAACATCATTGGCGAGCCTGAGGTCTTTTACTGCAAACCTGCTGATGATTACCTGCCGCAGCCAGGCGCGGTCATGGTCACCGGGATCACCCCTCAGGAAGCACGGGAGAAAGGGGTGAACGAGGCGGAATTCGCACGCCGCATCCACGATCTGTTTACCGTCCCCAATACCTGCGTGGTAGGTTACAACAACATCCGTTTCGATGACGAAGTGACCCGCAACGTTTTCTATCGCAACTTCTACGATCCGTACGCCTGGAGCTGGCAGAACCGCAACTCGCGCTGGGATCTGCTGGATATCATGCGCGCCTGTTATGCCCTGCGTCCTGAAGGCATCAACTGGCCGGAAAATGAGGAAGGTCTGACGAGCTTCCGCCTGGAACACCTGACGCGCGCTAATGGCATTGAGCACAGCAATGCCCACGACGCAATGGCGGACGTCTATGCCACTATTGCCATGGCGAAGCTGGTGAAAGCCGCGCAGCCCCGGCTGTTTGAGTATTTGCTGAGCCATCGCAGCAAGCAGAAGCTCATGACCCTTATCGATGTGCCGCAGATGAAACCCCTGGTGCATATCTCCGGTATGTTCGGTGCCTGGCGCGGCAATACAAGCTGGGTGGCACCGCTGGCGTGGCATCCGGACAACCGTAACGCCGTTATCATGGTGGATTTAGCGGGCGATATTTCGCCGCTACTGGAACTTGACAGCGATACCCTGCGCGAACGGCTCTACACCCCGAAAAATGAGCTTGGTGACCTGCCCGCGGTGCCGGTCAAACTGGTGCATATCAATAAATGTCCGGTACTGGCGCAGGCGAATACGCTGCGCCCGGAGGATGCTGACAGGCTGGGCATTAACCGTCAGCACTGCCTGGATAACCTGAAAGTGCTGCGCGAAAATCCGCAGGTACGCGAGAAAGTGGTCGCGATCTTCGCCGAAGCGGAGCCGTTTGTGCCGTCGGAAAACGTCGATGCACAGCTCTACAACGGCTTCTTCAGCGATGCCGACCGTGCAGCGATGAATATTGTCCTGCAAACCGAGCCGCGGAACCTGCCGGCGCTGGACATCACTTTCGCCGATAAACGCATCGAAAAGCTGATGTTTAATTACCGCGCACGTAACTACCCCGGCACGCTGGATGAAACAGAGCAGGAGCGCTGGCTGCAGCATCGTCGTAACGTGTTTACGCCAGAGTATCTGCACAATTACGCCCAGGAGCTGGAGATGCTTTACGGTCAGTACGAAGGGAATGCAGAGAAACAGGCGCTGCTGAAAGCGCTGTTCCAGTACGCGCAAGAGATAGTCTGAAAATCAGACATAAAAAAAGCGGAGACGATGGTCTCCGCTTTTTTTTTGCCCGGTGGCGCTTCGCTTACGCGGGCCTACAGGAGTGTTGTTTTGTAGGCCGGGTAAGCGCTAGCGCCACCCGGCGAGTCATCACGCAACGTCTTCGTACTGAGGAACCGGGTTACGGAAGCTCTTCGTTACGCAGGCCAGGTAAACCAGGCCGATACCGCCCCAGATCAGCCCCAGAATCATAGAGCTCTCTTCAAGGTTGATCCACAGCGCACCCACCGTCAGCGCACCACACACTGGTAGCACCAGATAGTTGAAGTGGTCTTTCAGCGTTTTGTTGCGCTTCTCACGGATCCAGAACTGCGAAATCACGGAGAGGTTAACGAAGGTGAACGCCACCAGCGCACCGAAGTTAATCAGCGCAGTTGCAGTTACCAGGTCGAATTTAATCGCCATCAGCGCAATCGCGCCAACCAACAGCACGTTCCACGCCGGAGTACGCCATTTTGGATGCACATAACCGAAGAAGCGAGTCGGGAACACGCCGTCACGGCCCATAACATACATCAGACGAGAAACGCCTGCGTGTGCCGCCATACCGGATGCCAGTACGGTCACGCTGGAAAAAATCAGCACGCCCCACTGGAACGTTTTACCCGCAACATAAAGCATGATTTCAGGCTGCGACGCATCCGGATCTTTAAAGCGAGAGATATCCGGGAAGTACAGCTGCAGGAAGTAGGAGGCACCGATGAAGATCAGGCCGCCAATCAGCGCCGTCAGGAAAATCGCTTTCGGGATCACGCGCTCAGCATCTTTGGTCTCTTCTGACAGAGAAGAGATACCGTCAAAGCCCAGGAACGAGAAGCACAGAATCGTCGCACCGGTAATCATCGGCACAACATGTGCGCCTTCAGACCAGAATGGACGCGTGCTGGTCAGCGTGCCCGCACCTTCACCGTGAGAAACACCGTAGATGATCAGGCCGACGATAACTGCCACGATGCCCATCTGCAGAATAACAATCAGGGTGTTGAAGTTTGCCACGGTCTTGATGCTGCGCAGGTTAGAAATGGTCATAAAGGCCACCAGCGCGACAACAAAGATCCACGACGGCACGGAAGGCACCAGCGCTTCAAAGTAAATTTTTGCCAGCAGAATGTTGATCATCGGCATGAACAGGTAGTCCAGCAGAGATGACCAGCCCACCATAAAGCCAACTGCCGGGCTAATGGATTTTTGAGCATAGGTGTACGCAGAGCCTGCTGACGGGAAACGGCGGACCAGTTTTCCGTAGCTCAGCGCGGTAAAGAGGATCGCGACAAGTGCGAAGGCGTACGCCGTCGCAACGTGACCGTTGGTGAGGCCCGATACGATACCGAATGTATCGAACAGCGTCATCGGTTGCATATAGGCAAGGCCCATCATAACAACCGGAATCAACGTAAGCGTTTTACGTAATTCCACGCGAGAGGTGTTTGGAGTTGCGTTATGCGACATAGTTATTCTCCTTTACGGTGATAACCGCCACGTAAGCGAAAAATTGCCCCATTTCTTTCTTCCTCAGCGACAACAACTGTCGGATTTTAGTAAATATCTATCCGGTACGAAGCCCGGCCTCTTGGTTTTTAGTTTCGTTTCGTACATGCAAAAAAAAATAACCGACGCCTTTTATATCGTCGATTATTCATTTGGTTGCAGCGGCGGCATTTTGCCCCACATCGGATACAAAAGGCAATACTTTGCAACGCACCGGGCCGTTTTCTTTCTGCTAACTGGCTGATTTCTGGACGCCGGGCTGAGAGTAAATTGCCGCGATAGCACTATTTGCTAAAATTTCATCCCGCCACCAGGCGCTCGCAAGCCCGGCGGTTTGTTCATTCCAGCCCATCCATACCGATTCGTTACTGCTTTGAGCAAGTACCTGTTTTTCAACAAGCGCACCGCTATCAATAAACCGCTGCGCCAGATAGCGCGGTAAGTAGCCGCAGCCGAGTCCACTAATTTGCAGTTCCAGCTTAGTTTTAAAGTCAAAAACCGTGATGGCTTCCTGCTCATCAAGCAGTTGCGAGGAAACCGAACATTCCGGGCGAGCGTTATCCCCCACCACGATGGCGCGATAGCCTTTAATCACGCGGCGGTTAAGGGGCTCTGGCTCCTGAGCCAGCGGATGATGAGGCGCCACGGCGAACACCTGCTCCAGCAGGCCAAGTCGGGCAAAGCCAAATTCACTCAGCTGGGGGGGCTCATGCAATGCCCCGACAAAAATATCTGCCCTGCCCTGCGTTAAGGCATCCCAGGAGCCGCCAAGCACACCGTTGATGAAGATAAGCCGGGTGACGCTGTGATGTTGATAAAACGCTTCGATCAGCGGGGTCAAAAGAGAGAACGGGAAGGTATCATCCACGCCAATGACCAGCTCGTTCTCCCATCCCTGGTGGAGCTTGACGGCCTGTTTTTCCAGTTCACGAACGGTGTGCAGGACTTCGCGGCCTTTTTCCAGCAGCATCTGTCCGGTACGGGTAAAACGCGCGCGATGTCCGGTGCGATCGAGGATTTGGATATTAAGATCGCTTTCCAGTTTTTGAACGGTGTAACTCAATGCCGAAGGGGTTTTATAGAGCTTTGCTGAAGCAGCCGCAAAGCTCCCCTCTTTTTCCAGTGCATCCAGAATAATAAGAACATCCAGCAGCGGTTTCATGCTCGCCCCCTTCCGGTGTGCGATCGTTTCCGCTGCGGGACTTATTCCATGGGCATCACCAGCGGATCGGGATATTGATACTCAAACCCCAGCTCATGACAAATGCGATTGCCATCAACAATTTTGCCTTTGCTTTCGTCCTTTGCCTCAGCAAAAACCGGCGGAGCCAGGCCAAGCTGACGCGCCATCAGCGGGTAAAACGTGCTGCGCGAAGGATGAGAAGGTGCACATATATTATAGATGTGTCCACCTTTTGGAGCTTTTAAGAGTAGCTCAATCGCGGCAATAACATCCTCAAGATGAACAAGATTGACGACATGTTGCCCGTCCGGCGCCGATTTCCCGGCAAAAAAGCGTCCCGGATGCCGCCCGGGGCCGACCAGCCCCGCCAGACGGACGATATCCACCTGCGTGCCGGGCAAATTATGCAGCCAGTCTTCCAGCTCTTTAAGGACCTTGCCACTCGCGGTCACCGGACGGCGCTCAGTTCCTTCTTTCATTACGCCCGGAGCATCGCCATAGACCGACGTCGAACTGGTAAAAATGATACGCGGAACATGGTGCGCAAGGGCACTGTCGACAATCTCCTGCATCGCCTGCAGATAGAATGATTCACCCGGGCCGCTGCGCCGCGCGGGTAGCGTAATCACCAGCGCATCGACGTTCATCAGCGTGTCCAGATCGTCCGCATCACACACCAGCTCCGGTTCCAGACGCAGTTCAACGCCATCAATACCGCACATGCGTGCCGCTTCGACCCCATCCCTCGTCGTTTTGCTCCCGGTCACCTGCCAGCCTTTCGCGGCTAATGACATCGCCAGCGGCATTCCCAGCCAGCCCAAACCGACAATCGCGACCTTTTTCATGCGAATTCTCCTGACTCTCACTCGTCTTTCATAAGGCTACGCCAGCCTGGCAGAACACACAATTCATAGCATCAATATGAAATGAATTAATGATCAAAAAAAGCCCTTGCAATCTGTCACACAACTGGTTTAGGTTAAAAGACATCAAATGAATAAGCATTCATCGAGAATTTATATGACACGCGTTCAATTTAAACACCACCATCATCACCATCATCCTGACTAGTCTTTCAGGCGATGTGTGCTGGAAGACGTTTGGATCTTCCAGTGGTGCATGAACGCATGATAAAGCCCCCGGAAGATCTTCTTCCGGGGGCTTTTTTTTGGACCAAATTCAGACAGGTTAAAACAGGTTAACGAGGAATAAAGAATGTTAGATAACTCACGCTTACGCATAGCTATTCAAAAATCAGGTCGTTTGAGTGATGATTCACGCGAACTGCTGGCCCGCTGCGGGATTAAAATCAACCTGCACACCCAGCGCCTGATTGCTCTGGCTGAAAACATGCCGATCGACATTCTGCGCGTGCGTGATGACGATATTCCAGGCCTGGTCATGGATGGCGTCGTTGATCTCGGCATTATTGGTGAAAACGTGCTGGAAGAAGAATTGCTGACCCGCCGTGCACAGGGCGAAGACCCGCGTTACTTCACCCTGCGTCGTCTGGACTTTGGCGGCTGCCGCCTGTCGCTGGCAACGCCGGTTGATGAACCCTGGGACGGTCCGGCCGCGCTGAATGGCAAACGTATCGCCACCTCCTACCCTCACCTGTTAAAGCGTTATCTGGATCAGAAAGGCGTGCAGTTTAAATCCTGCCTGCTGAACGGCTCGGTTGAAGTGGCACCGCGTGCGGGTCTGGCGGACGCTATCTGTGACCTCGTCTCTACCGGCGCGACGCTGGAAGCGAACGGCCTGCGCGAGGTCGAAGTGATTTACCGCTCCAAAGCGTGTCTGATCCAGCGTGATGGCGATATGGCCGATGCCAAGCAGCAGCTCATCGACAAACTGCTGACCCGTATTCAGGGCGTGATTCAGGCACGTGAATCAAAATACATCATGATGCATGCGCCGACCGAGCGTCTGGATGAAGTGATTGCCCTGCTGCCGGGCGCAGAACGTCCAACCATTCTGCCGCTGGCGGGCGATCAGCAGCGCGTGGCAATGCACATGGTCAGTAGCGAAACCCTCTTCTGGGAAACCATGGAAAAACTGAAGGCACTGGGCGCAAGCTCCATTCTGGTGCTGCCAATTGAGAAGATGATGGAGTAACGGCCATGCGTTTTAACACAATCATCGACTGGAATACCTGTAGCGACGCACAGCAGCGCGAGCTGCTGATGCGCCCGGCGATTTCCGCCTCCGAAAGCATCTCCCGCACCGTGGCGGAGATCCTTGATAGCGTCAAAACGCGTGGCGATGACGCGCTGCGTGAATACAGTGCAAAGTTTGATAAAACCGAAGTGGGCGCGCTACAGGTCACCGGGCAGGAAATCGCAGAGGCGGAAAGCCGCCTCGGTGACGACATCAAACAGGCGATGGCCGTCGCGGTGAAAAACATTGAGACCTTCCACGTCGCGCAGAAACTGCCGACCGTGGATGTAGAAACCCTGCCCGGCGTGCGTTGCCAGCAGGTGACGCGCCCGGTAGCGTCAGTCGGGCTTTATATCCCTGGCGGTTCAGCGCCGCTGTTTTCAACCGTATTAATGCTCGCAACCCCGGCGCGTATCGCCGGATGCCAGAAAGTGGTGCTGTGCTCTCCGCCACCGATTGCCGATGAGATCCTTTATGCGGCAAAGCTGTGCGGCGTACAGGCAGTCTATAAAGTGGGCGGTGCTCAGGCCATTTCGGCCCTGGCGTTCGGGACTGAGTCCATTCCGAAGGTCGACAAAATCTTTGGACCGGGCAACGCGTATGTAACCGAAGCCAAGCGCCAGGTCAGCCAGCGTCTGGACGGTGCGGCAATTGATATGCCAGCCGGCCCTTCTGAGGTACTGGTGATTGCCGACAGCGGCGCAACGCCGGATTTCGTGGCGTCCGACCTGCTTTCACAGGCTGAACACGGCCCGGACTCCCAGGTCATTTTGCTGACACCGGACGCCGATATGGCTAAACGTGTGGGTGAGGCCGTTGAGCGTCAGCTTGCCGACCTGCCCCGTGCCGACACGGCACGCCAGGCGTTATCCGCCAGCCGCCTGATTGTGGCGCGTGACCTGGAGCAGTGCATTGCTATTTCCAACCAGTACGGCCCGGAGCATCTGATTATTCAGACCCGCAACGCCCGCGATCTGGTCGACAGCATTACCAGCGCTGGCTCGGTGTTCCTCGGCGACTGGTCACCGGAATCCGCGGGCGACTACGCTTCTGGTACCAACCACGTTCTGCCGACGTATGGCTATACCTCAACCTGTTCCAGCCTGGGCCTGGCAGATTTCCAGAAACGGATGACCGTGCAGGAACTTTCCCGAGAAGGGTTTGCCTCGCTGGCTTCAACTATTGAGACGCTGGCCGCCGCCGAACGTCTGACTGCCCACAAAAATGCCGTTACGCTGCGCGTTGCAGCGCTGAAGGAGCAAGCATGAACATTGAAGAATTAGCCCGCGAAAATGTCCGTCGCCTGACGCCTTATCAGTCCGCGCGCCGCCTGGGTGGCAAAGGCGATGTCTGGCTTAACGCCAACGAATTCCCGACGGCGGTGCAGTTTGAGCTGTCGCAGCAAACGTTGAACCGTTATCCGGAGTGTCAGCCGAAAGCGGTAATCGAAAACTACGCCCAGTACGCAGGCGTGAAACCGGAGCAGGTGCTGGTCAGCCGTGGGGCAGACGAAGGCATTGAACTGCTGATCCGCGCGTTCTGCGAGCCGGGAAAAGACGCAGTAATGTACTGCCAGCCGACCTACGGCATGTACAGCGTCAGCGCCGAAACTTTCGGCGTGGCGTGCCGCAACGTGCAGGCGCTGGAGAACTGGCAACTGGATCTGCAGGGTATTGCCGACAATCTTGACGGCGTAAAAGTCGTGTTTGTCTGCAGCCCGAACAATCCAACCGGGCAGATTATCACGCCACAGGACATCCGTACCCTGCTGGAAATGACGCGCGGTAAAGCGCTGGTGGTGGCGGACGAAGCCTATATTGAGTTCTGCCCACAGGCGACGCTGACAGGCTGGCTTGAGGAGTATCCGCATCTTGTTGTGTTGCGCACACTGTCGAAGGCTTTCGCCCTCGCGGGCTTGCGCTGCGGATTCACCCTGGCGAATAAAGCGGTCATCGACCTGCTTTTGAAAGTCATCGCCCCGTATCCACTCTCTACGCCGGTTGCGGATATTGCGGCCCAGGCGTTGACGCCTCAGGGCATTAATGCGATGCGCGAACGCGTGGCGCAGATCCTGGAAGAACGCCAGTACCTGGTCACCGCCCTGAAGGATATTGCGTGCGTGGAGCAGGTGTTTGACTCGGAAACCAATTACATCCTGGTGCGTTTTACCGCCTCGAGTGCCGTATTTAAATCTTTGTGGGATCAGGGCATTATCTTACGAGACCAGAAAAAACAACCTTCCCTGAGCGGCTGCCTGCGCATTACCGTAGGCACCCGTGCAGAGAGCCAGCGCGTGATTGACGCCCTGAAAGCGGAGAAAGTATGACCCAGAAGATCCTTTTCATCGATCGTGACGGCACCCTTATTTCGGAGCCACCAGCCGATTTTCAGGTCGATCGTTTCGACAAACTGGCTTTTGAACCGGACGTGATACCGGTGCTGCTTACGCTGCAAAAAGCCGGTTATAAGCTGGTGATGATCACCAACCAGGACGGTCTGGGTACCGACAGCTTCCCGCAGGCAGACTTTGACGGCCCCCATAATTTAATGATGCAGGTGTTGACCTCTCAGGGCGTAGTGTTCGATGAGGTACTGATTTGCCCGCACATGCCAGCCGATGAGTGCGACTGCCGTAAGCCAAAAGTGAAGCTGGTTGAGCGCTATCTGGCTGAGGATATGCTGGATAAAACCAACAGCTATGTCATCGGGGATCGCATCACTGATATTACGCTGGCGGAAAATATGGGCATTGCGGGGCTTCGCTACGACCGCAACAATCTTGGCTGGGCAAAGATTGGCGAACAGCTGACAAAACGTGACCGCTACTCGCACGTTGAACGCAACACCAAAGAGACACAGATTGATGTGAAGGTCTGGCTGGACCGTGAAGGCGGCAGCAAGATCCACACCGGTGTCGGTTTCTTTGACCATATGCTGGACCAGATTGCCACGCACGGCGGTTTCCGCATGGAAATCTCGGTGAAGGGTGACCTTTACATTGACGATCACCACACCGTAGAAGATACCGGTCTGGCGCTGGGTGAAGCCCTGAAGCTGGCGCTCGGCGACAAACGCGGCATCAACCGTTTTGGTTTTGTTCTGCCGATGGACGAATGTCTGGCGCGCTGCGCGATGGACATCTCCGGTCGTCCGCACCTGGAATACAAAGCCGACTTCACCTATCAGCGCGTGGGCGATCTCAGCACCGAAATGGTGGAGCATTTCTTCCGTTCCTTGTCCTACACCATGGGCCTGACGTTGCATCTGAAAACGAAAGGCAAAAACGATCACCACCGCGTGGAAAGTCTGTTTAAAGCCTTTGGCCGTACGCTGCGTCAGGCGATCCGCGTGGAAGGTGACGCCCTTCCCTCGTCGAAAGGAGTGCTGTGATGAACGTGGTGATTCTGGATACCGGATGCGCCAACCTGAACTCCGTCAAATCGGCCATTGCGCGCCACGGCTACGAGCCGGTGGTGAGCCGTGATCCGGACGTGGTATTGCGCGCCGACAAGCTTTTCCTGCCCGGCGTAGGCACCGCCCAGGCGGCGATGGATCAGATCCACGAGCGCGAGCTGGTCGATTTGATCAAAGCCTGTACCCAACCGGTACTGGGGATTTGCTTAGGCATGCAGCTTCTGGGTCGCCGCAGCGAAGAGAGCAACGGCGTTGACCTGCTGGGTATTATTGACGAAGACGTACCGAAAATGACCGACCACGGCCTGCCGCTACCGCATATGGGGTGGAACCGCGTTTACGCGAAAGCAGGTGACCGTCTGTTTCGCGGCATCGAAGACGGTGCGTATTTTTACTTCGTGCACAGCTACGCCATGCCGGTGAACGCCCATACCATCGCCCAGTGCAACTACGGCGAGGCATTTACTGCCGCGGTGCAGAAAGACAATTTCTTCGGCGTGCAGTTTCACCCGGAACGTTCGGGCGCCGCGGGCGCGCAGTTGCTGAAAAACTTCCTGGAGATGTGATGATCATTCCCGCTTTAGATTTAATTGACGGCACGGTTGTCCGTCTGCATCAGGGCGATTACGGCCAGCAGCGTGACTACGGGAACGACCCGCTGCCGCGTCTGCAGGATTATGCGGCTCAGGGCGCGCAGGTATTGCATCTGGTGGATTTGACGGGCGCGAAAGATCCGGCGAAACGCCAGATCCCGCTGCTGAAAAACCTGGTTGCTGGCGTTAATGTGCCCGTACAGGTCGGCGGCGGCGTGCGTACGGAAGAGGACGTTGCGGCACTGCTGGATGCAGGCGTGGCGCGCGTGGTGGTAGGCTCAACCGCGGTCAACGATCCTGAGACCGTGAAAGGCTGGTTCCGCCGCTTCGGCGCCGATGCGCTGGTGCTGGCGCTGGACGTTCGCATTGACGAACAAGGTAATAAGCAGGTGGCGATCAGCGGCTGGCAGGAAAACTCCGGGGTAACGCTGGAAGAACTGGTCGAGATGTATCTGCCCGTTGGCCTGAAGCACGTGCTGTGCACCGATATCTCTCGCGACGGTACGCTGGCAGGCTCTAATGTCTCGCTGTATGAAGAGGTTTGTGCACGTTATCCGCAGGTGGCGTTCCAGTCTTCAGGCGGCATCGGCGATATAGACGACGTGGCTGCGCTGCGCGGTACCGGTGTAAAGGGTGTGATTGTAGGCCGTGCCCTGCTGGAAGGTAAATTTACTGTAACGGAGGCGATTCAATGCTGGCAAAACGGATAATCCCTTGTCTTGACGTACGCGACGGTCAGGTTGTGAAAGGCGTGCAGTTCCGCAACCACGAGATTATTGGCGACATCGTTCCGCTGGCAAAACGTTATGCCGATGAAGGCGCAGACGAACTAGTCTTTTACGATATCACCGCCTCAAGCGATGGTCGCGTGGTCGACAAAAGCTGGGTCGCGCGCGTGGCGGAAGTGATTGATATTCCGTTCTGTGTCGCGGGCGGGATTAAGTCCGCTGACGACGCGGCCAAAATTCTCTCTTTTGGTGCCGACAAGATTTCCATCAACTCCCCTGCCCTGGCCGACCCGGAGTTGATTACTCGTCTGGCCGATCGCTTTGGCGTGCAGTGCATTGTGGTTGGGATCGACACCTGGTATGACGCTGCAACCGGTAAATATCACGTCAACCAGTATACCGGTGATGAGAGCCGGACGCGTGTCACCCAATGGGAAACGCTGGACTGGGTGCAGGAAGTGCAGAAGCGCGGCGCGGGTGAGATTGTGCTGAACATGATGAACCAGGACGGCGTGCGTAACGGGTATGACCTCGAGCAGCTGAAAAAAGTCCGCGCGGTCTGCCACGTGCCGCTGATTGCCTCCGGCGGTGCGGGCACCATGGAGCACTTCCTGGAAGCTTTCCGTGATGCGAACGTAGACGGTGCGCTGGCGGCGTCCGTGTTCCACAAACAGATTATTAATATTGGTGAGTTAAAGACGTACCTGGCCGACCAGGGCGTGGAGATCAGGGTATGTTAACAGAGCAACAACAGGCGCAGCTGGACTGGGAAAAAACTGACGGATTACTGCCGGTGGTTGTACAGCATGCCGTCTCAGGCGAAGTGCTGATGCTGGGGTATATGAACCAGGACGCGCTGGCGAAAACGATCGACAGCGGTAAGGTGACGTTTTTCTCACGCACGAAACAGCGTCTGTGGACCAAAGGTGAAACCTCTGGTCATTTCCTGAATGTGGTCAGCATGGCGCCAGACTGCGATAACGACACCCTGCTGGTGCTGGCCAATCCGATCGGGCCGACCTGCCACAAGGGCACCAGCAGCTGCTTCGGTGAGGCGAGCCACCAGTGGCTGTTCCTGTATCAACTGGAACAGCTGTTGGCAGAGCGTAAAACGGCGGATCCTGAAAGCTCTTACACTGCGAAGTTGTACGCCAGCGGAACTAAGCGTATTGCGCAAAAGGTAGGGGAAGAAGGCGTTGAGACTGCGCTGGCTGCGACGGTGCATGACCGCGAGGAGCTGACCAATGAGGCATCGGATTTGATGTATCACCTGCTGGTACTGCTGCAGGATCAGGAGCTGGATTTGACGGCGGTGATCGAGAATCTTCGTAAGCGCCACAAATAAAAAAACCGGGGAATTTCCCCGGTTTTTTTATATCCGATGTGGTTCAGGATTTGGGTTTGTAGTTACGCAGTGCATTGCGGCCCAGTACCACACCAGAACCAATAATCCCGCCCAGCAGAACCGCCAGAATTAAGGTGATCGCCTTTTTCGGGCTATCACGTCGGACAGGTAGATCCGGCTTCATGACGTAACGATAGACGTGAATCGTGTCTGGATTCACATTCAACTTCTCGATATCCAGTAAGTTTTGTTTCGTCTGATAGTAAGCAGGAGAGAACACTAACGGGCGAGACGCTTCGTTATCAATCATCGATTTCAGCGCTTCACTACCCAGCAGGAACATAGTTTCCTGGGTCACATCCTGAGTTTGCTGGATCTGTGGGGTCGCGATTTTTGCAGCTTCCGCATTTTTAAGCGCCTCAGTGATCTGTTTGATTCGCAGATCTTTCTGCTCCTGAGCAACCTTTTCCTGGTTTTCCAGAGAGTCATTTAGCGTGGTAATTTGCTGCTTGATATTATCTTTGAGGTCGAGAGAAAGTTCTTTCGCTGTTTGCTGATCAACCTGCTGTATGTATTGCGCCAGCTGTTTTTGAGCCGCTTCTGCAGACTCCCCCTGATAGGAGACGCTTAACGGCAGCGGTTGCCCCTTAACGGTGGTGTCGATAGTCAGCTTTTCTGGAATGTCCTGGTTTTCGAGAGCCTGAGCTAAAGCAGAAAACGAGGAATTGAAACGATTAATAGCACGGTTCTGGATATCCAGCATTGAAGGTGCAGCGCTACCGTAAAGGATATTCAGTGCATTGGCGTAAGTGGCGATCTGCGCCGCATCTGGCTGAGCAATAATGGCGGAGGAGGTCCATTTCTCTTTCGCGACTGTAATGTATACGCCCGCTAATACGATAAAAACCGCAATAAATGCCCCAATTACCCACTTTCCGCGCCAAAGTTGCAGCACTAAATCAAGTAAATCAATTTGCTCCGGGTCAGTACTGCGCGTGACCAGGCTATTGTTGTTTTGCGTCATACAATCCCTAACAGATGAAAAAGGGCAAAAAAAATTATGTTTACGTAGTTTATCTGTTGCTGAGGATTTTTCTATAGGAATTCGATGAGTTATATCGGAAAGATGGGTTATGTATCGGGTGTGCTACGCGCTATCATAGACAAATTCGGATGCCCTATGCATCACAAGAACGAAGCGTTAACGAGGAAAGATATGAAATTTTTGGTAACGGGCGCAGCAGGTTTTATCGGTTCACATGTCAGCAAGCGACTGCTGGACGCAGGCCATCAGGTTGTCGGTATTGATAATCTGAATGACTACTATGACGTCAATCTTAAGCTGGCACGTCTGGACTTGCTCAAATCTGACAATTTCTCTTTCCATAAACTTGATTTAGCCGAACGTGAAGGGATGTCTGCGCTCTTCGCCGATGAGAAGTTTGACCGTGTGATCCATCTGGCCGCGCAGGCTGGGGTTCGCTACTCGCTGGATAATCCACATGCTTATGCAGAAGCCAACCTGGTGGGTCATCTCAACGTGCTGGAAGGCTGTCGCCATAATAAGGTTCAACACCTGCTTTACGCCTCATCCAGCTCCGTTTATGGGCTCAACCGTAAGATGCCTTTCTCTACGGACGATTCAGTGGATCACCCTGTTTCGCTGTATGCGGCAACTAAAAAGGCCAATGAGCTGATGTCGCATACCTATTCTCATTTGTACAACCTGCCAACGACCGGCCTGCGCTTCTTTACCGTGTACGGCCCGTGGGGGCGACCGGACATGGCCTTGTTCAAATTTACCAAAGCAATCATCGAAGATAAGCCGATTGATGTTTACAACTACGGTAAGATGAAACGAGACTTCACCTACATCGACGACATCGCCGAAGCTATTATTCGTCTGCAGGATGTCATTCCTCAGGCCGATGCAGACTGGACCGTCGAGACCGGTTCCCCGGCGACCAGCTCCGCGCCTTATCGCGTTTACAACATTGGTAATAGCTCTCCGGTCGAGCTTATGGATTACATCACGGCGCTGGAAGAAGCTCTCGGCAAAGAAGCAGAGAAAAACATGATGCCGATTCAACCGGGTGACGTGCTGGAGACCAGCGCGGATACGAAAGCGTTGTATGACGTTATTGGCTTTAAACCGCAGACGTCGGTCAAAGACGGAGTGAAGAACTTTGTCGACTGGTATCGCGCTTTCTACAAGGTCTGAAAATAAAAAACCCGGCTACATGGCCGGGTTTTTTACGTGCGTTAAGAGTAATCAATCGCTCCCGAACAGATCGCGGGTATAGACTTTATCCGCCACGTCCGCCAGCTCTTCCGCCATGCGGTTAGAGATGATCACGTCCGCTTCCTGCTTGAACGCATCCAGATCGCGAATCACGCGGGAGTGGAAGAACTCATCTTCCTGCATCGCGGGTTCATAAATAATAACCTGCACCCCTTTAGCCTTAATGCGCTTCATGATGCCCTGAATGGAAGAGGCACGGAAGTTATCTGAACCGCTCTTCATGATCAGACGATACACACCCACAACTTTAGGCTGACGCGCAAGGATGGAGTCAGAGATGAAATCTTTACGCGTGCGGTTGGCATCTACAATGGCTGAAATCAGGTTATTCGGTACAGCCTGATAGTTGGCCAGCAACTGTTTGGTATCTTTTGGCAGGCAGTAGCCGCCGTAACCGAATGACGGGTTGTTATAGTGGTTGCCGATTCGAGGGTCGAGGCACACGCCTTCTATGATCTGACGGGTATTCAGGCCCAAACTCTCTGCGTAGCTGTCCAGCTCGTTGAAGTACGCTACACGCATCGCCAGATAAGTATTGGCGAACAGCTTGATGGCTTCGGCTTCCGTGGAGTCGGTAAACAGAACCGGAATGTCTTTCTTGATTGCGCCTTCCTGGAGCAGCGCGGCAAAACGCTCCGCCCGCTCAGAGCGCTCACCGATCACGATACGCGAGGGGTGCAGGTTATCGTATAGCGCCCTGCCCTCGCGCAGAAACTCTGGCGAGAAGAAGACATTATCAATACCCAACTCTTCTTTAATCGATTTGGTGAAGCCTACCGGAATGGTCGATTTGATGATCATTACCGCTTTTGGATTAATTGCGATAACGTCTTTGATCACGGCTTCAACAGTAGAGGTGTTGAAGTAGTTGGTTTTGGGATCGTAATCTGTTGGTGTCGCGATGATGACGAAATCCGCACCACGATAGGCATCTTCTTTGTCCGTCGTCGCACGAAAATTCAGAGGTTTGTTGGCAAGATAGTCCTGGATCTCTTTATCGACAATCGGAGACTGCTTCTGATTGAGCATATCTACTTTGGACTGAACGATATCCAGCGCCACCACTTCATGGTTTTGTGCAATCAGGATGCCGTTTGAAAGCCCAACATAGCCCGTTCCGGAGATAGTTATTTTCATTCGTTCAACTTCTTCAAGTTTTGAGTTTCAGGAGGCATAAACACCCCACCGCAATAAACAACTGTTGAGGTTTTTACCTCTTATGTTGAGCGGCTGTCAAGGCGAATGCCTGGCTACAGAAATGAGAAAATGCAGTGGTTTATATGGTGTTAAACGATGCTCGTTGAGCAAAGCAAGTCCACATGGGCGTAAGCGCGATAAAAAAAGCCCGATGAGGTTCATCAGGCTTTGTTATCAGACGGAGTTAAATCAGATTAATCCAGCCATTCGGTATGGAACACACCTTCTTTATCGGTGCGCTTATAAGTGTGCGCGCCGAAGTAGTCACGCTGTGCCTGAATCAGGTTCGCTGGCAGTACGGCAGCACGGTAGCTGTCATAGTACGCCACGGCAGCGGAGAACGTCGGAACCGGAATACCGTTTTGAACAGCGTAAGCAACCACATCACGCAGTGCCTGCTGGTATTCGTCGGCAATCTTCTTGAAATAAGGTGCCAGCAGCAGGTTCGCGATACCGGCATTTTCAGCATAAGCATCGGTGATTTTCTGCAGGAACTGCGCACGAATGATGCAGCCCGCACGGAAGATCTTCGCGATTTCGCCGTAGTTCAGATCCCAGTTGTTCTCGTCAGACGCTGCACGTAGCTGTGAGAAGCCCTGCGCGTAGGAAACGATTTTACCCAGGTACAGAGCGCGACGAACTTTCTCAACGAATTCCGCTTTGTCACCCGCTGGCTTAGCCTGCGGACCAGAGAGCACTTTAGATGCCGCAACGCGCTGCTCTTTCAGAGAGGAAATGTAACGTGCAAACACAGATTCGGTGATCAGGGACAGAGGTTCGCCCAGATCCAGAGAGCTCTGGCTGGTCCATTTACCGGTACCCTTGTTCGCTGCTTCATCCAGAATCACATCAACCAGGTATTTACCCTCTTCATCTTTTTTAGTGAAGATATCTTTGGTGATGTCGATCAGGTAGCTGTTCAGCTCACCTTTGTTCCACTCGGTGAAGGTTTCAGCCAGCTCTTCGTTAGAAAGGTTCAGACCGCCTTTGAGCAGGGAGTAGGCTTCTGCAATCAGCTGCATATCACCGTATTCGATGCCGTTGTGAACCATCTTAACGTAGTGGCCCGCACCGTCCGGACCGATATAGGTCACGCACGGTTCGCCATCTTCGGCAACCGCTGCGATTTTGGTCAGGATAGGTGCAACCAGTTCGTAGGCTTCTTTCTGACCGCCAGGCATGATTGATGGGCCTTTCAGGGCGCCCTCTTCGCCACCGGAGACACCGGTACCGATGAAGTTAAAGCCTTCAGCAGACAGTTCACGGTTACGACGGATGGTGTCGTGGAAGAAGGTGTTGCCGCCATCAATGATGATGTCGCCTTTATCCAGATACGGTTTCAGGGAATCGATAGCAGCATCGGTACCCGCGCCCGCTTTCACCATTAACAGGATACGACGAGGCGTTTCCAGAGACTCAACGAACTCTTTAACCGTATAGAAAGGAACCAGTTTCTTGCCTGGGTTTTCGGCAATCACTTCTTCAGTTTTTTCACGGGAGCGGTTGAAAACGGAGACGGTATAACCACGGCTTTCGATGTTGAGCGCCAGGTTGCGCCCCATCACTGCCATACCGACAACGCCGATCTGTTGCTTGGACATTACATACTCCTGTCTTAGGGATAATCACTGCGATGCGATGCAGTTTGAATGTATCTATGATGTTAACTCATGCATGTGAGTTTTAGATAGCCTTTGGTGCGCTTACCACTGCGAGATAAGCAAACTGGCTATCAATTAGTCAAAATACACGGCGTCGGCGAAGGGCTTACCCTCTCGATCCTTGGATGAGAGCACAGGTAACTCACCCTCGGTAAGAGGCCATGTGATCCCGATAGAATCATCGTTCCACAATAAAGAATGCTCGGACTGCGGGTTGTAATAATCAGTGCATTTATAGACAAACTCTGCACTTTCAGACAAAACGTAGAAGCCGTGAGCAAAGCCTTCAGGGATCCAGAGTTGTCGTTTGTTTTCGGCGGAAAGAATAACGCCGACCCACTGTCCGAAAGTGGCTGATGATTTTCTCATGTCGACCGCAACATCAAATACTTCTCCACTGACGACACGGACTAATTTACCCTGCGGATTTTGAGTCTGGTAATGTAAGCCTCTCAAAATGTTCTTTGCAGATTTCGAGTGATTGTCCTGCACGAAGCTGCGATTACAAACCAGCTCACAAAACTTTTTCTGTTGCCATGTTTCCATGAAGAAACCGCGTTCATCGCCAAAAACAACTGGCTCAATGATTTTGACATCAGAAATTTCAGTATCAATAACTTTCATTATTCACTCTTTATTTACCTAATACTTCAACAACCACGCGCTCAACCCCTTTTTTCCAGTCAGGAAGCTTCACGCCAAAAACACGCTCAAATTTTTTGTTAGAAAGGCGTGAATTCAATGGCCGGGTAGCCGGGGTTGGATATTCGCTGGTCGGTATGCCGATAACATCATTCACAGCAAGTGATTCACCATGAGCCTTAGCGACATTGAATACAAAACTGGCATAATCAAACCATGTCGTTTCCCCGCTCGCAACCAGATGGTAGCTACCGGCGACATTTTTATTACGTTGCTCTTCACGAATGGCCAGAGCAGTACAATCGGCAAGCAGTTCAGCACTTGTCGGAGCACCGTGCTGGTCGTTGATAACAGAAAGGGTTTCTTTTTCACGCGCTAGGCGCAGCATCGTTTTCGCAAAATTATTCCCGCGCGTGGCGTAGACCCAACTGGTGCGGAAGATAAGATGACGAGGATTAAGACGGGCAATCGCTAATTCTCCCGCTAATTTGGTCTCACCATAAACATTCAGCGGTGAGGGGTTCTCATCCTCTAAGCGATAATGTTCACCCTCTCCGTCGAACACGTAGTCAGTAGAATAATGGATAAGAAGCGCACCGATCTTCGCTGATTCCTCAGCCAGCACTGCGACGCCTTTATGATTCAGTAATTCTGACAACTCGCGTTCTTGCTCCGCTCTGTCAACGGCAGTATGTGCTGACGCATTAACAATAACGTCAGGTTTTACGGTTCGAACCGTCTGTGCGATGCCCGGTAAATTCGTCAGGTCACCACACAAATCCTTATCAAAATAATCGACTGCGATGACGTCGCCAAGGATAGAAAGAGAACGTTGTAATTCCCATCCGACCTGACCATTTTTTCCAACAAGTAATATTTTGAGTGCCATAACCGATTATTGTCCAATCAACATTTTCAAATACTGACCATAGGCGGTTTTCTGAAGCAGTTCGGCCTGGATAGCTAATTGGTCAGCACTTAACCATTTATTCCGGTAGGCAATTTCTTCAAGACACGCCACTTTCATACCCTGCCGTTTTTCGATGGTGTGGATAAACTGAGAAGCTTCAATTAAGCTGTCATGCGTGCCTGTATCAAGCCAGGCAAAGCCACGGCCAAGAAGTTCAACATCAAGCTTACCGAGATCAAGATACATCTGATTCAATGTGGTAATTTCAAGTTCGCCGCGCGCAGAAGGTTTGATTTCTTTAACCATATCCACAACATTGTTATCGTAGAAATAAAGCCCCGTCACTGCCCAGTTAGATTTTGGCTTCAGCGGTTTTTCTTCAATAGATAACGCTTTGAAATGTTCATCAAACTCGACGACACCAAAACGCTCGGGATCCTGAACCTGATAACCAAACACAGTCGCGCCTGTAGTTTTCTTAGCCGCTGCATTTAACTTCATTCCAAAACTTTGGCCAAAGAAAATATTATCACCAAGAACCAAAGCACAAGGATCGTTACCAATAAACTTCTCACCGATAGTGAAAGCCTGAGCCAAACCATCAGGTGAAGGTTGGACTGCATAAGTGAAATTTACGCCAAACTGAGAGCCATCTTTCATTAAGCGTTGAAAAGCAGGCATATCCTCAGGCGTCGTAATAATCAGGATATCCCGAATACCGGCAAGCATAAGCACCGATACTGGATAGAAAATCATAGGTTTGTCATATATTGGAAGCAACTGCTTTGACACACCTTGGGTAATGGGGTACAAACGCGTGCCTGAACCTCCAGCTAAAACAATGCCTTTCATAACTCTGTACCTCGATTATTTATTCAGTCCAAGACGTTCGCCAGCATAAGAGCCATCAAGAACGCGCTGCCACCAACCCTGGTTGTTTAAATACCAGTGAATCGTTTTTTCAATCCCGCTTTCAAACGTTTCGAGAGGTTCCCAGTGAAGAGCATTCTTCATTTTGGTAGCATCAATGGCATAGCGAAGATCGTGTCCAGGGCGGTCAGCCACAAAAGTAATAAGGTCGGCGAAACTGGAAATTTCTTTGGGTTTTTTATCGATAATTTTATCAAGTATTGCACAAATGGTTTTTACAACATCAATATTTTTTCGTTCGTTATGGCCACCTATACAATAGGTTTCACCATTCTCGCCCTCTGTCGCTACTTTATACAGTGCCCGGGCATGATCCTCGACATATAGCCAGTCACGAATTTGCTCACCATTCCCATAAACGGGAAGCGGTTTTCCTGCCAGTGCGTTAAGGATGATGAGAGGAATTAATTTCTCCGGGAAGTGGTACGGACCATAGTTATTCGAACAGTTAGTGATCACCGTTGGTAAACCATAGGTACGGTTCCAGGCGCGAACTAAATGATCGCTTCCCGCTTTGGATGCAGAGTAAGGGCTACTTGGCGCATAAGGTGTCTCTTCAGTAAAGAGGTCATCTGCATCGTGCAGGTCACCAAATACCTCATCGGTAGAAATATGATGGAAACGAAAAGCCTTTTTACGCTCATCATCAAGTGATGCATAATATTGGCGTGACGCCTCAAGCAGAATAAATGTGCCGATTACATTGGTCTGTATGAAAGCTGCGGGTCCATCTATCGAGCGGTCAACATGACTTTCGGCCGCTAAATGCATTACGATATCGGGCTGAAAGGTATTGAAGACATCTGCCACACCTTTTGCATCGGTAATATCAGTTAGAGAAAATGAATAGCGTGGATTGTCCTGAACCGGAGCCAGGGACTCTATGTTTCCGGCATACGTTAAACAATCAACAACACAAACCACATCCTGAGTATTGTTTATTATATGACGGACCACGGCTGAACCAATAAAACCCGCACCACCAGTGACAAGAATTTTCATAATTTTCACTTTCAATTAGTTAATTTTAAGATTATGCAATCATCATATTGCTATAAAATAAATAAGGAAAATACAAGGATTACATTTTTCTTAGTAATTTATCTACATGTAACGCGAGTATGTCTTCCGTACGGGCAAAATCACATTTCGCTTTAAATACCTTCAAGGCATTTTTCGACATTTGCTCTACCAACGCCGGATTATTATTCAACTGTTCAAGAGCTCGCAACCACTCACTCTCTGAATTGTTTCTAATATAAATACCGCAATTTTCTTTGTCGATATCGACGTACCAGTATGGATTATAGGTTGCTATAACTGGAACTCCCAGAGATATTGCTTCAATCAACGAAGATAATCCGACACAATAATTTACCTTAGAAAGTTTAAGCGGAATTATCATACATTTTGAAGCACTTACTTTTTCAAGTAATTCTTTATATTCCCATCTTCCTTTATTTACATCAACCTTTCCTGTTGCATTAACATAACTATCCTGTAATGACAAATCGCTGGTATAAATATCTATCGTAACGTCGCTATTTTTTAACGCATTCATTACTGCCGGGAGATCCCTATTCTCCCGCCCTGTAGAAATGATTTTATCATCATGGCGCATTTTAACAAAGGGGGCGTAAAAATTCGCCTCCCCCCCCCAGGGAACAAAATGACATCGGTCCTGAGGAAGCTGTCTTGATAGAATGATTTCTTCGCGAGTTTTATCAGAAAGAAAGAAAATGGCATCAATGCGTTTAACATATAGCTGCAAAAAAGGCAGCAGCAGTGAATGAATCATTCTTTTGAGTCTGGAACCTGGTTGCGAAAAGACGTCGAGATGCATCCAGCCCGCGAATTTTGTTGGGAACATGAAAATTTTTGCCAGAATGAAATAGATCATCGTCTTTCTTTTGAGAAATGGCATAAAAAACAAGTCAGGCTTAAATTTCCAGAAGGAGACTAAATCTTTGAATAAGCGTCCTTCGCCAACCTTTACCTCAAATCCCATTTTTTCCAGTTTTGATACACCATACACAAACTGTGCAGGTATCTCATTTTTAGCATAGCGACAATAGGCCGCACCATTATCATTAACAAAAACAAAAGCTTTCATTAAAACTCCGTATTACCGATCACATCCAGGTATGAAAATTAATAAGCACCTTTTCTAAAAAGAACCACGCTAACCGTTTTAAACAAAATCACTATGTCATTCCATAGAGACCAGTTTTTGACATACCAGGAGTCAAAATAGACACGGGTTGTGTAATCTACGTCGTTACGGCCACTGACCTGCCATAGCCCGGTCATTCCTGGCTTAACCATCAGATAATAATCAACATCATCAGCATATCGTTCCAGCTCTTCATGAATGACTGGACGAGGGCCAACGAGACTCATTTCCCCTTTGAGCACATTGAACAATTGAGGTAATTCATCGAGGCTGGTTTTACGAATAAAGTGGCCAATAGGTGTAATCCGGGGGTCGTTTTTGAGCTTAAAATCTTTTTCCCATTCCGCCCTGGCTTCTGGGTCATTTTCTAGCAAACGCGCAAGAATTTCTTTCGAATTGATATTCATCGAGCGGAATTTGTAACAGTCAAATTTTTCACCCCGACGACCTATCCTTGTATGTGCATAGATTGCAGGGCCGCCGTCGCGGGAGACTTTATACCAGAGATAAACAAACAAAGGTGACGAAACAACGAGAATACCCAGACTACAGACAATATCGAACGTCCGTTTGATGAAGCGTGACGTTGCTTTGGAAAGATTATTGTGAACCTGCAACAGTAATACTTCATGACTGAATATAAAGGACATACTAGTGCCGTATAAAGGGAATCCTCGCAGGGAAGGAATAATAATCACATTTCGGCACTTATGTTTCGCCAGGAACCTTAACCAGTTTTCAAACTTATCTTTTTCATCAAAATCACACGCCACAACAAACTGCGTTGAAAATGAATTATAAGATGTGAGTAATGTCTCCTCGTCTTTGACTATGGGACATTCTTCCATCATATCGTCAGTTGCATCAAAATCACAAAACGCATCAATTTTAAAACCTGAGACTTCGTGGCTCTGTAAAGCAAAATAGGCTTCACGCGCATTCCTGCCTGAACCTAGAATAACCGTACGTTTTTTCCAGTAGCCCAACTTGTTAAGTATAGATTTGGTGATTTCACGCGATAATGGAACCATGATAATGGCGTATAACCAGCAATAGGCCCAAATATAGCGAGAAAAATGCCATTTGGAGAATGCAACCAATGCAAGATCGAAGATCGAAAAAATGACGATAGTTCGTAATGTTTCTTTTAGCTCTGACCAGAACGGCTTTTTTTGTGCATAGTGGCGAAGGCGGACGCCAAACCAGAAAACACACAACGCAGTGAGAATAACGTGTGATAAAACACGCACATCTATCTGACGGATCGGCATGAAGGTATTCAGGTCGCCAATAAAGAACATGACGGTTAGAAACGAGAGTCCTAAAGAAGCATTTAGCCAAAAAAAGTCTGACGCCATTAGGGCGCTACGGCAAATAAATTCTTTCTTTTGATCTTTAAATACGCTGATTTTCATTATTTAATCCCTGGCATAAATCATTTGATCTATGCCGTGGTCATTATTTTTCCGAATGAGTATAGCTGTTCTGTAGTCTTGCAGCCTGAGTATTAATTAAGGACTCAGAGTATTGCGCCCAGGCGCTTTCAACATATTGACTAAGTTGGTCACGGAAGCGCTGCTCCGAGAACGTTAAAGCATGTTCGCGACAATCTTCCGGCTTAATCTCGCTCGCATATTTTTCAAAGGTATTCACTGCTTCACAAATGGCATCTGCGGTTTGTTCAAAGAAGAACACGCCGGTCGCTTTCTTACTACCCAGTGGTTTAACCGTTTCGAGGCAACCACCTTTACCGTAGGTGATGACCGGAGTACCGCTTGCCTGCGCTTCAACAGGTGATATGCCGAAATCTTCTTCTGCGGCAAAAACATATGCCTTAGCACGCTTCATAAAATCAACTAGTGCAGCATCGTCCTGATATCCCAGAAGCGTAACGTTATCCGTAGCCAGCTGTTTAATCTTCTCCATTTCAGAGCCGTCACCGATAACAATTAATTTCTTTTCTGGCATATTAGCAAATGCGCTAACAATGAGATCAACCCGCTTATAAGGCACCATACGACACGCGGCCAGGTAGAAATCTTCTTTACTATCGCTAAATTCGAATTTTTCAGTATTTACAGGAGGATAAATAACATCAGCTTGTCTTCCATAAACTTTATTAATACGCCGTGCGATAAAATTCGAGTTGCCAATAAAATGATTAACACCCGCAGCAGTACGGTAATCCCAAATACGGATTTTATGTAGCAAATATTTTGCAAGTAAACCCTTCAGACCCTTATCCAGTCCAGATTCGCGCAGGTATTGGTGTTGGAAATCCCATGCGTAGCGGATAGGAGAATGAACATATGAAATATGAATTTGATCCGGCCCAGTGATAACCCCTTTAGATACAGCGTGGCTGCTTGAGATAATAACATCGTATTCAGACATATCAAGCTGCTCAATTGCCAGCGGCATTAATGGAAGATATGACTGGAATTTTTTAGATGCAAATGGCAAACGCTGGATAAATGTTGTGGTGACCTTTTTATTATTTAAAAAGTGGCGGTCATTTGGTTTTAAGAAATCACAGACAGCGAACACATCCGCATCAGGATAGCAATGAAGGATTTGCTCAACGACTTTTTCAGAACCTGCATAGGAACTGAACCACTCATGTACGATTGCTACTTTCATTACGCTTCTCATCAATTAACTTGAACATTTTTTCAGTGCGTGACTGGTATGTATATTCCCGAGCGAGTTCCTGACACTTTTCTACCGAAATCCGGTTTCCAGAAGTGATATCTTCTAGCGCAGAAATAAATTCAGAGGGACTGTGGGCGATACGAACATAGTCCGTAAAGTCACAAAGCGAGGCTAAATCCACACTCACTACAGCTTTTCCCGCAGCCAGATACTCAAAGAATTTCATTGGGAACATCGAAGCTGTATATTCATTTAGGTTATTCGGAAGCAATGTCGCCGTAAATCCTTTCAGATAACCAGGCAGTTCCTGATAGGCTCTCGGTCCAAGAAGATGAATATTTTTATGCCGAGTAAGCTGTGTTGCGTCGGTGTCTGGATCCCCCTCTCCTATATCCCCAATCATCACTATTGACCATTCAGGATGAGCTTCCGCAATTCTTTCAAGTAACGAGAAATTTACCTTATAGCCACTGATTGCACCGATAAATCCCATTCGTGGTTCTGGAATGTTGCTCAAGTCGACAGGTATCGGCAAATGTTCATCCAGCGCCTTTGAGAAATGGTTATAATCCGCGACGTTGGAGAAGTAATAGACTTCATCACTCCATTTCTTCCTTGTTTTAAGCAACGTCAATGACGTAACAAACGTAATATCAGCGCGTCGCACTAATTCTTCTTCAGCATTTTGAAGAATGTCAACTGGCATCCCAGGTTGGGCCTTAATTTCATCAACGCAATGGTATACTACGTAACTGAAATTATCGGGTTCAAGAAAACGCGTTGTCAAAGGATTATAAGTCCATAGCGTTTCATTCTTGAATTTTAAGCGCCAACACCAGTACTTAAGAGCACTACTTAGAATGAGTTTGTTTAGCTTGCGAACAAATGCATAGCTGTTGAACGGGATAGAAATTGGCGACCATACCCAAATATTATCGCGAACTTTTCGCGGCGCCTTAATTGCTTTAATTATGCGGCGAAGAATTCGCGATAGATCTTTCTTGTTTACGCTGGGTCGACGTAATCCCAAAGATTCAATATAAAGAACACAATGACCACGTTTCGCCAGTTCTAAAGCAACATGCTGTTTGTTGGTCCAGAAAGGATTATCCCAGTCAGCAGTAGATAAAACGACAATATCTTTAATGTCTGTATTTTTCTTCATAAATTATTACGCTATCGTAGTCCTTTCTTAGTGAGAATCCCTTTAATACCATTTCTGTACATAGGGAATGACATAGCCCATATTAAGCTAAACATCACGAAAATTGAACCATTCATCATTATCCGGAGAATCACATTATCTGGTTCAACTAAATAATGTCCAAATGCAAGAATGAGTGATGTATAAACAACAAGACCAATAGATATTTTAATGAGTACCGGGAGGAGATCTTTTGCAATTTTCAAATAACAGGCGCTAAGAATGAACATCATTAAACTGTAAATTGAGTTCCCCAAACCTAAACCGAAAGCGCCCCAGACTTTGTAAGTCACCAGGTTTACAATAGCATTACTGAGCAGAGCAACCATCATAACAATCAGTACCTGCTTATTTTTAAGGTGCGCACTGAGTGCTTTTATAAATATATAGCCAATTACCTGTGCCCAGAGTCCTATACACATACCCTGGATAATATCTGTAGTCACCGCTACAGAATGGTGGTCGAAAGCACCGCGCATAAACAGGAGGATAACAAGGTCTTTCGCATAGAAAAAGATGAAAAAAGATATGTTAATTACTAATAAAGCCAACCATTTATAAATAACTTTGATCTTGTCTCTGACAACCTCTGGTTTCTGTGAGGACCATTCGGACAAGCCCGCAAAAGCTATTGGTACAGATAAAATAAAAACAACGGTATCGGTGATAAAACGCGCATAATCTAGACCAGATACCACATCAATACTAATAAATGATGCAAGGGCTCTTTCAAGAGTAATATTTCCCTGCAAGATTAACGGCAATATAAGCAAAGGTCGCAGAGTTATCCAAAAGCTCTTCGATACCAACTTAACTTCTACAATATCAAAACGGTGTGGGAGAGTTAATATGGTACTTTTTCTGGCACGTAAAAGCGCCCATATACTGAAAATGATATAACTGCCGGTAAATCCCCAGGCTAAATATAAATAATTGCGAAAATAGTATGCAGCGACCACCCCTAACAGCATTCCAACATTCTGGATAGAAGCTCGCATCGATATGGGTTTGTAGTCCCCATGTGCCATTGAGAGGTAGTTTATTAATGCTGAAAACAGATAAAATGGGCAGCAAATTGCCATTATCTTTAGTAGTTCGGTCGACATCTCACGTGCGTTCCCGCTAATTCCAGGTGCCATGATGCCAACCCAATAGTCTGACAAAAAGTAGAGAACTATAAATATCGCTATCGATACCAACGCAAAGAAAATAAACATACATAACTTGAATGTTGATGCACGAAATTCATTTTCTGTTAAATATTTTTTGTATAAGGGAATAAACGCTGAATTAAGGCTATCACTTGTCATAAAATTAATTGGCACTAAAGTTCCTGTCTGGGCAATACGGTAGGCCCCATTAACATCACCTGTGCCAAAAAACTTAGCCATAAAAACTTCCCTGGCTAATCCAAGTACCTTTGAGAGCATATTTCCACTAAGCAATTGGCTTATGGCTTTTTTCATTTGAATGCTCTAAGAAATAATGAAATGTATTCGTTAACCGCATGACTTAATGTATTCTGCTTGGATATATATGATTTTCTTTCTTTACAACTAATCATATCTATATAACCTAATAAATCATTAATTGATATCTCACTCGGATTGCACTTAAATACTTTCTCTCCAGCAGTGAAAGTGAGATGTTCAGAGATGACAATTGGTACCCCAGCACTCATGGCTTCCAGCACGTTTAAAGGTAACCCTTCAACCCTTTTCGTCAGGAATAAAAATATATCAGCACACTGCATAAGCTTCGCTAAATCATAGCGACTTTTAGCGCCAAGGAACAATACGTCATTGTTCAGGGAAAGGTCATCAACTCTCTTTCGCAATTGTGGTTCGTAGGGACCGTTGCCACATATGAGAAGTTTTGCATTAGGTTTTGATTTTTTAATTTTCGCAAAAACATCAATATTATTATCGATACCTTTCTGCTCATGTAAGCGTGAAGCCGAAAGAAACACCAACGCATCAGAATCGATTTTCAATTCTGCCCGCAATGCCGCTCGATTTGATGTTTCATCAGAGAATAATATTTCATCAATGCCATTCTCGATCTTTACAACTTTTTCTTTTTGGCAGATCAGCGTAGTAGGAAAATGTGTTAAATCAGTCTTTACCGCTTCACCGACAGCAACAATCCAGTCAAACTGAGAATAATGTTTTGCATCAGCATAAAAACCTAAAATATTTTTTACACTGGACAGAATTTTTTTAAGCTGTCGGGTTTTGAGCTTTGAAATCATCTCACCTACAGATGTTCCGTGCGCCTGCATGATAAACTTAGCATTCTGGAAGCATTTTTTATGCTGCAAGACACTGAACGCACCTGCGCTGATACTTATTACAGCAACTACGTTATCTTTATTACGCCAGGAATTGGCCAGTTTTTCAGTCTCAGACCACCACTCCTTAGAATAGACTGCCTGCGGTATATTTTTAATCTTGATTATTTCAGGACTGTTTACTGGTAATATTGTTTCCGCATCAAAATTAGTTGTAACAACTTTTACATCAAATCCTTTTGCTTGCAACTCAACAGCTAAATCCCATGCCACCACTTCCATCCCACCAAGATGATGAAATGGAAGAGAGCGGGAAAAAATAATTACTTCTTTAGCCATGAATCAGTTCCTGGTAAATTTTTTCTAATTTCAAGGTTTGTTCTGAGAGATTAAATTTTTCGCGAATAAAGTTGCGCGCATTATCGCCCATTTCAAAAGATGTTTGTTCGTTGTTCAATAAGTAGTCTATTCTCTCAGCAAGCTGATTAGCATCTCGTTCCCTGACCAAAAATCCAGTGTGCTCGTCGATTATCGCTTCAGGAATGCCTCCATGACGGGTACCAATAACGGGTACACTTGTCACTGCCGCTTCGAGAAGTACCATCCCTAATCCTTCTGCATCCCCTGTCTTCGCTGTAATGCTTGGTAGAACCAACATACTTGCTTTACGCATCCACGTCATCACGTCACCGTGCGAAAGCGCACCAGTGAATGTCACATTCCGTTCGAGCCCTAGCGATGAGACCTGAGCTTTAAGCTCCCCCATCAAAGGACCATCACCGATGATAACGAGTTTTACGTCAGCATTTCGTTCTTTCACATGCTTAATGGCGTTGATTAATACGGCAGTGCCTTTCTTCTCAACCAAACGAGCTACATGCAGGATGATACCTTGATAGTCTTGTCTTTCACGCGGCTTATATTTGTCAATGTCGATACCAATGTAGTGCTGAACGATCTTATTTTCAGGGAAGCCATGGCGCAAAGCCTGTTGGGCAATAAAATCAGAAACACAGATAAATTTATCACCCTGATTTTTAAGTTTCTTCTGATGAAGAAAATAGCTAATCCAGGCTGGAGACCGTGATGTTAGTAAATCTTTGTTACTCACAGTCACATCAAATCCATGCAGCGTCGTACACAGTGGGATTCCTTTCAGCTGCGCCAGTTTTAACGCATATAGTCCATCTATCGCAAAATGTGCATGAATAAGATCAAGGGGTTGAGCTTTTAGCACTGTTTGATAGGGCAGCGCGGAGGTTGTGAATGCGTTCGCAATCTCAGAAATTTTACCCGCAAGGTCTCCGCGTTCATTTAAAACGTGTGCGACAGCCCCCTCTGGTTTTTTGCCAATGACTCGTCTGCCGATATAGCACTTTTTGAAATTCTCGAGGGCTTCTGCCTGCTGTTGGATAAAAACTTCAGAACCCTTGAATAGTTGATTTCTGAAAATACCGACCGTGTTCATTCCTGTACCCTAAAATTCCTGTTTATCGGTAAATTTCCTGCCAGACAAAGCCCAAGCATTACTGCAAAAACAACCATCTGGTGTTGCTCACCAATCAAACCAAAGTTCTCACCAAAGCCATGTGCGAATAGCCATGAGATCACCATTAAAAATGAAAATCCGATGTTTTTCTGCTTTTCATCGATGCTTCGTATCGCCCGAAGGGCAATTCGAATGCAGCACAGAATAAAGCCGAGCCCCAAAAGAGAGGCGATCAAGCCTGACTTTGACCAAAGATAGATAAGTGTATTATGCGGTGGAAGGAAATAATCAGTATGTTTACTGTAATCGGCTTCCCATCCACCAAATCCTTGTCCCATCATTGGATTATCAGTAAACGCATTAAAAGCATAACTCCATATCTGGTAACGCGTTTCAGCGGTATCAGTTGATTCCTGTAAAAATCCGTTTTGTCCGATTACGCTAAAGATAACGCTGATAGCAATTAAGACGATGGCAAAAGAAGCGCCTGCTGTCACCACAATGACCTTAGTCGAGCGCTGCAATGTCAGGTAGAAAACGAATGCCGGGATAAGAATGGCAAAAAGGATGCCAGCTTTGGAGCCAGTAAAGAAAACAGTGGCCCACAACAGGATAGCCATTAATAGCGTTATTTTCGCCTTTGAAACTTTATAGATACCCCATGCCATAAACGAAGAGATACCGACGTAACAGGCTGCCGCATTGGCATTGACGAACAACAGTCCCCCAGATTTTACCGGGTCGTAAAAGTTGTTTCTGGCACCATCTAACAAGCCCTGCAGCGTGTTCATCCCCATCGTAAACTTACTTACAGGTGAAAGAATAACTGCTAATTCAAGGGACTCATTAAACCGGAAAATGATTACTGTTATAGCCTGCAAGCAAACAAAGAACAGCATCAAATTAATAATCTTATATAATGCAATGCGATCTTTTAATGCCAGAACATAGATGGCGTTGGAAATAACGATAAACTCACACAAATAGGCAATATCACGGATGCCCATTGATTTCTCAACTGACCATGCCAGGCTTAAGAGGCTAATACCAATCAACCCAAGCAGCATCACATTTGCCGGTTTGCCTAAGGAAGGTGCGAACAAGTTCCTGATATGAGATCATCATATTCATCCGGAGCGCATCCCAGAGGGACATCATGAGCCATCAACTCACCTTCGCCGATAGTGAATTCAGCACTAAGCGCCGTCAGACCCGAAAAGAGATTTTCCTCTCCCGCATGGAGCAGATTCTGCCATGGCAGAATATGACCGCTGTCATCGAGCCGTTTTATCCCAAGGCGGGCAATGGCCGACGGCCCTATCCGCTGGAGACCATGCTGCGTATTCACTGCATGCAGCATTGGTACAACCTGAGCGACGGTGCCATGGAAGATGCCCTGTACGAAATCGCCTCCATGCGCCTGTTTGCCCGATTATCCCTGGATAGCGCCCTGCCGGATCGCACCACCATCATGAATTTCCGCCACCTGCTCGAGCAGCATCAACTGGCCCGTCAATTGTTCAAGACCATCAATCGCTGGCTGGCCGAAGCAGGCGTCATGATGACCCAAGGCACTTTGGTGGATGCCACCATCATTGAGGCACCCAGCTCTACCAGGAACAAAGAGCAGCAACGCGATCCGGAGATGCATCAGACCAAGAAAGGCAATCAGTGGCACTTTGGCATGAAGGCCCACATTGGTGTCGATGCCAAGAGTGGCCTGACCCACAGCCTGGTCACCACCGCGGCCAACGAGCATGACCTCAATCAGCTGGGTAATCTGCTTCATGGAGAGGAGCAATTTGTCTCAGCCGATGCCGGCTACCAAGGAGCGCCACAGCGCGAGGAGCTGGCCGAGGTGGATGTGGACTGGCTGATCGCCGAGCGTCCCGGCAAGGTAAAAACCTTGAAGCAGCATCCGCGCAAGAACAAAACGGCCATCAACATCGAATACATGAAAGCCAGCATCCGTGCCAGGGTGGAGCACCCGTTTCGCATCATCAAGCGGCAGTTCGGCTTCGTGAAAGCCAGATACAAAGGGCTGCTGAAAAACGATAACCAACTGGCGATGTTATTCACCCTGGCCAACCTGTTTCGGGTGGACCAAATGATACGTCAGTGGGAGAGATCTCAGTAAAAACCGGAAATAACGCCAGAAATGGTGGAAAAAATAGCCTAAATAGGCTGATTCGATGTGTTTGCGGGAAAAAAATCGGCCCAGATCCGCGAAATTTTAATCAGCGAGTCAGCTTGGGAAGAAATGACCTGCTTATTCGCACCTTCCCTAAGAACCGATTGGCGTTAATGATAAATTCAGGAAGGAGTATAGCGGGCAAAAGAAAAGCCAGCGGGACATCCGCCCCACTTAATTGCACCAGGTAGAGCTGCGGGATGCTGCATACAAGCACCAGCAACAATCGGGTTCGTAAGGACAGCGCGAGGAAAACAAAATATACGAGTAAACCTACGACTGCTGCTAATAAGACTTCAATCATTAATTTTATCCCACGAGATTTAGCAACCCAAAACTATCTATTTATCAGCCCTAATAGTTCTTCTCGCTTTGTTTCCATTAATCTCTGATCTCCATGCGATTCAACATTCAGACGAAGCAGAGGCTCGGTATTCGATGTACGGATATTAAATCGCCACTCAGGAAAAGACATACTCAAGCCATCCGTATAGTCAATATCGGTAGCTTGTGAGGCATAGCGCTCCTCGATATCAGCGATTAATCTCGAAGCATTTATAACTTTTCTGTTTATCTCACCCGAGACAGGGAAACGCGCAATTCGCGACTCAACCAATGAGCCAAGAGAGTGGCCTGTTGTTAATACCAGTTCTGCCACAAGCAGCCAGGGGATCATGCCACTGTCGCAGTATGCAAATTCACGGAAATAATGATGGGCACTCATTTCTCCACCATAAACCGCGTTCTCAGCACGCATGCGTTCTTTAATGAAAGCGTGGCCTGTTTTAGACATTACAGGGATACCCCCAGCACTCTGGACGATATCAACCGTATTCCATGTGAGTCGTGGGTCGTGGATGATTTTTGAACCAGGCTCTTTGTTGAGAAACGCCTCAGCTAACAAGCCAACAATGTAATAACCTTCAATAAAGTTGGCTTTTTCGTCAAAAAAGAAGCAGCGATCAAAATCACCGTCAAACGCAATCCCCATATCGGCCTGAGCAGCTAACACAGCATTAGCCGTATCCTGTCGTGCTTCTGGTAAAAGCGGATTGGGAATGCCATGTGGGAAGGTACCGTCCGGATCGTTATGAACTTTTATAAATTCTACCGGTACACCGGCCTGTTTGAAGCGTAGTTCGATTGCATCAATGACATGCCCTGCCGCACCGTTGCCGGAGTTAATGACTAATTTCATCGGTTTGATACGGAAATTATTGAGATTCACATAGCTTAATAAATGATCAACATACTCCCTGAGAATATTAATCTTCTTATAATTGCCTTTATGCTGTGTGGGCGCAAAATCATTCATTTCCGCTACGTGCTGAATCTCTTTTAAACCCGTATCACCACTGACAGGTCGCGCACCGCTACGAACAAGCTTCATCCCATTATAATCGATGGGATTGTGGCTCGCGGTGACTTCAATACCGCCGTCGACGTTCAAATGAAATGTGGCGAAATAGATCTCTTCTGTGCCCGACAGTCCAATATCAAGCACGTCGCATCCGCCAGCCATGAGCCCCTCAGCCAGAGCCAGCTTTAATGACTCACTGGTCAAACGAACATCCCCTCCAACGACAACCTGCTTCGGAGCAAGACATTGTGCGTAAGCACGGCCAATACGCCAGGCAATATCTTCATTGAGTTCTTCGCCCAATTTCCCACGAATATCATAGGCTTTAAAACAACTTAACTTATTATTATTTTTATTTACCATCATGAAATCCTTAGTACGTCATCTTCGCCTAAATAACTACCAAACTGAATTTCCAGAACCTCAAGATTTATTTTTCCTGGATTCGAGAGCTTGTGTTTTTTTCCAACTGGAATCGTCGTTGATTCATTCTCGGTAAGATAGATTTCGTTTTCTTCAACACCAATAAGCGCGGTTCCAGTGAGCACAACCCAGTGTTCAATGCGATGGTGATGCAACTGAAGGGAAAGCTCACCACCGGGTATAATAGTCACACGGTTAACTCTATATCGTGCGTCCCGAACCAGCGTTTCAACGTGGCCCCAGGGCATATAACGGGTAGTATGTTCACGGCATTCACTACGTGAATTGGCTTTTAGGTGTTCAACAACGACTTTCACATCCTGGACACTATCTTTATGGGATACCAGCAATGCATCTTTCGTATTGACAATAATAAGGTCTTCTAAGCCAAGTGCTGCCGTTAATTTATCCTCGCTACGGATATAACAATCCCGAGTATGATGAGTAAAGATATCACCGATCAACGCATTACCTTCAGCATCGTGGGCAGACGTTTCCCATAGCGCTGACCATGACCCTACGTCATTCCAACCTGCATCCATTGCGGTCACAATCCCCAGTTCAGTATGTTCCATAACCGCATAGTCGATGGAGTCTGAAGGGCAACGGCTGAAAATCTCTTTGTCGAGCTTAATGAAGTCGAGATCGTTAACCGGCTGCTGCATAGCATTTTTACATGCTTCCAGAATCGACGGACAAAACTTAGCCACTTCGTTCAGATAGGACGAGGCTCGGAACATAAACATACCGCTGTTCCAAAGGTACTCTTTGCTTTCAAGGTAGGACATGGCGGTCGTCAGATCCGGCTTTTCCACGAATCGTTTGATTTTCCATGCTATAGACTGACCCGCATGCTGCACTTCACCGCGCTGAATGTATCCGTACCCCGTCTCTGGTTGCACAGGCACGATGCCAAAGGTAACCAGTTTACCCTCTTCAGCGAATGGAATAGCGTTGCTGATAACCGAATGGAAAGCCGCAGTATTCGCAATGAGATGATCGGCAGCAAGAATGAGCATGACAGGATCGTTGCCGGTTTCCAGCGCATGAAGAGCGGCAAGCGTGATTGCTGGCGCTGTATTTCGCCCAACGGGTTCGAGGATAATATTACCGGCCAGTTTATGCATTTGCCTTAACTGTTCGGCCACCAGAAAACGATGATCTTCATTACAGATGACAATGGGGTCGGCTACTTCCAGGCCATCAAGACGCGAGATCGTATTTTGAAGCATCGACCCTCCCTGATGGAATGAAAGAAATTGCTTGGGCTGCAATTCTCGAGACATCGGCCATAGTCGACTCCCTGTTCCTCCTGCGATCACCACTGGAAGTAACATCCTGCTTCTCCTGCTTTGCTCAATACGGTTTGTGTGTAAAAAAGCATGCTACCGCCCCTGGCCTACGCTACCAGAAGCAATACTCGCCATTAAAACTCTCGGACTGCATGTCGTTTCAGCAGTTGACGAGATGAATAATAAGTTTTTGGGCTGCTGTTTCGCCAGAAACTGAAATCAAATTTATTGGGTTTATATAAGACAAAAGACCACACTGATATTTCAGGGTAGTCTCCTGTTTTACTGGACTATCAAAGCTGACAATCAGTCATGCGTATCTAGCAGCTTTTTAATGGTCTCGCGGAACTTATGGCCCTCTTTGAGGTTACGCAGCCCATAGTTCACAAACGCCTGCATATACCCCATTTTCTTACCGCAGTCATAGCTGTCACCCGTCATCAGCATGGCATCCACAGACTGCTTCTTCGCCAGTTCGGCAATCGCGTCAGTCAGCTGAATACGGTCCCAGGCGCCTGGCTCGGTTTTCTCCAGTTCCGCCCAGATATCGGCATTCAGAACATAACGGCCCACCGCCATCAGGTCGGAGTCCAGCGTCTGCGGCTGATCCGGCTTTTCGATGAACTCAACGATGCGGCTCACCTGCCCTTCCGTCTCCAGCGCTTCTTTCGTCTGAATCACAGAGTACTCAGAGAGATCGCCCTTCATGCGTTTTGCCAGTACCTGGCTGCGACCGGTTTCGTTGAAACGCGCCACCATGGCCGCCAGGTTGTAGCGCAGCGGATCGGCAGACGCGGTATCAATGATGATGTCCGGAAGAACAACGATGAACGGGTTATCACCGACAACCGGACGGGCACACAGGATGGAGTGGCCCAGCCCCAGCGGCTGCGCCTGGCGCACGTTCATGATGGTCACGCCAGGTGGACAAATAGATTGCACTTCCGCCAGCAGCTGGCGTTTGACGCGCTGCTCAAGCAACGCTTCGAGTTCGTAAGAGGTGTCGAAGTGGTTTTCAACCGCATTCTTGGACGAGTGCGTAACCAGGACGATTTCTTTGATCCCTGCAGCAACAATCTCGTCGACGATGTATTGAATCATCGGTTTGTCGACGATCGGCAGCATTTCTTTAGGAATGGCTTTTGTGGCTGGCAACATATGCATGCCCAGGCCTGCTACCGGAATGACTGCTTTCAAATTAATCATTATTTCTTCCACCTTAAAATGGTTGACGAATTATAGCTCTTAAACCTGTTTTCGCCAGCATGATTTGCCGTAATCCTGAGGTAATGTTACGCCTCAGCATCACAAATTTCTGTAGTTGTAATCTGATTCGATCGCGCTTTTGTGCCAGGAATAGTCTCAAAACAGACGATCGTCGATTATTTGCGCGGAAGTGCAAAGTTCAGCCTTTCCACATTCACCACCTGCTGGTCCACTCGGTCAATATCCACCGAGCTCTGCCCCTTCTCATTCACCGCTTTTATGTTCGCCAGTGACAGCAGGGTCTCATCTTTGGCCATAAATTTGCCCCGCACATCCTTACGTAAGTCAAAGTTTATCTTCAGCGCAGGACCGATAGCAGCCTCCTGCATCACGTTGATATTACGTAAGAACAGATGCTGCGGCTTATTGTGCAGCTCAAGCGTCGCGCGCTTCATCTCGACGTTGGTGATCGCCACAAAGGAGGTGGCATTGCCGGATGATATTTGGATTCCGCGCAGCTTATACGCAAGCTGGCGATTATCCAGATGAATATTGTTTAGCTTGAAGTTCTGGGGAATGGACAAATAATCGCCTTTAATGACCCCATAGCCAATTAGCATTCCGGCACTATTGACCATATCGACATTATCAATAATGAAATTATCACAGCCATAAATAGCTACCGTGGCGTTATCTATTCCCGCCTTTTTACTGAAGTCGGGGGTAATATTTTTGGCCTTTATATTGCGGATAACAAAGTGTTTACCGTTTTCAACATGCACCAGCTGGCGACAGTTGCTGCCGGTGATGTTG